>NZ_LIRJ01000175.1 GCF_001419745.1 Streptomyces silaceus | reverse complement strand
CGCTGGATCTCGGAGAGGCCGAGGTGCTGATGGGCGATCAGCGCGGACTGGCGTTCCTGGAGCCGCGCGAGCATGTCGACGACCGGCTGTCCGCCGTCCAGGCGCACCCGTACCGGCAGGGTGTTGATGAGGAGCCCCACCATCGCCTCCACGCCGGGCAGTTCGGCGGGCCGGCCCGCGACGGTCGCGCCGAACACCACGTCGGTCCGTCCGGCGAGCCGCGCGAGGACCAGCGCCCAGGCACCCTGCACGACGGTGTTCACCGTCAGTCCATGGGCACGGGCCAGTGTCACCAGGTCCCTGGTGGTCCGCTCGGGGAGCCGCACCACGGTCTCGTCCGGGAGCACCGGGGTGCCGGACGACGCCGTCGGCGCCATCAGCGTCGGTTCGTCGGCTCCGGCCAGCTCGGCCCGCCATGCCGCGCGCGCCGCGTCCTTGTCCTGACGGCCGAGCCACAGCAGGTAGTCCCCGTACGAGGCGGACCTCTTGAGGACGGAGGAGTCGCCGCCCGCCGCGTACACCTCGGAGAGTTCGTTGAGGAGGACCGGCATCGACCAGCCGTCCATCAGGAGGTGGTGCGAGGTGACGACGAGGCGGTACCGGCGTGCGCCGAGGCGGATCAGGAGGAGGCGCAGCAGCGGCGGGACCGCGAGGTCGAGTCGTTCCGCCCGCTCGCGCTCGGCCAACTCGGCCGCCTGAGCGGTGCGTTCGGGTTCGGTGTGTCCGCGGAGGTCGGCCTCGCGCCAGGGCACGGTGACGTTCCGGGTGATGAGCTGGACGGCCTCGCCGGACTTCCTGCGGTGGAAGCTGGCGCGCAGCGCGGCGTGCCGGTCGAGCAGCGCATCCCATGACGTCCGCAGCCGGCCGGCGTCCACGGGCCCTTCGATGTCCAGGGTGAACTGGACGGCGTAGACGTCGGGTCCGTGGTCGTCGAAGTCGGCGTGGAACAGCAGGCCTTCCTGGAGCGGCGACAGCGGCCACACTCCGGCCAGGGCCGATCCCCGGGCCGGGCCGCGGCCCGCGGCCGGTCGGGTCGCGTCGTGGGCGGAGGTTGTTGACTTCACCGGGACAGGCCCTCCTCTAGCTTGGCTGCCAGCGCTTCGAACTGGTCGACCTCGTCCTGTTCGAGGTCGAGGAGATGGAAGTCGGACGGGGTGTGGCCGCCTGCGGCGGGTTCGTCGGTGTGCGCGGCGAGGCCGTCGAGCATCCGCACCCAGGCCCGGCCGAGGCGCACCACGTCCGCCTCGTCCAGGAGGTGTCGCGGCCAGCTCAGGGTGACGGTCAGCTCGGGGCCGTCCGGGGTGTCCCGGACCACCGCGAGCCCTTCCACCACGTGCATCGCCGGCAGGTCCGGTTCGGTGGAGCCGCCGACCGCCGCCGCGCCCGCGAGCTGCCAGTCCTCGACGGTGCCCGCGGCCGTGCCGGCGGCGAACCGGCCGAGGTAGTTGAAGCCGATCTGCGCGGCCGGTGCGGCCGCGAGGACCGGGCCGGTCTCGGCGTTCAGCCGGCGCAGCAGTTCATGGCCGAGGCCGTCGCCGGGCACGGCCCGGACCTGCTCCTTGACGGCCTTCACCAACGTACCCGCCGCCGGGCCGCCCGCCATAGCGTCGTCCAGGTCGGCGCCGGTCACCGCGAGCCGGACCGGGTGCACGGCGGTGAACCATCCGACGGTGCGGGACAGGTCCACGCCCTCCAGCGGTTCGCGGCCGTGGCCCTCGACCTCGACGAGGAGCCCGTCGGCGGTGTGCGGCCGCCAGCTCGCGACGGCGCCCGCCAGGGTGGCGAGCAGCACCTCGCGCACGCCGCAGTGGAAGGCTCCCGGGGTGCGGCTCACGAGGGTGGCCGCCTGCTCGGGGGGCAGTGTCCACGAGCGGCGGAGCAGTGTATCGGCCGTGTCCACGGCGGGGTCCAACGCCCGCTTGCCCAGCGGTGAATGCTGCCGACCGAGGAGCTCCGTCCAGTCGTCGAGTTCGGCGATCCGGCTCTCGTCGCGGGCCTGTCCGGCGAGCAGGTGCGCCCAGCGCCGGAACGACGTGCCGACCGGGTCGAGCACCGGCTCGCGGCCGGCCGCCGCCGCCTCGCACGCCGCCTGGAGGTCCGGGAGCAGTACGCGCCAGGACACCCCGTCGACCACCAAGTGGTGCACCACCAGGACGATCCGGCCGGTGTGTCCGGGGCCCGCGTCCACCCAGACCGCCCGGGTCATGACGCCGGACGCCGGGTCGAGCCGCCGCGCCGCCTCGTCCGCCGCGCGTCCCGCGATCTCGTCGAGCGCGGCGGCGTCGGCGGCCACGGCGTGTGCGTCCACGCGGACGACCTGGGACCCGGCGTCCTGCGATCCCCGCTCGCCGACGACGAGTTCCGGCTCCCCCGGGACGGTCCGCGCCCGCAGCATGTCGTGGGTGTCGAGCAGCGCGCCGAGTCCGGCCGCGAGGACGTCGAGGCCGAGTCCGGCGGGGGCGCCGACGGTCATCCACTGGGCGAAGCGCGCGCCCGTGGCCCGCTCGCCGAACGCCCGCATCACCGGCGTCCAGGGCACCCGGCCCACGCCGACGTCCGTGACGGCGGCGTGTTCCGCCGCCCCCGCGGCCTCGACGACGGTCGCGAGGCGCTCGGGCGTCTTCTCCTCGAACACGTGCCGCGGCGTCATGACCAGTCCCGCGCGGCGCGCCCGTGAGACCAGCTGCATGGAGCTGATCGAGTCGCCGCCCAGCTCGAAGAAGCCGTCGTCGGCGCCGACCCGTTCCAGGCCGAGCATCTCGGCGAACAGGTCGCACAGGATGCGTTCGGTCTCCGTGCGCGGCGCCCGGCCCGAGACCCGCTCGGCGTAGTCGGGGGCGGGCAGGGCGGCCCGGTCGAGTTTGCCGTTGGCGGTCAGCGGCAGCGCGGCCAGGACCAGGACCGCCGTCGGCACCATGTGCTCGGGCAGCACTCCGGCGGCGTGCGCGCGCACCGTCCGCCCGTCCAGTGTCTCCGGGTCGGCGGCCACGTAGCCGATCAGGCGGTGCTCGCCCGGCCGGTCCTCGCGCACCAGCACGACGGCCTCGCGCACGCCGGGGCAGCCCGCGAGGGCGCTCTCGACCTCGCCGGGCTCGATCCGGTGGCCGCGGACCTTCATCTGGTGGTCGGCGCGGCCCGCGAAGACCAGTTCGCCCTCGCTGGTCCACCGCACGACGTCGCCGGTCCGGTACATCCGCTCGCCCGCGCCGAACGGGCTGGCGACGAACCGCTCCGCCGAGAGCGCCGCCCGGCCCAGATAGCCGCGCGCGAGCCCGGCCCCGGCGACGTACAGCTCGCCCGGGACCCCGACGGGCACCGGCCGCAGGGCCGTGTCCAGCGCGTACACACGGGTATTGGCGATCGGGCCGCCGATCGGTGTCGCGCCGTCGCTCTCGCGCCGGATCGCGCTGACGGTGGAGATGATCGACGCCTCGGTGACGCCGTACTGGTTGAACATGGCCCGGCCCCGCTGCCAGCGGCGGCGCGCCTCGGGCGGCATGGGCTCGCCGCCGATGATCAGCAGGCGCAGGTCGGGTACGTCGTCGGCGTCCATCTGCAGCAGATGGGTCGGGGTCGTCGCCAGGTGGGTGACGCGCCGCGCCCGCATCAGCCGGCTCAGCTCGTCGCCGGACGCGTCGAGTTTCGCGGGCGCGAGGACGAGCCGCGCGCCCGCGCACAGGGTGGGCCACATGTCCGCCATGGAGACGTCGAAGCTCGGCGAGACGAGTTGCAGGACGCGGCTGTCCTCGTCGAGTCCGTACCGCCGGAGGTTGTCCTCGACGACGTTGCGCAGCCCGTGGTGGGGCACGGCGACGCCCTTCGGGGTGCCGGTCGAGCCGGAGGTGTAGATCACGTACGCGGCGTTGCCCGGCGCGAGGGGCGCCGTGCGCTCCGTGGGGCCGAGGGGGCCGGACGCGTACGTCGCCACGTCGCGGGCCGTCGCCGGGTCGTCCAGCACGACGGTCCGGCGCGCGCCACCCGCCGTCTGTCGCGCGGAGTCCGTGGGGACGGTCCCCGCGGTGCGGAGCACCACCGCCGGATCGGAGTCCTCCAGCAGATGGGCCACCCGGTCCGCCGGGTACTCCGGGTCCACCGGCACGAACACACCGCCGGCCATGGCGACGGCGACGAGCGCCACGACCAGCGCCACGGACCGCTCCACGACGACCGCGACCCGGCACTCCGGCCCCACGCCCGCGTCGATCAGATACCGCGCGAGCCGTGAGGCCTCCTGCTCCAGCTCGCCGTATGTGAGGGCGTGTTCCCCGTGCGCTCCGGCCTCGACCGCCACGGCGTGCGGGGTGCGGGCAGCCTGCCGTTCGAAGAGGTCGACGACGGAGGAGGGCTCGACCGGGACCGCGGAGTCGTTCCACCGCTCGACCACCTGCGCGCGCTCGTCGGCCGTCAGGACGTCGACGTCGCTCAGCCGGATCCGCGGATCCGCGGCGATCTGCTCCAGGACGCGCGCCAGCCGCCGCCCGAGCATGTGGGCGGTGTCCTCGTCGAACAGGTCCGCGGCGTAGAGGATCTCGCCGTCGAGACCGGCCGGGGCGCCGAGCGCGTCGCGCCGCTCGACCATGGACACGGCCAGGTCGAACCGGGCCGCGAGCCGGGACGGCAGCGGCGCGGGGCTGACCCGCACGCCGGGCAGGTCCCAAGCGGCCTCGGGCACGTTCTGGAGGGCCAGCATCACCTGGAACAAGGGGGTGCGGGAGAGCGACCGCGAGGGGTTCAGCTCCTCGACGAGGCGCTCGAAGGGGACGTCCTGGTGTGCGTAGGCGGCGAGGTCCGTCGTACGGACGCGCTCCAGCAGCTCGGCGAAGGTGGGGTCGCCGCTCAGGTCGGTCCGCAGGACAAGCGTGTTGACGAAGAAGCCGGCCAGCTCTTCGAGGGCGGCGTCACCGCGCCCGGCGACGGGTGTGCCCAGCGGGATGTCCTCGCCCGCGCCCAGCCGCGCGAGCAGCACTCCCACGGCGGCGTGCACGACCATGAACATCGTCGCCCGGCCACGCCCCGCGAGCTCGACGAGACGCGCATGCGTCTCCGCGTCCGTCGCCACCGGCACCAGACGCCCCTCGAAGGTGGGGACGACGGGCCGCGCCCGGTCCACGGGCAGGGCGAGTTCCTGCGGAATGCCGTGCAACGCGTCGCGCCAGTAGGCGAGTTGCCCGCTGACGAGGCTGGCGGGGTCGTCCAGTTCGCCGAGCACCGTGCGCTGCCACAGCGCGTAGTCCGCGTACTGGACCGGCAGCGGACCCCAGCCGGGCGACCGGCCCTCGCAACGGGCCGCGTACGCCACCTCCAGATCCCGTGCCAGCACCCCCATCGACCACCCGTCGACGGCCACGTGGTGCGCCACGACGGACAGCACGAACTCCCCGGGAGCGGTCACCAGCAGCCAGACGCGCCAGGGCACGTCCACCCGCAGGTCGAAGCCGCCGCTCAGCCCCTCGAGGAGGGCCTCCGCCACCTGCGCCTCGTCCGTCTGCACGATGGTCAGGGGCGGGCGGCCCGCCCTGCCGTGCAGCACCAGCTGATGCGGGACGCCGTCGATGTCGGGGAAGACCGTGCGCAGGCTCTCGTGCCGGTCCGCCACGTCACCGAGTGCCGCCTCCAGGGCGGCCACGTCCAGCACCCCGGAGATACGGAGGGCCAGCGGCATGTTGTACGCGGCGGCCGCGCCCGGGACGGACTCGTCCATGCGGTTCAGGAACCACATGCGCTGCTGCGCGAACGACAGCGGCACCACATCGGGCCGCTCCCACACCCGCAACGCGACCCGGTTCTCGGTGCCGATGCCCGCCTCGTCGATCAGCTGTGCCAGCCCGGCCACGGTCGGCGCGCCGAACAGCTCGGCGATGCCGACCTCCACGTCCAGCACCGCCCGGACGCGCGAGAGCAGGCGCATCGCCAGCAGCGAGTCGCCGCCCAGGTCGAAGAACCCGTCCTCGGCCCCGACCCACTCAAGCCCGAGCACCTCGGCGAACAGCCCGCACAGCATCTCCTCGACCTGCGTACGCGGCTCCCGCCCGGATGTCCTGAGGGTGAAGTCAGGTGCGGGCAGGGCCGCCCGGTCCAGTTTTCCGTTCACGGTGAGGGGCAGGTCGTCGAGGACGAGCACGGCCGCCGGGACCATGAACTCCGGCAGCACCCGGGCCAGCTGCGCGCGGATCGTCGATGCGTCCGCACCCTCGGCCTCTGCCTCCATCACGGCATACCCGACCAGGCGCCGGTCCCCAGGCCGGTCCTCCCGCACCACGACCGCCGCCTGCCGCACCCCGGCACACGCGGCCAACGCCGCCTCGACCTCGCCCAGTTCGACCCGGAACCCACGGATCTTCACCTGGTCGTCGGCCCGCCCCGCGAACAGCACCTGCCCGTCACCCGTCCACCGGGCCAGGTCCCCGGTCCTGTACATGCGGCCACCGTCGCCGAACGGGCATGCCACGAACCGCTCCGCCGTCAGATCCGGCCGCCCCACATACCCCCGCGCCACACCAGGCCCGGCGATATAGACCTCACCGGCCACACCCGGCGCCACCGGACGCAGGAACGCGTCCAGGACGTACATCCTCACGTTCCCGAGCGGGCGCCCGATCGGCGGCGGCTCGTCGCCCGACCCGATGCCGGGGTCGATCGGCCCGACGGTGGCCATGACGGTCGCCTCGGTCGGGCCGTACGTGTTCCACACCCGCGCCCGCGGGGTCCAGCGGGCGGCGAGGTCGGCGGTGAGGAGTTCCGCGCCGAGCACCCAGTTGTGCACGCCCGGCACGGCCGCCGGGTCCAGCACACCCAGCAGCGAGGGCACCACGCTCGCCGTGCTCACCCCGGCCGCGTCGATCATCCGCGCCAGCGCGGCGGGTTCGGCGCGCTCCTGACCGGACGCGATGGCCAGGGTGCCGCCGGCGGCGAGGGTGACGGCCACGTCCAGGACGGCCGCGTCGAAGCTGAACGACGCGAACTGCAGTACGGTCACCCCCTCGGCGACCCCAAGGGCGGGCCGCATGACCTCCGCCAGGTTCGCCACGCCGCCGTGGGCCACGGCCACCCCCTTGGGACGGCCCGTCGAACCGGACGTGTAGATCACGTACGCCAGTTGGTCCGGCAGCGTGCGGGTACGCGGTGACACGGCCGACTGCGACGCCAGCGCCGCCACCGTCCCCACCGCGTCCAGCAGCACGGTCCGCGCGCCGACCGACACCTGGGCCAGGGTGACGGAGGCGCCCAGGACCACCTGCGCGCCGCTGTCGGCCACCATGTACGCGAGCCGGTCGGCCGGGTACTCGGGGTCGAGAGGGACGAACGCGCCGCCGGCCTTCCACACCGCCAGCTCACCGATGACCATGTCGATCCCGCGCGGCAGGCACAGGCCCACGCGCGCCTCACGACCGACCCCCAGGCTGCGCAGGTGCCGGGCAAGACGGTTCGCCCGCTCCTCCAACTCCCCGTACGACACGTCGACATCACCGCACCGCAGCGCCACCGCACCCGGCGCCCGACGCGCCCGCTCCTCGACGAGCTCCGGCACCAGCGCGTCCGGACCAGCGACCGCCGTATCGTTCCAGCGCTCCACCACCTGCGCGCGCTCGTCGGCCGTCAGGACGTCGACGTCACTGAGCCGTATCTGCGGATCGGCGGCGATCTGCTCCAGGACACGCACCAGGCGCCGTGCCAGCATCTGGGCGGTGCCCTCGTCGAACAGGTCCGCGGCGAAGAGGACGTCGCCGTCCACTCCCGCCGGGGCCCCGCGCCCGTCACGCCGCTCGGTCAGCGTCACCGCCAGGTCGAAACGTGCCGCCGGAGCGACCATCGGCAGCGAGCGCACCTGCGTGCCCGCCAGGTTCCACTCCGGGTCGGGGACGTTCTGGAGGGCCAGCATCACCTGGAACAGGGGCGTACGGGACACGGATCGGGCCGGGTTCAGCTCGTCGACCAGGCGCTCGAAGGGGACGTCCTGGTGCGCGTACGCGTCCAGGTCCGTGGCCCGGACGCGCTCCAGCAGCTCCGCGAAGGTGGGGTCGCCGCTCAGATCGGTCCGCAGGACCAGCGTGTTGACGAAGAACCCTGCCAGGTCCTCCAGGGCCGCGTCACCACGCCCCGCGACGGGTGTGCCCAGCGGGATGTCCTCACCCGCACCCATCCGCGCCAACAGCACACCGACCGCCGCGTGCACGACCATGAACATCGTCGCCCGGCCACGCCCCGCGATCTCGACGAGACGCGCATGCGTGTCCGCGTCCGCCGCCACCGGCACCAGACGCCCCTTGAACGACGGCACCGCGGGCCGCGTACGGTCCACGGGCAGGGCCAGCTCCTGCGGGAGGCCCTCCAAGGCGTCCCGCCAGTAGGCCAGTTGGCCGCTGATCACGCTGGCCGGGTCGCCCAGTTCGCCGAGCACCTGCCGCTGCCACAGCGCGTAGTCCGCGTACTGGACCGGCAGCGGGGACCACTCGGGCTCACGGCCGTCGCAGCGGGCCGCGTACGCCACCTCCAGGTCACGCGCCAGCACACCCATCGACCAGCCGTCGACCGCGACGTGATGCGCCACCATCGAGAGCACGTACTCGCCTGGGTCGATGACCAGCAGCCAGGCCCGCCAGGGCACATCCGCCCGGAGGTCGAAACCGAGGCCTTCGTGTTCCGCCAGCAGTCCGTCCAGCTGCCGCTCAGCCGCCTCGACGGTCCGCAGGCGTGGGCGCCCCGCCTCTCCGTCCAGCACCTGCTGGCACGGCACACCGCCCACGTCCGGGAAGACCGTGCGCAGGCTCTCGTGCCGGTCCGCCACGTCACCGAGTGCCGCTTCCAAGGCGGACGCGTCCAGCTCACCCGAGATACGCAGTGCCAGCGGCAGGTTGTACGCCGCCGCGGCACCCGGTACCGATTCCTCCATCCGGTTCAGGAACCACATCCGCTGCTGCGCGAACGACAGCGGCACCACGTCCGGCCGCTGCCACACCCGCAACGCGACCCGGTCCTCGGTACCGCTCCCCGCCTCGTCGATCAGCTGTGCCAGCCCGGCCACGGTCGGCGCGCCGAACAGCTCGGCGATGCCGACCTCCACGTCCAGCACCGCCCGCACACGGGAGATGAGCCGCATCGCCAGCAGCGAGTCGCCGCCCAGGTCGAAGAACCCGTCCTCCGCCCCGACCCACTCAAGCCCGAGCACCTCGGCGAACAGCCCGCACAGCATCTCCTCTACCTGCGTACGCGGCTCCCGCCCGGATGCCTCGAAGGCGAACTCCGGCGCGGGCAGCGCTCCCCGGTCCACCTTGCCGTTCACCGTCAACGGCAGCGCGTCGAGCGTCACGACGGCCGCCGGGACCATGAACTCCGGCAGCACCCGGGCCAGCTGCACGCGGATCGTCGATACGTCCACGCTCCCGGCCGCTACCTCCAGCACGACATACCCGACCAGGCGCCGGTCCCCAGGCCGGTCCTCCCGCACCACGACCGCCGCCTGCCGCACCCCGGCACACGCGGCCAACGCCGCCTCGACCTCGCCCAGTTCGACCCGGAATCCGCGTATCTTCACCTGGTCGTCGACCCGCCCGGCGAACAGCAACTGCCCGTCCTTCGACCAGCGCGCCAGGTCGCCCGTCCGGTACATGCGCCCGCCCACACCGAACGGGCACGCCACGAACCGCTCCGCCGTCAGATCCGGCCGCCCCACATACCCCCGCGCCACACCAGGCCCGGCAATGTAGACCTCACCGGCCACACCCGGCGCCACCGGACGCAGGAACGCGTCCAGGACGTAGGTGCATACGTTGCTCAGCGGGCTGCCGATCGGCGGCGGCTGGTCCAGCGAGTCGATCCCGGCGTCCACCGGGCCGACGGTCGCCATCACCGTCGCCTCCGTCGGCCCATACGTGTTCCACACCCGCGCCCGCGCGGTCCAGCGACTCGCCAGGTCAGCGGTCAACAACTCCGCGCCCAGAACCCAGTTCTCCACACCGGGCACAGCCGCCGGATCCAGCACACCCAGCAAGGACGGCACCACACTCGCCGTACTCACATCTGCCGTCTCGATCATCCTCGCCAGCGCGGCGGGCTCGGACCGCTCCTCGCTCGACGCGATCGCCAGCGTCCCGCCGGCGGACAAGGTGGCCGCCACGTCCAGCACCGCCGCGTCGAAGCTGAACGACGCGAACTGCAGCATCACCACGCCCGTGCCGAGACCCAGGGCGGGCCGCATCGCCTCGGCCAGGTTCACCACGCCCCTGTGCGCCACGGCCACACCCTTGGGGCGGCCCGTCGAGCCGGACGTGTAGATCACGTAAGCCAGTTGATCCGGCAGGAGACGCACGCCCAGCGGCTCGGGGGACTGCGACGCCAGCGCCGCCACCGTCCCCACCGCGTCGAGCGGGACGGTCCGCGCCGCCGTGGCCACCTCCGCGGGCATACCACCCGAGCCGAGCACCACGTCCGCGCCGCTGTCCGCGATCACATATCCGAGGCGGTCCGCGGGGTACTCCGGATCCAGCGGCACGAACGCGCCGCCCGCCTTCCACACCGCCAGCTCACCGATGACCATGTCGATCCCGCGCGGCAGGCACAGGCCCACCCGCGCCTCACGACCGACCCCCAGGCTGCGCAGGTGCCGGGCAAGACGGTTCGCCCGCTCCTCCAACTCCCCGTACGACACGTCGACATCACCGCACCGCAGCGCCACCGCACCCGGCGCCCGACGCGCCCACTCCTCGAAGCGGTCGACGACCGAACCCACCGGCACCGGACCATCGGCCGTCGCGTTCCACCTCTCCACCACCCGCGACCGCTCGTCCGCCGCGAGGACGTCGATGTCGCTCAGCCGGATCCCCGGCTCCGCGGCGACCTGCTCAAGCAGCCGTACCAGCCGCTCGGCCAGCGCCCGGCCCGTGTCCTCGTCGAACAGGTCCGTCGCGAACAGGACGTCGCCCGCGAGCCCGGCCGGGGCGCCGCGCTCGTCACGCCGCTCGGTGAGCGTCACCGCGAGGTCGAAGCGGGCGGCCGGCGCGACCATGGACGCCGAACGCACCCGCGTTCCCCGCAGCTTCCACTCGGGGTCGGGCACGTTCTCCAGGGCCAACATCACCTGGAACAAGGGGTTCCGGGACACCGACCGTGACGGATTGACCTCGTCGACCAGGCGCTCGAAGGGGACGTCCTGATGGGCGTACGCATCCAGGTCCGTGGCCCGGACGCGCTCCAGCAGCTCCGCGAAGCTGGGGTCGCCGCTCAGATCGGTCCGCAGGACCAACGTGTTCACGAAGAAGCCCGCCAGGTCCTCCTGGGCCGCGTCGCCACGCCCCGCGACGGGTGTGCCGAGCGGGATGTCCTCGCCCGCACCCATCCGCGCGAGCAGCACTCCCACGGCGGCGTGCACGACCATGAACATCGTCGCCCGACCCCGCCCCGCGATCTCGACAAGCCGGGCATGGGTGTCCGCGCCGGTCTCGATCCGCGCGCGACGGCCCTCGAAGGAGGGGACCACCGGCCGCGCCCGGTCCACGGGCAGGTTCAGCTCCTGCGGGAGGCCCTCCAAGGCGTCCCGCCAGTAAGCCAGTTGGCCGCTGATCACGCTGGCCGGGTCGTCCAGTTCGCCGAGCACCTGCCGCTGCCACAGCGCGTAGTCCGCGTACTGGACCGGCAGCGGCGGCCACTCGGGCTCACGGCCCTCGCAGCGGGCCGCGTACGCCACCCCCAGGTCACGCGCCAGCACACCCATCGACCACCCGTCGACCGCGACGTGATGCGCCACGACGGACAGCACGTACTCCTGCGGCCCCACCGTCAACAGGCACGCACGCCACGGCACTTCGGTACGCAGGTCGAATCCGGCAGCGGCATGCTCCGCCAGCACCGCGTCGACGCGCCGTTCGTCGCACCCCTCGGTCCGAAGACGCGGGCGCCCGGCGTCTCCGCTCAGCACCTGCTGGCACGGCACACCGCCCACGTCCGGGAAGACCGTGCGCAGGCTCTCGTGCCGATCCGCCACGTCACCGAGTGCCGCTTCCAAGGCGGACACGTCCAGCGCACCCGAGATACGCAGCGCCAGCGGCAGGTTGTACGCCGCCGCGGCACCCGGTACCGATTCCTCCATCCGGTTCAGGAACCACATCCGCTGCTGCGCGAACGACAACGGCACCACGTCCGGCCGCTCCCGCACCGCCAGCGTCGCCCGGCCCTCCGCGCCGCTCCCCGACGCCTCATCGATCAGCCGCGCCAGTCCGGCCACCGTGGGCGCACCGAACAGCTCGGCGATGCCGACCTCCACGTCCAGCACCGCCCGCACCCGCGCGATCAGCCGCATGCCCAGCAGCGAGTCCCCGCCCAGGGCGAAGAAGGACAGATCCGTGCTGATCCGCCCCAGGCCCAGGACCTCCGCGAAGAGGCCGCAGAGCACCTCCTCCAGCGGAGTCGCGGGTCCCCGTCCGGGCCCCGCTCCCGCGAGGTCGGGCGCGGGCAGGGCGGACCGGTCCACCTTGCCGTTCACCGTCAACGGCAGCGCGTCGAGCGTCACGACGGCCGCCGGTACCATGAACTCCGGTAAGCGGGCGGAGACTTGGTCACGTATCCGCTGAGGGTCCGGGTGCTGCTCGCCGTCGGGGACGACGTAGCCGACCAGGCGCCGGTCCCCCGGCCGGTCCTCCCGCACCACGACCGCCGCCTGCCGCACCCCGGCACACGCGGCCAACGCCGCCTCGACCTCACCGAGTTCGACCCGGAATCCGCGTATCTTCACCTGGTCGTCGGCCCGCCCCGCGAACAGCAACTGCCCGTCGTTCGTCCAGCACCCCAGGTCACCCGTCCGGTACATGCGGCCACCGTCGCCGAACGGGCACGCCACGAACCGCTCGGCCGTCAGATCCGGCCGCCCCACATACCCCCGCGCCACACCAGGACCCGCGACGTACACCTCACCCGTCGCTCCCGCCGGCACGGGTCGCAGGGACGCGTCCAGGACGTACACCTGCACGTTCCCGAGCGGGCGCCCGATCGGCGGCGGCTGGTCCAGCGAGTCGATCCCGGCGTCCACCGGGCCGACGGTCGCCATCACCGTCGCCTCCGTCGGCCCATACGTGTTCCACACCCGCGCCCGCGCGGTCCAGCGACTCGCCAGGTCAGCGGTCAACAACTCCGCACCCAGAACCCAGTTCTCCACACCCGGCACAGCCGCCGGATCCAGCACACCCAGCAAGGACGGCACCACACTCGCCGTACTCACATCTGCCGTCTCGATCATCCTCGCCAGCGCGGCGGGCTCGGACCGCTCCTCGCTCGACGCGATCGCCAGCGTCCCGCCGGCGGACAAGGTGGCCGCCACGTCCAGCACCGCCGCGTCGAAGCTGAACGACGCGAACTGCAACACGGTCACCCCCTCGGCGACCCCGAGGGCGGGCCTCATCACCTCCGCCAGGTTCGCCACACCACCGTGGGCCACGGCCACCCCCTTGGGGCGGCCCGTCGACCCAGAGGTGTAGATCACGTAAGCGAGTTGGCCCGGCAGGGTGGTCGTGCCCAGCGGTTCGGCGGACTCGGCCCCCAGCGCCGCCACCGTCTCCGCGTCGTCCAGCACCACCACACCCGCCGCACCCACCGGCACCCCGTCCAGCGACCCACCGGTGCCGAGGACCACGTCCGCGCCGCTGTCGGCGAGCACGTACCCGAGGCGGTCCGCCGGGTACTCCGGGTCGAGCGGCACGAACGCGCCGCCCGCCTTCCACACCGCCAGCTCGCCCACGACCACGTCGATCCCGCGCGGCAGGCACAGGCCCACCCGCGCCTCACGACCGATCCCCAGGGACTTCAGGTGGCGGGCGAGCCGATTCGCCCGCGCCTCCAACTCCACGTACGAGACGGCGTCGTTCCCGCAGCGCACCGCCACCGCACCCGGCGCCCGACGCGCCCACTCCTCGAAGCGCTCGACGACCGAACCCACCGGCACCGGACCGTCAGCCGTCGCGTTCCACTCCTCCACCACCCGCGACCGCTCGTCCGCCGCCAGGACATCGATCCGTCCCACCGGCACCGACGGATCCTCCACGGCCCCTGCCAGGAACGTCAGGAAGGAACGGTGGGTCGCCCGGAGCCAGTCGCGGCCGTAGCGAGCGGGGTTCGCCTCGAAGGCGATCTCCATGCCCTCGCCGCCCGCGTCCTCGGACCAGCCGCTCACCAGCACGCCGAACTCCTCGACGCGCCGGCTCGACAGGTCGCGGACGATGCCCTTGTGCTCGCCGAACCACAGGGTCTCGCCGGCCATCGGCATGACGTTGACGTAGGGGCCGAAGTGCCAGCGCTCGCCCGTCGGCCAGTTGAGTTCGCGGCGCAGCCGTTCGCCGCGGAACCCCTGGTGGTCGAGGAGACCGCCGATCTCGCGTCCCGCCTCCCGGGCCAGCTCCAGCAGGCTCGCTCCGGCGGTCGCGGGCAGCCGCAGGGGCAGCATGTTCGCCATGGTGCAGGGGGTGCGTCGTGCCTCGTCGGTGGTGCGGCCTGCGACCGGGAGGCTCAGGACGGCCTCGGCCGTTCCGGCCGTCCGGCCCAGGAAGGCCGCGACGGCGGCGACGACGAGCCGGGGCCAGCTCACCCCGGCCCGCGTGGCCGCGGCACGCAGCGCGGCGACGGCGGACGGCGGGAGGTGCCCCGACTCCCGCAGGGCCTCGGACGCGCGATCAGGCGACGGCGAGGCGTGGCCGGGGATGCCGATCAGCTCCGGGCGGTCGGCGAAGCGGTCGTGCCAGTGGCGGCGGTCGGCCTCGTGCCGCTCCGAGTCGCGGTAGGCGGCCTCCTGGTCCAGGAGCGCGGCGAGCGTGGCGTGCGTCGGCGCCTCGGGCTCCTGTCCGCGCCGCATCGCCGTATAGACGTGCGCGACGCGGCGCGCCACGAGCGAGCACCCGAAGACGTCCATCAGGAGGTGGTCGTGGCTCTGCAGCCAGACGTGGCGGTCGGGGGCCAGGCGGAAGAGGACGTACGCGGAGGCATCCTGGTCCGGCATCACCCGTAGCCATGACTCGGCCGCGCCTCGTACGTCGGCGTCGGCTGCGAGGTCCACGACGTGGAGGAGGTCCCCTTCCGGGGGTTCGGGGGCCACGATCTGCGCCGCCCCCGTGCCACCCGTCGCATCCGCCGCGTCGCTCGCGTACGTCTCCGCGAAACTCACGCGCAGTATTTCCGTTTCGGCGACCACGTGCCGGAGCGCGCGTTCCATTGTCCGCTCGTCGAGAGGCCCCGCTATTTCCACGTACTGTCCGACGCTGTACTGCCGACGGGAGCCTTCCACTCGCTGTGCCAGCCAGATTCCTTCCTGGGAATCGAACAAGGGCAGAGCGCGAGCAGCATTGCCGGTCATCTTTCCCCCTAGCCGAGCGTTCCGCGTCGGCTGATTCCTCGACTCCACTCGGGCAGAAACGCATCAGGAACGCCTCAGGACCGTACTCATTTCCGGCACTGGATTCCGAGCCGTCCAACCGGTGTCCAACCGCGCGGTTTGCGCACTTGGACGCGCGGCGGGCGGGCGCGGAACATACGCGGTGAATTCGATGCTATGCCCGGGGGGAAAATGGCGCGACCGTCCGCGGTGGCGCCTTCGGGGAATCGTCGCCGACGAGGACTAACGCGGGCCCGCCGTGCCGACCGTCACGGTTTCCGGGGGCAGTTGGGGCGGTCCGCCGAGCTGTCCGGCGGACGCGTCGTGGTGGGCGGCGGACGGCCGGTCCGTCGACTCCAGCGGGAAGCCGACCTCCACGACCAGGCCTCCTCCCGGCCTCGCGTGGGCGTTCAGGGTCGCGCCGTGGGCGGCGGCGATGGAGCGCACGATCGACAGGCCGAGGCCGTGGTGGCCGTCGCCCGCCGTGCGGTCGAGCCGCTGGAAGGGCTCGAACAGGCGGCCCACCCGGTCGGGCGGTACGACGATGCCGGAGTTGCTCACGCGGACGACGCCGTGCTCGCCCTCGACGCGGGTCGCGATGCTCACCCATCCGTCGGGCACGTTGTAACCGATGGCGTTGTCCAGGAGGTTGGCGACCAGGCGCTCGACGAGGGCGCTGTCGCCCCGGGTGGCGGCGGGTCCGGTGGCGGCGTCCAGCCGCAGCCCCGCCTGCTCCGCCTTCTCGCGGCAGCCGAGCACCGCCTTGCCCGCGAGCTCCGCCAGGTCCAGCGGTTCGCGGCGGTCGAGTCCGCGTTCGCTGCTGGAGAGGGTGAGCAGCGACTCCAGGAGGCGCGCCTGTTGCTGGCTGAGGACCAGGAGCCGCTCGAAGTTGGAGCGGAACGAGTCGACGGTGGCGTCGCGGTCGATCAGCGACTCCTCCAGGAGCGCGTGTTCGACGGTCAGGGGTGTGCGCAGTTCGTGGGCGGCGTTGGCCACGAAGCGTTTGTGGGAGTCGAGCGCGCCCTCCAGACGGCCCAGGAGTCCGTCGACGGTGTCGGCCAGACCCTTCAGTTCGTCGTCCGGGCCCTCGACGGCGAGGCGTTCGTGCACGTTGTGCGCGGAGATCCGCTGGATGGTGGTGTTCATGGTGCGCAGGGGCCGCAGGACGCGGCCCGCGACGAACCAGCCGAGGCCGATCGCGATGACCGACATGATGGCCAGGGCGACGCCCGACTCGATGAGCAGGCGGTTCATCTCCAGGTCGTGCTGGCGCATGGCCTGTTCGCGCTGCGCTTCGGCGAAGCGGTTCAGGACGGCCGACGAGCTGCTTCCCTCGTACATGTGGACGCCCGCGTCGGCGGGTCCGCCGGACCGGTCGCGGCTGAAGACGAACATGCCGTTGGAGCGGCTGACGAGCAGGTAGGTGATCGTCAGCAGGACCGCGCCGGAGAGGACGAACAGCGATCCGTAGAGCAGCGTGAGCCGCATGCGGACCCGTTTGGGCAGGAGGCGGGAGACGGCCCAGGCCCGGAACCGGGCCGCGCGGGACGAGCTGGGCAGACGCATCGGCATCTCACATCACATCGTCGGATCCGGTACCCGGGGTCGGTCGCGGGCGCCGGCACGGTGGTCCCGGGGCGCGGGGCGACCGCTCGGATGCGTGACGGGATGTCGATGTCGGCGTACTCGTGGGCCCCTCACCGCTCACCCCCCGAACGATCCCCAGGGCCTCGACGGCCCGAACGACCCGTACTCGGTGCGTCGCGACCGGCAGGGGCGGGCGGCGGGAGCGGATCATGGCTGACCAGGCCGGTCGAGCTGGGGTCACCACACTGGTCACGGTCCGCCGCGGCCCTGCGCGAAACGCATACGCCGTCCAGGCTACCGCCGCGCCGTCCGTGCCGGGCCGGAACCGGCAGCACGGCATCCGCGACGCGTGAAGCCGCGTCGCGGATGCCGTGATCCGTGGTGGTTCATGGTGAGTTGTACGGGTGCCCGGTGGAGGCGTCCCGAGGCGTCACCGTCACCCCGGGTCCGCGGGCGGCGGACCACCCGGGCCCGGACCGTAGCCGGGTCCAGGTCCGGGGCCGCCCGGGCCTCCGGGTCCTCCCGGGCCACCGGGACCGCCACCCGGTCCGCCGGGTCCCGCGCCGGGCGGGGCGAAGTACACCCCCGGGGCCGGGCGTTGGCCACCGGGGCCCGGGAAGCCGCCGGGCGGTCCGGCCTGCATGGCACCGCCGTGCAGGACGGGTCCGGGCGGGCCGCCGACCGGCTCGGGCACCGGCGCGTCGCCGTTCGTGGACGGCTGCCGGGAGAACTGTGTGCGGTACAGCTCCGCGTACAGCCCGTCGAGCAGCATCAGTTCCTCGTGCGTGCCGCGTTCCTGGACCCGGCCCTTGTCGACGACCAGGATCTGGTCGGCGTCGCGGATCGTGGAGAGCCGGTGGGCGATCACGAGGGAGGTGCGTCCGCGCAGCGCGGTCTTCAGGGCGCGTTGCAGGGCGGCCTCGGACTCGGAGTCCAGGTGGGCGGTGGCCTCGTCGAGCACGACGATCGGCGGGGCCTTCAGGAGCAGGCGGGCCATGGCCACGCGCTGCTTCTCGCCGCCGGAGAACCGGTAGCCGCGGTCGCCGACGACGGTGTCGAAGCCGTCGGGCAGCGAGGCGATCAGCTCCCAGATCTGGGCCGCCTTGCACGCCTCGACCAGTTCCTCCTCGGTCGCGCCGGGCCGTGCGTACGTGAGGTTGTCGCGGATGGTCGCGTGGAAGAGGTGCGCGTCCTGGGTGACCATGCCGACGGTCTGGTTCAGCGACTCCAGCGTGACGTCGCGGATGTCCTGTCCGCCGATCCGGATGGCGCCCTCCACGGGGTCGTAGAGGCGCGGCACCAGGTGGGTGATGGTCGTCTTGCCGGCCCCGGACGGGCCGACCAGGGCGGTCAGTTTGCCCGCCGGCGCGGTGAAGCTCAGGTCGCGCAGGGTCCAGGTGTTCTGGGTGCGCTCCTGCATCGGCAGGGCGATGGACTCCAGTGAGGCGAGCGAGACGTCGGCGGCCTTCGGGTAGCGGAAGGACACCCCGTCGAACTGGATCTCCGGGGCCCGACGGGTGTCGTCGGGAGCGCCCTTGGCGGCGTCCGGGGACGTCCGTGCGTCGACCGTGGCCGTCGCGGCGGGCAGCGGCTTCGCGCCGGGCTTCTCGGAGATCAGCGGCTTGAGGTCGAGGATCTCGAAGAGCCGGTCGAAGCTGACGAGCGCGGTCAGCACGCTCGCCTGGGCTCCGGCGAGCTGGTTGATCGGCCCCATCAGCCGCGTGAGCAGCGTGGCGAGGGCGACCAGCGTGCCGATCTGGAACGTGCCGTCGATGGCGAGCCCGCCGCCCACGCCGTACACGAGTGCGATGGCCAGGGCGCCCACGAGCGTCATCGACAGGAAGAGCAGCTTGCTGTACACGGCCGCGAGGATGCCGAGGTCGCGTCCCTTGGCGGCCAGTCCCGAGAACATGCCGGTCTCGGCGGCGGGGCGGCCGTAGAGCTTGGCCAGCAGCGCGCCGGTCACGTTGAAGCGCTCGTGCATGAACGAGCCGACCTCGGCGTTGACCTGCATGTGTTCGCGCATGATCCGCTGGAGCCGGTGGCCGACGAGGCGGCCCGGCAGGATGAACAGCGGGATCACGATCAGGGAGACCAGGGTGACGACCCAGGACAGGTAGAACATCGCGCCGAGGACGAGGACCAGGGTCAGTCCGGCGGACGCGACGGTCGACAGGAGCGAGGTCACCGCCTGCTGGGCGCCGACCACGTCGGTGTTGAGCCTGCTGACGAGGGAGCCGGTCTGGGCGCGGGTGAAGAACGCCAGTGGCTGGCGCTGCACATGGTCGAAGATCTTGGTGCGCAGGTCGTAGATGAGACCTTCGCTGACACGCCCGGAGTACCAGGCCTCCGCGAAGCCGAGGCCCGCGCTGAGCAGCGCGAGCGCGGCGACCACGACGGAGATCCAGACGACCACCGAGGTGTCGCCCTTCATGATGCCGTTGTCGATGAGGGCCTTGAACAGGATGGGCGTGGCCACCACGTTGCCCGCGTTCAGCGCGGTGACGGCCAGGAGGAGCACGATCTTGAGTCGGTACGGTTTCGCGTAGGGGAGGATTCGTTGTGCCGTGCCGGGCTTTATCTGCTGCCTGGTCACGGACTCGTCGTCCGGCCCCATACCGCGCATCAATACCGGCCCCGGTCCGCCGAGTATTGCCACGAAAACCTCCTGTTTTCGTTGTGATTGCCGGGTGGCGGCCGGCTAGCCGGCGGCTTCGAACTTCTCCATCTCGGCTATGAGGCTCTTGGGTCGCATGTCCTTCCAGTGCTCCTCGATGTACTCCAGGCAGGCCTTGCGCGTGTCTTCCCCGAACACGGTCTGCCACCCGGCGGGCACTTCGGCGAAGGCCGGCCAGAGCGAATGCTGGTTCTCGTCGTTGACGAGAACCAGAAAGGTGCCGTTTTCGTCGTCGAACGGGTTCGGCATGTCCACTCCGATCGTTTTCTATCGTGTCACTGGCAGGACGTGTTTCACGCTAACGGGACGTTTCTGGGCCGACAAGGCCGTCCAGGAGAACCGCCGTCAAGGGCGCGGCTGTTGGCCGGTGAAGAAATCCGTGATCGCCGAATTCACGGCCGCGGGATTCTCCAGATATCCGTAGTGGCCGCACCCCGGGATCTCCGCGTAGGTGCTGCCGGGAATGCTCTCGGCGACCTCGCGGGACCGCTGCGGGCGGATGACGAGGTCGTCCTGGAAGCCGATCACCAGACACGGCCTGCTGATGCGCCGGTAGGCGGACAGCCGGTCGGGGATCAGCTGGAGGCCGAGCTGGCCGCGCACGCCCGACCGGTCGACGGCCGACATCTCGAAGACCGCGAGCCAGTCCCGCAGCCGCTCCTCGTCGCCCAGCGTGTGCGGCGAGAGGTTCTGGAGTGCCTGTACGTACGCGGCGAAGCGTGGCGGCAACTTGCCGTCGCCGTCGCTGAGTTCGATGTCGGCGGCGGTCATGGCGGCGGTGAGCGCGTCCGTGCGGCCGCTGGTGGCCATGAGGACGGCCTGGTGTACGAGGTCGGGGCGGGCCAGGAGCAGTTCCTGGACGGCGATCGCGCCGAGGGAGTAGCCCACGACCCGGCACGCGCCCACGCCCAGGCTCTCGATGAGGCCGGCGACGTCCGCCGCCATGTCGGCGAGGGTGAAGCCGTCCGGGCAGGGGTCGCTGGGCGGGATGCCCCGGTTGTCGAGCGTGATGACCCGGTAGCCCGCCACCGTCAGGGCGGGCACCTGGTGCGTGCGCCACATCCGGCCGGGGGCGCCGGTGCCGGTGACCATGACGACCGGGTCTCCGGTGCCGTACTCGTCGTAGTTGAGCCCGATTCCGTTGACCCGGGCGATCGGCATCGCGGTGTCCCCTCAGCCGCGGGCGGCCGCGGCGGCTTCGTCGGGCGGCGCCGGCCGTGCGGCGGCGAACCGGCCCACCTTGTCGATGACGTCCTGGCCGTAGATGCGGAGGGCCTGCTGGAGCGCGAACTCCGCCATGTAGGCGCGGAACGCGTCCGGTGGTTCCTCGGCGAGGTTCAGCATCCGCCGGTTGGTGAGCACCGCGGCGCCGTCGAGGCGGGCCAGGCTCCGCTCGACGGCGGCGTCCATGTCCTCCGGTTCGACGACCTCGTCGACCAGGAACCGTGCGTCGGGCTCGGCCGCCCTGATCCTGCGCCCGCCGAGGATGACCTGGCGGGCCGGGCGCGGCCCCACGTACCGCGTGAAGCGGAAGTTGGCGACGCCGGGGATGATGCCCTCCTTAGCCGCGGGCAGGCTCAAGTAGGCGTCCGACGCGGCCAGCACGTGGTCGCAGACCAGCAGGACCTGGGTGCCGCCGCCGATCGCGAAGCCGTCGACGGCGGCGACCCACGGCTTCTCGACCCGCGGCGAGTGCCACTGGCCGGGATGGTCGGTGAGAACACCGCGGACGAGCTTGTGGAGATAGCCGAGTTCGCGGCGGAGCAGGAAGCCGACCAGCGGGATGTCGCCGGAGCTGAGGCTCTTGAGGTTGATGCCCGCGCTGAACACGCGCCTGCCGCGGTAGCGGGGGTGGGTCATCTCCCCGCCGCGCAGCAGTCCGACGCGGACGGCCGGGTCGAGCAGGGCGAGGTCGACGGCGGTCTCCATGTCGTCGACCTGGCGGCTGTCCTCGGCGTTGAGGCAGTCGTCCCGGCACAGGGTCAGCCGGGCCACGCCGTCGTCGCGCCGCTCCAGGCGCACCGACTCCGTCTCCACGAGTCCGGTGCGGGTGAACTCCGGCAGGAGCGCCAGGGCGCGCGGGGTCGGCCGGAGCATGGCGTCCAGCAGATGCGATCCCGCGTACGGCGAGCGCAGCACGGCCCGCAGGAAGATGCCCTGGTCGATCTCGTGGCCCTCCTTGTCGGCCTGGACGCGGCCGCGTTCGGCGGCGATCAGGGCGGCGTCGGGCACCAGTCCGGGCAGGGCGCCGGCGGCGGCTTCGAGGAGCTCGTCGATCCGCAGGTCGACGGTGCGGTCCTCGGTCAGCAGGGCGTACACGGCGTCGGCGTGCGCGTCGAGGAAGCGGGTCCGCAGCGCGCGGGCCGCGTCCTGGGCGGCGGCCAGTTCGGCCCGCTGCCCCGCGGTGCGGGCGAGGGGGTCGGGCAGGGCGGCGAGCAGGTCGTCGACGCGGGCGACGGCACCGGACGACGCGGCGAGGCGCGACCAGGCGTCCCGGACGTCCCCGGGCCCGGGGGAGGCCGGGCGCGCGTCGCGCCCCGCCTCCCCCGACTCCCCCGGCTGTCCCTGCCGCGCGGGCACGATCGTCGTCACGAGGCCTCGGCCTCCTGCGCGGGTGCCGTCGCGGCGGGCTGTCGCAGGGCGCGGTCGCAGGCGGCGAGATGCGCGCCGAGCGCGTCCTCGAAGCTGGTCGTGGTGGCGTCGAAGAGCAGCTGCCTGCGGATCGCCAGCTCCTTGCCGGACAGGCCGCCGGTCAGCGCCGCCGCGTCGGCGACGGCGGCGGCCGGGTCGTCGGCGACGGTGTCGACGATGCCGAGGCTCCGTGCCTCGGTGGCCGTGATCGGGCGGCCGAACAGCACGGCCGCGCGGACCCGGGCGGCGCCGGCGAGCTGGACCAGGCGGTAGCCGGCCATGCCGGGCCAGGTCGCGCCCGCGTCGCGCGGCACGAGGAAGCGGGTGTCGGGGGCGGCCACGCGCAGGTCGGCGGCGAGGAACGCGTCGAGCGCCGTTCCGCCGCAGTCGCCGTGGGCCACCGCGACCGACGCCACGGGCAGCCGCTCGAAGCGGCGCAGGACGCGCTCCCACTTGGTGACCAGCATGACGTCGAGTCCGCTGGTCCAGTGGGCGTCCGGGGCGCCGCCGACGTGGACGACGGCGACGCCGATGCCCTCCTCGCCCCCGTCCTCGGCGCGGTCGCAGAGGGCGGCGACGCTCTTGACGGTCGCCGCGGACAACGGCCGTGAGCCGTCCAGTTCCAGTGTGTGCAACGGTTCCATGGGCCCTTGTGTCCTCACCATCGGATGAGCGCCGTTTCGATCGTGGAACCCGGTCCCATGGTCATGAGCACTCCGTACTCGCCGGGCCGGGTGACGCCTTCTTCGAGGAGGCGTTCGTACGAGAACAGGAACGAGCCGCTGGACACGTTCCCGTGGTCGCGCAGCACACCGACGGTGTGGCGCACGTCGTGGCGGGTCAGGCCGAGGTTGACGACGACGGCGTCGATGACCTTCTTGCCGCCGGAGTGCACCAGCCAGTGCCGGATGTCGCTCCTGCGCAGGCCGGTGCCCGAAAGCAGCCGGTCGACGACGATCTCGGCGTGCGCGCCCACCACGTAGGGGATCTGCGGGTCGAGGAAGAAGCTGAACCGGCTCTGTTCGCGGTCCCAGTCGTAGCGCATGGCGTCGACGGCGTCGGGGATGATGCAGCTCGCGAACTTCAGGACGGTCGGGCCCGCTTCCGCCGCCAAGACCGTCTCCCCGCGTTGCTCGCGCCGAGCCGTCCCGTCGTACGCGGCTGTTCCCTCGGCCGCGGCCGGCGTCCCGCTCGGGTCGCGCACCGGGTCGGCGCGGAGCGCGACGGCCGCCGCTCCGTCCCCGAAGAGGCTGTTGACGACGGCGGTGCGCATCGTCGAGTCGACGGCGTACGCGGCGGAGCAGGCCTCCACGCAGAGCACGACGGCGAGTTCGCCGGGGTGGGCCGTGGCCCAACCGGTCTCCAGGCTCAGGGCGTTGAGCCCCGCGTTGCAGCCCATGCCGACGATGTCGGCCCTGCTGCAGTGCCGGTCGATGCCCAACTCCCGTATCAGCAGGGCGCTGATGCCGGGGGTGAGCAGTCCGGTGGAGGTCACGCAGCACAGATGGCGCAGGTCGGCGAGTTCGGCCCCGGCCGCCTTGAGGCAGGCGCGCAGGGCCTCGGCGCCCATGTCGAGGGCGAGGCGCTTGTGCTTGTCGAGCAGGTCCCCTTGCGGCTCCGAGGCCCGCACGCCGTCGGCGTCCTCGGGCGGCAGCGCGAGGTTGCGGCGCTCGATGGCGCTGTTGAGGAAGACCGAGCGGACCTTGGGGTCGGTGATCCCGAAGGCGTCGAGCACCTCCTCCTGGGAGTAGGAGGTCGGTGTCACGGCCGTACCCACCCCGAGGATGCGGGGGCGGCCCGCGGCCGTCCTCAGGTCCCCCGTGGTCAGGACCGCCGCCTCCCGCGGCCGCGGGTCGGCGAGGCCGTCCAGGGCCTCGGGCGTTGCGATGTCGATGGTCATCGGAAGGTCCACCCCCACATACGCGGCTTGCTGCGCGGTCGTCGCACGCTGATGTCGCCGTTCACTGTCGTGCTCCTTTGGTGAGAACGCTCTTGTCGTCAGAACGCCCCTTCGGCACCGCGGCGCGGCTAGCGCCGCGCGCTCTCTGCCTCGATGAAGCGCGCGAGCCGCGCGGTGCCCTCCGTGATCTGAGCGGGCGTCAGATAGCTGGTCGAGAGGCGGATGCCGTGCGCTCCGCCGCCGCCCGGATAGAAGTAGGTCATGGGTGTCCAGATGACGCCGAACTCCTGCGCCGAGCGGATCAGCGCTTCGTTGTCGGCGCGGAAGGGCACGCGCACGGTCAGGAAGAACCCGCCGGTGGGTTCGTTCCAGCGCACCCCGAGGGCCTCCCTGCGGTCCCGCGGCAGATGGGTGTCCAACTCCCGCAGCGTGGCCCGCATGGCGTCGCCGTAGTAGCCTGCCGCCGCCTCGTTCAGCTCGGAGATCCGTCCGCCCGCCGCGAGCAGCGCGCCCGCCACCGCGGCCTGGCTCAGCGACGAGGTGTTGACCGTCACCATGCTCTTGATCTTGGCGAGTTCGTCGGCGAGCAGACCGGTGCGGCCGGTGTCGTCGACGACGGGCTGGTCGGCGACGACGAAGCCGAGCCGGGCGCCCGGGAAGACCGTCTTGGAGAAGGACCCCAGGTGGACGACCGTGTGTGCGCGGTCCTGGGACTTCAGCGTCGGCAGCGGAGGCCCGGGGCTGACCAGCCGGTAGGGGCTGTCCTCCAGGATCAGGATGCCGTGCCGGGTGGCGAGTTCGAGGAGTTCGGCCCGGGTCCGGCGGCTCATGGTCGTGCCGGACGGGTTCGAGTGGTCGGGTACGACGTAGAAGGCGCGGGGCCGGCGCCCGCGCGCGTGCTCGGCGCGGATCGCCGCCTCCAGGTCGGCGCAGCACAGGCCGTCCTCGCGCTCCTCGACGGGCGTCGTCGCGACGTCCAGGAGGCGGGCCGCGCCGGTGATGCCGACGTAGCAGGGGCTGGAGACCAGGAGGACGTCGTCGGGGCCGGTGATCAGCGCGCGCAGCACCAGGAGCATGGCCTCCTGCGCACCGACGGTCACCACGATGGACTCGGCGGGGACGTCGATGCGCTCGTCCGCGCGCAGTGAGTCGGCGATGAGCTCGCGGATCTGACCTGCCGTCGGCCCGTACTGGTACATCGCGGTGCGGATGTCCTGCGGCGAACTCCCCTGCTCCGCGAGGTGATCGAGGTAGCGGCGCAGATGCGCGAAGATCTGCTCGTTGTCGAAGAAGCCGTCGTAGGGACGGCCGGGCGCGAAGGAGATCGCCTCCGGGTAGCGGTGGGTGATCTCGTTGAGGAACGTCATCGTGTCCAGGACGGGGGCGCGGACACTGGCGTGCAGTTCGGACTTCCGCAGCGGCCGCGCGGCGCTCGTCCGCGCCGGGGCCGGCTCCACGGGGCGCGGTCCGGTGCGGATCAGCCCGGGGCCGATGTCCGCGACGGTGCCGGCGCCGGTGAACGTCATCGCCTCCGCGAGTTCGCGCACGAGGCCGTCCAGCGCCTCCGCCACGCCCGCGCGTCCGCCGGCCCGCAGGCCGTCCAGGACCGGGCGGCCCGCGAAGACCGCGTCGGCGCCCGTGGCGAGCGCCGTCAGGACGTCGGCGCCACGCCGCACGCCACCGCTCAGCAGCACGGGGCACCGGTCGGCGACGGACGCCGCGATCTCGGCGAGGGCGTCCAGGTCGGTGACCACGATCCCGTCTGCGCCGGTCTCGACGGCACGCAGTGCCTCGGCGGGCGTGCCGACACCGGCGACCAGCAGCGGCAGCGCGGTGGCGTCGCGCAGCCGGGCGACGTCGTCCCAGTCGGTGCGCTCGGCGAGGAGCGAGCGGACGTCGGCGACCGGGCCGGGCGTGTCGAGGTTGGCGGGCGCGGCGACGCGCCGCAGGACGTCGTCGCGGCCGCCGAGGCCGAGGAGCAGCGCCCCGAACCCGGCGTCCTCGGCCCGTGCGGCCAGGCGCCTGCCGGTCTCCGGGTCCCGGAAGGCGTACGTACGCAGCCACAGCGGGACGTCGGCGGTGGCGGAGAGCTCCGTGAAGGACCGCTCGGCGAAGGCGCTGACGACGGCCGGGAGCCCGGCCGACCCCGCGGCCTGCACGACGGCGAACTCGCCGCCGGGGCGCGCCGGTGCGGCGAGCGGTCCGACGACCAGCGGCGCCGACCAGCCGCGGTCGAGGATCTTCACGGCGGTGTCGGGCGGTCCGGGGTTGCCCGGACCGCCCTGCCGCAGCCCCGTGCGCTCGAATGCCTCGCGGTTCGCGGCGGAGGCGTGGGCGTCGCCCGGCACCCGCTCGTCGGGCGCGGCACGCCGATCACCCGTCGTACGTTCCTCCGCCGACGATGAATTGCCCGGCACGGAATCCGTGTTCAGGTGGCCGTCGCGCGCACTCCGCGCGGACCCGTCGGCGATCTGTTCCGCCATGGATTTCCCCCAGGCGTCCGGAAGTTATCGGGAATGTGGTTTCTGGCGCTCAGACTCACATGAATCACGACAGTGCGACAACGTCGTCCAACCGTCCGAATCGCACACTTGGACAAGTCTGAACGTACCCGGCGCTTCAGTGGAAGCGGAGGCTTTCGACCCCGCTTTCACGCGCACCGGAAACACCGTGGCGCGCTCGTCACGACGTTCCGACCGGGAGCACCGTCGGTCCCGTCGTCCCCATGGGGCCCGTCGATTCCGTCGTCCCCATGGGCCCCGTCGGTCGCACGGCCCGCTCGCGCACCGCGTCCCAGCCCGCGGCGCCGAGTTCGGCCGTCATCCGGTCGGCGAGCGTCGGCGAGACGGTGAACCGCACGGTGAGCCCGCCGCCCGTACGGCCCGCCTCGCCGCCGGTGTCGACGACGGCGTCCTCGCCCACGACGCCGAGTTCCGCGACGTCGGCCAGGAGCCGCGCCAGCTCGCCGGGCCGGTCCGGGACGACCACGCGTACGCGCGGGTCGCCGGGCGCGGCGCGGTGGCGGGGCCCGGGGATCCCCGCCACCCCCGAGGCCCCGCGGTCCAGGAGGTCCACGAGCGTCCGCATGCCGTGGTCGCGGTCCACGCCGCCGGGCCGCGCGAGCGCGTCGAGGGCGGGCACGAGGCGGGACAGGTCCGTGTGCAGGTCCTTGAGCACGCCCGCGATGGCCGGGGCGTTGGAGCGCACGATGTCGCCCCAGAGCCGCGAGTCGCCGCCGGCGGTGCGGGTGGCGTCGCGCAGCCCCTGTCCGGCGACGCGGGACAGCTCGGCAGGGCCCTCGCGCAGCCGGGCCGCCATCAGGCTCGCCATGAGGTGCGGCACGTGGGAGGTCACCGCCAGGGCGGCGTCGTGGTCCTGACTGCGCATCACGACCGGCACGGCCTCGCACAGGGCGACCAGTTCCAGGGCCCGGTTGAAGGCCTCGTCCGAGGTCAGCCGGGACGGTGTGAGCACCCAGTTGCGGCCCTGGAACAGCTCGGCGCGGGCCGCGAGCGGGCCGGAGCGCTCGCGGCCCGCCAGGGGGTGTCCGCCGATGTAGCGCGCCGGGTCGGGGGCGCCGCTCAGCGCGGCACGCTCCGGTTCGGCCTTCACGCTCGCCACGTCGGTGTAGCTGCGGGCCAGGCCTCGCGTCTGCGACTCGCCGAGCACGGCGCCCACGTGGCTCGGCGGGACGGCGATCACCGCGAGGTCGACCGGTTCGCCGGGCGTCGTCGCGCGGCCGGCGCCGAGGGCGGCGGCCGTGCGGGCCGTGGCGGGATCCCGGTCCATGAGGAACACGGTCATCCCGCGCCGGCTCGCGGCGAGCGCGACCGAGGTCCCGATCAGGCCCGTGCCGATGACGGCCATGGTGCGCATCACTGATCATCACCCGTTCACGAGGCCGTCGACCAACAACCGAGAATCCCGCCGATTTTATGCGGCGGGACTTCCGACTGTCAGGAGCCGGAGTTCCGTCGGGATTTCCTGGACAGATGAACAGGACAGCGAAACTGGACAGAAATCCTGGACACCGGAACTGCACGCCGGATCCGAACCGAAGAAGTGGACACCGGAACTGGACAGCAGAACTGGACACGGGAATGGGTCGGCGAGAAGTACGGAACCCCGGACCGGCGTCCATATTCCCGATAGCCAGACCGGAGATCGGGCTCGTAGAGTCCAGACGCTCATTTCTCTCCGGATCTGGAGACATTCATGCGGGATTTATCAAAAGCAGCGGATCCGCTCGCGGATCTGTCGATCGACTACGTCGAGATGTTCGTGGCGGACCTGGCCGCCGCGACGTCCTCCTGGGTCGACAGGTACGCCTTCACCGTCGTCGGCACCAGCGAGTCCGCGGAGCACCGCGGCACCGCGCTCCGCCACGGACAGATCACTCTCGTGCTCACCCAGGCGACGTCGGAGCAGCATCCCGCGTCGGCGTACGTCCTCGACCACGGCGACGGCATCGCCGACATCGCCCTGCGCACCGCGGACGCGGCGGCGGCCTTCGAGGCGGCGCTCGCGCGCGGCGCGCTCCCCCACCGGCACCCCGAGCGGCACACGGACGGCGGCCCGGCCGTCACCGCCGCGGTCCGCGGCTTCGGGGACACCGTCCACACGCTCGTCCAGCGCGACCCCGACGAGGGCCTCGGCATGCCCGCCGGTTTCACTCCGGTGGACCCGGCCGGGGAACAGGCGGACGACGTCGGCCTGTTGGAGCTCGACCACATCGCGGTGTGCCTCAACGGCGGCGATCTCGCGCCGATGGTCGACTACTACTGCCGCACGCTCGGCTTCCGGGACATCTTCCAGGAGCGCATCGTCGTCGGCGCCCAGGCGATGGAGTCGACGGCCGTGCAGAGCCGCTCGGGCACCGTCACCCTCACGCTCATCGAGCCCGACACCTCGGCCGCCTCGGGGCAGGTCGACGAGTTCCTGAAGGACCATCACGGTCCGGGCGTCCAGCACCTGGCGTTCTCGGCGCGCGACGCGGTCCGGTCGGTGCGCGCCCTGTCCGCGCGCGGCGTCACCTTCCTGCACACGCCGTCGTCGTACTACGACCTGCTCGGCCGCCGGGTCGACCTGAGCGCGGAGCGCCTGGAGGACCTGCGGGCGACGAACGTGCTGGCCGCCGAGGACCACGACGGCCAGCTCTTCCAGATCTTCACCGCCTCGGCGCATCCGCGGGGCACGCTGTTCTTCGAGGTCATCGAGCGGCACGGCGCCGCGACCTTCGGCAGCGCGAACATCAAGGCGCTCTACGAGGCCGTGGAGCTGGAACGCACGAGGCAGCGTGGATTCCATCAGCGCTGACCCGGCGGTGGTGGCGGCCGGCGGTGGCACGGCGCCGGCGGACGGCACGGCTCCGGCGGACGGCACGCGATGCGCGGCAGGCGGCCTCCGGGACCTGGCCGACATCCGCTGCGTGGCCGACGCGGAGCGCGCGGCCGCCGCCGTCCTGCCCGTCGCCGTACGGGACTTCGTCGCTGGAGGCAGCGGGGCCGAGACGACGCTCGCCGCCAACCGTGCCGCCCTGGACCGGGTCTTCGTCGTGCCCCGCGTGCTCAGTGACGTGTCGCGGTGCGCGACGGGGACGACGCTGCTCGGGCGGCCCGCCCGGATGCCGGTGGCGGTCGCGCCCGTCGCGTACCAGCGCCTGGTGCACCCCGACGGCGAACTCGCGGCCGCCCGCGCCGCGCGGGACGCGGGCGTGCCGTTCACCGTCAGCACGCTCAGCAGCGTCCCCGTCGAGCGGCTCACGGAGATCGGCGGGACGGTCTGGTTCCAGCTGTACTGGCTGCGCGAGCCGGGCCGCGCCCTCGACCTGGTCCGCAGGGCCGAGGACGCGGGAGCGGCGGCCGTCGTGCTGACGGTCGACGTCCCGTGGATGGGGCGGCGGCTGCGGGACGTACGCAATCGGTTCACGCTGCCGGACCAGGTGCGCGCGGCGCATCTGACCGCAGGTCCCACGGCGGCGCACCACACCCCGCGGGACGCGGCGTCCGCGCTGGCCGTGCACACCGAAGCGACGTTCTCGGCGGCCCTGACCTGGTCGTCCGTGGCCGCGCTGCGCGAGCGGACGCGGCTGCCGCTGGTGCTCAAGGGCGTCCTGTCGCCCGAGGACGCGGTGCGCGCCGCCGAGTGCGGCGTCGACGCCGTCGTGGTCTCCAACCACGGCGGCCGGCAGCTCGACGGCGCCGTCCCGAGCGTCGACGCGCTGCCCGCGGTGGTCGCGGCCCTGTCCGGCCGGTGCGAGGTGCTGCTCGACAGCGGCATCCGGAGCGGCACGGACATGCTGAGGGCGCTGGCCCTCGGCGCGCGCGGGGTGCTGGTGGGCCGGCCGGCGCTGTGGGGTCTCGCCGTGGGCGGCGAGACGGGCGTGCGGAGGGTGCTGGAGCTGCTCGCCGAGGAGTTCCGGGACGCCCTGGGGCTCGCGGGGTGCCCGGACGTGGCGGACGCGGGGGCGCTGCGTACGGTGCACCGGGAGGCGCTGCCGGGGGCGTAGCGGAGGGCACGGCGAGGCGGCGGCGCCGGGGACGCGCGGCCACGGGGCCCGCGGAGGCGCCGCTCACCCGCCGCGGCCTAGAATCGTGGGGTTTGTCCCCGAGCCGCGTACGGAGCCCCGCCCATGCACAGCCCCCACGATCCGTTCGTACGCGTCCGGGGCGCCCGGGAGCACAACCTCCAGGGCGTCGACGTGGACATCCCGCGCGACGTCCTCGCGGTGTTCACCGGCGTCTCCGGCTCCGGCAAGTCCTCGCTCGCCTTCGGGACGCTCTACGCGGAGGCCCAGCGGCGCTACTTCGAGTCCGTCGCCCCCTACGCCCGGCGCCTCATCCACCAGGTGGGCGCGCCGAAGGTCGGCGAGATCACCGGGCTGCCGCCGGCGGTCTCGCTCCAGCAGCGCCGGTCGGCGCCCACCTCCCGCTCGTCCGTCGGCACGGTCACCACCCTGTCGAACTCGCTGCGGATGCTGTTCTCGCGCGCGGGCAGCTATCCGGCGGGCGCCGAGCGGCTCGACTCGGACGCGTTCTCGCCGAACACCGCGGCCGGGGCGTGCCCGGAGTGCCACGGTCTGGGCCGGGTCCACCGCACCACCGAGGACCTGCTGGTGCCCGACCCCTCGCTGTCCATCCGCGAGGGCGCGATCGCCGCCTGGCCCGGCGCCTGGCAGGGCAAGAACCTCCGCGACGTGCTGGACGCCCTCGGCCACGACGTGGACCGCCCCTGGCGCGACCTCCCGCAGAAGGACCGCGACTGGATCCTGTTCACGGACGAGCAGCCGGTGGTGACCGTGCACCCGGTGCGGGAGGCGGGCCGCATCCACCGCCCGTACCAGGGGACGTACATGAGCGCCCGGCGCCATGTGATGAAGACGTTCGCGGACTCCAAGAGCCAGACGCTGCGCGCCAAGGCCGAGCGGTTCCTGTCGAGCGCGCCGTGTCCGGCGTGCGGCGGGAGCAGGCTGCGTCCCGAGGCGCTGGCGGTCACGTTCGCGGGCCGCACGATCGCCGAGCTCGCCGCGCTGCCGCTCTCCGACCTCGCCGACGTGCTCGCTTCGGCGGCGGACTCACCCGAGGCGGACGGCACGTCGGAGACGGCCCGCGTCCTGACCGAGGACCTCCTCGCGCGCATCGCGACCGTCACCGAACTCGGCCTCGGCTACCTCAGCCCGGACCGCCCCACGCCGACGCTGTCCGCGGGCGAGCTGCAGCGCCTGCGGCTGGCGACCCAGCTGCGTTCGGGGCTCTTCGGGGTGGTGTACGTCCTGGACGAGCCGTCGGCCGGGCTCCATCCGGCCGACACCGAGGCGCTGTTGACGGTCCTCGACCGGCTCAAGGCCGCGGGCAACTCCGTCTTCGTCGTCGAGCACCACCTGGACGTCGTGCGCCACGCGGACTGGCTCGTCGACGTGGGCCCGCAGGCGGGCGAGCACGGCGGCCGGGTGCTGCACAGCGGTCCGGTGGCGGAGCTCGCGGAGGTCGCCGAGTCGGCGACGGCCCGCTTCCTCTTCGACCGGGCGCCCGCTCCCGTACGTGACGTGCGCGAGCCCCGGGGCTGGTTGAAGCTCGGTCCGGTCACCCGGCACAACCTGCGCGGGGTGACGGCGGAGATCCCGCTCGGCTCCTTCACGGCCGTCACCGGCGTGTCGGGCTCGGGCAAGTCCACGCTCGTCGGCGAGATCACCGAGGAGCTGCCGGGCGTCGGCCGGCTGGTCCGCGTCGACCAGAAGCCGATCGGGCGCACGCCCCGTTCGAATCTCGCCACGTACACCGGCCTGTTCGACGTCGTGCGCAAGGTCTTCGCCGCCACGGACGCGGCGAAGGAGCGCGGCTACGGCGTGGGCCGCTTCTCCTTCAACGTGGCGGGCGGGCGGTGCGAGACGTGCCAGGGCGAGGGGTTCATCAGCGTCGAGCTGCTCTTCCTGCCCAGCACGTACGCGCCCTGCCCGGACTGCGCGGGCGCCCGCTACAACCCCGAGACGCTCGACGTGACGTACCGCGGGAAGAACATCGCCCAGGTCCTGGACCTGACGGTGGAGGCCGCGGCGGACTTCTTCGCCGACACCGCGCCCGCCGTCCGCAGCCTGCGCACGCTGCTCGACGTCGGCCTCGGCTATCTGCGGCTCGGCCAGCCGGCCACGGAGCTGTCGGGCGGCGAGGCCCAACGCATCAAGCTGGCGGGCGAGTTGCAGCGCGTGCGCCGGGGCCACACGCTCTACCTCCTGGACGAGCCGACGACGGGCCTGCACCCCGCCGACGTGGAGGTCCTCACCCACCGCCTGCACGAACTGGTCGACGCCGGGAACTCGGTGGTCGTCGTCGAGCACGACATGGCGGTCGTCGCGGGCGCCGACCGGGTCATCGACCTCGGCCCCGGCGGCGGCGACCGGGGCGGCCTGGTCGTGGCGGCGGGCACCCCGGCCGAGGTGGCGGGCGCCGAGGGCAGCAGGACCGCGCCGTATCTGGCGCGGGCGCTGGAGGCGGGGCGCGGGCGGGGCTGATCACCCCCGCCGGTACGCCTCGCGCAGCCGGGCCTTGGCCAGCTTCCCGGTCGGGGTGCGCGGCAGGCGTTCGGTGAAGTCGACGGTGCGGGGCGCCTTGTAGTGGGAGAGGCGCTCGCGCGTGAAGTCGATGAGCTCCCGCGCCAGTTCGGGCCCCGGAGTGATGCCCGGCTCGACCTGGACGACGGCCTTCACCGCCTCGCCCATCTCGGCGTCCGGCACCCCGACGACGGCCGCGTCGGCGACGGCCGGGTGCAGCACGAGCACGTCCTCGGCCTCCTGCGGGTAGACGTTCACACCACCCGAGATGATCATGAAGGCCCTGCGGTCGGTGAGGAACAGATAGCCGTCCTCGTCGACGTGGCCGATGTCGCCCGTGGTGGTCCAGTTCGGGTGCTCGGGGTGCTGCGCCGCGCGGGTGCGGTCCTCGTCGCCGTGGTAGCGGAAGGGCGGTTCGTCGCGCTCGAAGTAGACGGTGCCGGTCTCGCCCGCCGGCAGCACGCGGCCCTCCTCGTCGCAGATCCGCAGGTTCCCGAGGAACCCGTCGCGCCCCACGGAGCCGGGCTTGCGCAGCCACTCCTCGGGCGAGATGAAGGTGATGCCGTTGCCCTCCGTCGACGCGTAGTACTCGTACAGGACGGGCCCCCACCACTCCATCATCCGCCGCTTGATCTCGACGGGGCAGGGCGCGGCGGCGTGGATGGCGACCTTCATCGACGAGGTGTCGTACCGCGAGCGGACCTCGGCGGGCAGCTTCAGCATGCGGACGAACATGGTCGGCACCCACTGGCTGTGGGTCACCCGGTGCCGCTCGACGGCCGCGAGGGCCTCCTCGGCGTCGAAGGACTCCATCAGGATCACGGTGCCGCCGAGCGCGGTGACCACGCCGCAGAAGCGCAAGGGCGCCGCATGGTAGATGGGGGCGGGACAGAGGTAGACGGTGTCCTGGCCGAATCCGTACATGGCCTGGAAGACGACGGTGTACGTCGTGGGCTGCTCGCGCACATCGCCCTCGGGCAGCGCCGGTTTGATGCCCTTGGGACGGCCGGTGGTGCCGGAGGAGTAGAGCATGTCGGAGCCGAGGGGCTGGCGGTACGGCGGCACGGCGGACGCGGCGTCCAGGGCCTTGTCGTACGAGCCGTCGTCGAGCCCGAGCACGTGCGGCGGCCCGCCGGCCAGCTCCCGTACGCGCTCCCCCATGTCGGCCAGGGAGCCGGAGACGACGAGTGCCTCGGCGCCGCAGTCGCGCACGATGTAGGCGGCCTCGTCCGCGCTCAAGTGGTGGTTGACGGCGGTGAGATAGAGCCCGGAGCGCAGGGCGGCCCAGTAGACCTCCAGGGCGCGCGGGTCGTTGTCGCAGAGCAGGGCGAGGTGGTCGCCCCGACGCAGACCCGCGGCCCGCAGATGATCCGCGAGCCGCAGGGAGCGTTCTTCGAGTCGTCCGTAGCTGAGGGTCCGTGTGCCGTCGGCGGTGACGACGGCCGGCCTGGCGGGGTCGTACGCTCCGGGATGCATGTCGCGAAGCTACGCGCCCCGAAGGGGCGCGGGGAACCGCGCGACGAGCCACGGCCGACCCGCGGATCCCCGTGACCTCTAGCGCTTCACCTTCCTCGTGGCCCGCAGCCACTCCTTGTTCATCGCGGCGATGGAGGGCAGGGGAATCCCCTTCGGACAGGCGGTGGCGCACTCGCCGGTGAGCGTGCAGCCGCCGAAGCCCTCCTCGTCCATCTGCGCCACCATGTCGAGCACGCGCGTCTCCCGCTCGGGCGCACCCTGAGGGAGGACGTTCAGATGGTTGATCTTGGCGGAGGTGAACAGCATCGCCGAGCCGTTGGGGCAGGCGGCCACGCACGCCCCGCAGCCGATGCACTCGGCGTGCTCGAAGGCCGAGTCGGCGTCCGGCTTGGGCACGGGCGTGGCGTGCGCCTCGGGGGCCGAGCCCGTGGGGGCGCTGATGTAGCCGCCGGACTGGATGATCCGGTCGAAGGCGGAGCGGTCCACCACCAGGTCCTTGACCACCGGGAAGGCCGAGGCGCGCCAGGGCTCGATGTCGATGGTGTCGCCGTCCTTGAAGGACCGCATGTGGAGCTGGCAGGTGGTGGTGCGCTCGGGACCGTGGGCGTCGCCGTTGATCACCAGCGAGCAGGCGCCGCAGATGCCCTCACGGCAGTCGTGGTCGAAGGCGACGGGGTCGTCGCCCCGGACGATGAGCTCTTCGTTGAGGGTGTCGAGCATCTCCAGGAACGACATGTCGGAGGAGATGCCGTCCACCTCGTAGGTGGACATCGCACCGTCGGCGTCGGCGTTCTTCTGGCGCCAGACGCGCAGGGTGAGCTTCATGCGTAGCTCCGCTGGGTGGGGTGGACGTACTCGAAGACGAGGTCTTCCTTGTGCAGGACGGGGGCGTCGCCGGTGGCGGTGAACTCCCAGGCGGCGGCGTACGAGAACTCCTCGTCCACGCGGGCCGCCTCGCCGTCCGGGGTCTGGGACTCCTCGCGGAAGTGCCCGCCGCAGGACTCGGCGCGGTGCAGGGCGTCGAGGCACATCAGCTCGGCGAGCTCGAGGTAGTCGACGATGCGGTTGGCCTTCTCCAGCGACTGGTTGAACTCCTCGCCGGTGCCGGGCACCTTGATGCGGCGCCAGAACTCCTCGCGGATCTGCGGGATGCGCTCCAGGGCCTTGTGCAGTCCGGACTCCGTGCGGGCCATGCCGCAGAACTCCCACATGACTTCGCCCAGTTCGCGGTGGAAGGAGTCGGGGGTGCGGTCGCCGTCGACGGACAGGAGGAGGTTGAGCCGGTCCTCGGTCTCGGCGAGGACCTCCTGGACGACGGGGTGGTCGGCGCCCACCTCGTCGTGGTGGGGGTTGCGCGCCAGATAGTCGTTGATGGTGGACGGCAGGACGAAGTAGCCGTCGGCGAGGCCCTGCATGAGAGCGGACGCGCCGAGCCGGTTCGCGCCGTGGTCGGAGAAGTTGGCCTCGCCCACCGCGAAGAGCCCGGGGACGGTGGTCTGGAGGTCGTAGTCGACCCAGAGGCCGCCCATCGTGTAGTGCACGGCGGGGTAGATCCGCATCGGCACCTCGTACGGGTTCTCCGCGGTGATCCGCTCGTACATGTCGAAGAGGTTGCCGTACTTCTCCTCGACCTTCTTGCGGCCCATCCGCTGGATGGCGTCGGCGAAGTCGAGGTAGACGCCCTGTCCGCCGGGGCCGACGCCGCGGCCCTCGTCGCAGACGTTCTTGGCGGCGCGGGAGGCGATGTCGCGCGGCACCAGGTTGCCGAAGGACGGGTAGATGCGCTCCAGGTAGTAGTCGCGCTCGTCCTCGGGGATCTGGTTCGCGGGCCGGTCGTCGCCCTTGGCCTTCGGCACCCAGATGCGGCCGTCGTTGCGCAGCGACTCACTCATCAGGGTGAGCTTGGACTGGTGGTCGCCGGTGCGCGGGATGCAGGTGGGGTGGATCTGGGTGAAGCACGGGTTGGCGAAGTAGGCGCCGCGCCGGTGGGCCCGCCACACGGCGGTGGCGTTGGAGTTCATGGCGTTGGTCGACAGGTAGAAGACGTTGCCGTAGCCGCCGGAGGCGAGGACCACGGCGTCGGCGAAGTACGTGTCGATCCTGCCGGTGATGAGGTCGCGGGCGACGATGCCGCGGGCGCGCCCGTCGACGACGATCACGTCCAGCATCTCCGTACGGGGATGCATCTCCACGTTCCCCGCGGCGATCTGCCGGCTGAGCGCCTGGTAGGCACCGAGGAGCAGCTGCTGCCCCGTCTGCCCGCGGGCGTAGAAGGTCCTGGACACCTGCACGCCGCCGAAGGACCGGGTGTCGAGCAGTCCGCCGTACTCGCGGGCGAACGGCACACCCTGGGCGACGCACTGGTCGATGATCTCGACGGAGATCTGCGCGAGGCGGTGCACGTTGGACTCGCGGGCGCGGAAGTCGCCGCCCTTCACGGTGTCGTAGAAGAGGCGGTGGATGGAGTCGCCGTCGTTGCGGTAGTTCTTCGCGGCGTTGATGCCGCCCTGGGCGGCGATGGAGTGGGCACGGCGCGGCGAGTCCTGGTAGCAGAACTGCACGACGTGGTAGCCCTGTTCGGCGAGCGTGGCGCCGGCGGCGCCGCCGGCCAGGCCGGTGCCGACGACGATCACGGTGTGCTTGCGGCGGTTGGCCGGGTTGACCAGCTTGGCCTCGAAGCGGCGGGTGTCCCAGCGCTCGGCGATCGGCCCGGTGGGGGCCTTGGTGTCGACGACCGGCTCACCGGTCGTGTACTCGGCGAAGGAGTTCATCGGTCAGCTCACCAGTCCGGTCATGACGGCGACGGGTACGGAGACGAAGCCCACGACGAGGACCAGGGCGAGACCGTTGGCCAGGGGCTTGAGGACGCGGTCGCGGGTCGCGGTGCCCACGCCCAGGGTCTGCGCGGCGCTCCACAGCCCGTGGCGGACGTGGAAGCCGAGGGCGACCACGGCGACGATGTAGATGACGTTGCTGTACCAGGTCGAGAAGGTGTCGATGATGTTCTGGTACGGCTTGAGGTGCTGGTACTCGCCCGGGTGCACGGTGCCGGTCGTCAGGTCGAGGATGTGCCAGACGATGAAGAGCGCGAGGATGATGCCGCCCCAGCGCATGGTGCGGGTCGCGAAGCTCGCCTCGCGCCGCTTGTGCACGTACTTGGTGGGGCGCGCCTTGATGTCGCGGCGGCTCAGCTGGTACGCGGAGGTGGCGTGCGCGACGACCGCGAGCACGAGCACCACGCGGACGAGCCAGAGCGACCACTCGTAGTGCATGAAGGGCTCGCCGAGCGTGCGCAGCCAGTGGGCGTAGTGGTTGATCTCCTCGGGGCCGAAGAAGATCTTCAGGTTCCCGATCATGTGCGCCACCAGGTAGAGCAGCATGATCAGGCCGCTCACCGCCATCACCGTCTTCTTGCCGATGGTGGAGTCCCAGAGCGTACGGGTCATGGACGGCCGTTTGTCCGTCCGCGTTGCCAGAGCCATGTCACCGACGCTACGGCCGAAAGTCCCGATCGGTCCAAGAGATGGTTTTGCTCATCTCGATAGCCTGCGCCTATCGACCCACGTATCGTCGCGGTATGCAGTTCCAGCAGCTCCACTACTTCGTCGCGGTCGCCGAGGCCCGTCACTTCACCCGGGCCGCGGAGGAGGTGCACGTCTCGCAGCCCTCGCTCTCGCAGCAGATCCGGGCCCTGGAGAAGGAGCTGGGCGCGGAGCTCTTCAGCCGGGCGCGCGGCAACATCACGCTGACCGACGCGGGCGAGGCGCTGCTGCCGCTGGCCCGCCGGATCCTCGCCGACGCGGACACCGCGCGCATCGAGGTGCAGGAGCTGGCGCAGCTGCGGCGCGGCCGCATCCGCTTGGGCGCGACCCCGAGCGTGTGCACGGGCCTGCTGCCCGACGTCCTGCGCGCCTTCCACGACCGCCACCCCGGCATCCAGCTCCTGATCGAGGAGGGCGGCTCGCACGACCTCGTACGCGAGCTGGCCCGCGGCGCCCTCGACCTGGCGCTCGTGGTCCTGCCCCTCCCCACCCCCTCACCGGCGCTGACGACCGTGGAGCTGCTGCGCGAGGACCTGGTCGTGGTGTCGGCACCCCGCTCCCGCCGCCTCGGCGACGCGGTCCGCATCGCCGACCTCCAGGGCGAACGCCTCGTGATGTTCCGGCACGGCTACGACCTGCGCGAACTCACCGTCGCCGCCTGCCGCGCCGAGGGCTTCGAACCGGAGTTCGCGGTGGAGGGCGGCGAGATGGACGCGGTCCTCGGCTTCGTCCGCGCCGGCCTCGGCGTGGCGGTCGTCCCCCGCATGGTCGCCGAACGCTCGGGCTCGGACCTCCGCGTGACCCCCCTGGCGAAACCGAGCCTGCACCGCACGATCGCCCTGGCCCACCGCAGCGACGTGGCACCGCCACGGGCCGCGCGGGAGCTGCAGCGGATGCTGCTTGAGCGCTGAACCTCCCCGCCGCGCGGACACGGCTCTACAGTGTCCTTCCCGGCAGGTGGGAGGGGGGCGCCCATGCCGACTGCGCGCGGCGCGGCCACGGCGGTGGCACGGACCGTCGGCCTGCTGGTGCTGTGCGCGGTGGTCGTGGGGTGCACGGTGTGGGGCGCGGACCGGTGGGGGGAGGCCGCGCGGCAGCAGGCACTCACCGAGGAGTACGAACGGCTCCACGCAAGCCCCGAGCCCGTCACCGACGCCCCCGACTTCCCGACCGGGCCGCACGACCTCGTCCCCTTCCTGCCCGGCACCGGCAGTCGAGGGGACATCTCCGTCCGTATCCGCCGCGCCGGACCCGGCGAAGGCTGGCGGATCACTACCCGTTACCGGTTGAGTCTGAGCGCGAAGGACCCCTTGGTGTCGACGCTGAGAGCCGCCCCGGAGGACTTCGCCGAAGTCGCCTACGTCCTGCCCGGCGGATATGCGTCCGCCCAGCCCGTCGCCTACCTGGAACCCGGGACCAACGAGGACGGAGGGGACCTCGCGGGGCTCCCCGACTGGTGCACCGTCACCCAGCCCACGGGCAAGGAACGCGTCACGGTCACGGCCGAGCACGACGTCACGGCCGACCTGGGACAAGGAGCTCAGCTCAACACCTACGACCTGTCCATGCGGGTCGATGACGGCGACGACGGCGTGGTGCCGCGCCTGCCGGGCCACTGGACCTGGTCGATGGACGTACCCAGGGAGTGGGGCTTCCAGGTCGAGGGCCGACCCGACCGGCAGACGGGGCACTCGATCCGATTCCGCCTGACCCACGAGCGCGGTACCGCGAACGTGACCCCCATGCTCATCACCCGCGACACGAGCGAACCGGAGACGGACGATGCGGCCCGGCCCTACACGGGTTCGGGCCATCAGGCACTGCTCACACTCCTCTTCCTGTGCCTCGCCATGAGCGGCGCTCTGATCGGGCTACTGCGCACACCGAAGACCACGGACGGGCTGCGGCGGCGCGCCCGCTCCGCCGCCCTGGGCATCGGAGTGCTGCTGTGCGCGGCTCTCGCGGCGCTCCTGGAGGACCTGTACCTGCCGAACTGGAGCGTACTGGGATGGTTGTGGGGCGGAGTCCTCTTCACGTTCGCCGACCTGGCCAACGAGCCACTGCCCGTCGAAGCGCACGTCCAGGGCGCGTTCCTCGGTCTCGCGCTCTTCACTCTTCCGGTACTCCTCACCGGCTTCGCCCACCGCTCGCGCACGGAGTCGGGGGCCGCCGCGGGCCCGGTACTCGCCGTCGCCTCACCGGCCCTTGCGCTCGTTCTTCTGGCCTGGGCCATGGGCGGCGGAGACTGGACCGGGACGGTGGTCTACTGCCTGGCATGCGCCTCACTGGCAGCAGGCACCGTCCTCGGCGTACTGCTGCTGCCGCACGGGAGGCGGGAGGTGCGCACCTGGGCCGTGCCACTCGCCGTCGCGACCTGGGCCGCGGTGGCCTCGACCATCGTGTTGCAGGCCCTGCCCCGGAACATGGCTCAGCAGTTCGCCGGTGCCTCCTTCACCTACACTCGCCTCGCCCTGCTGGCGAGTTGGCCCACCGTTCTCGTCCTGCTGGCACCCTGGGTTGTGGCTCTGGCCGTTCTGACCGGGCCACGGCTGCCCGGCCCTCGCCGCCTTCTGCTCGGCACCGTGGTGATCACTGCTCTGCTGCCCTACTGGAACCCTCTCCATGACTGGGTGTCCCCCCGGCTTCCTCCCACCTCAGACCTGTTGATCCAGCTCACCGGGCAGAGCCCGGGCGATCAGATGATCCTGGGTGTTCGTGTCATGGCACCGGCCCTCCAGACGATCTGGCTGATCAGCACCGCGCTCCTCCTGCTCCGGCTGCACGACACCGGCACGCACCCCGGCACCTGGGGCCCCACCGCGCGAGGCCACTGCGTGACCCTGCTGATGCTCGCCGCGAGCGCGACCGTCATCGGATCGCCCGAGAGCTGGCTGCCGTACTGGACCACCGGCGCCGCGCTGCTGACCGCCTGGGCCGGTGCCCTCCTGCTCCTGCCCGCGCGGCGCGCCGACCAAGCGGCGACTCTGCACGCGCTCTCCGGCGCCGCCCATTCCCGCCGCATGGCCGCGCTCGCCCGTGCCCTTCTCTTCGCAGAGGGCCGCCATCGATTTCTGACCTCGTCACGCGCGGCCCTCGCCGACGCCTCGCAGCCCGCCGAGACCTGGGACGAGAAGTGGCGCGGTCTCAAGCGGCCCACGGCCGCCGACGCCGCGCGCGAGACCGAGCGGCTGCGGGCCACCGCCCTCGGCGGCTCCGCCGGCCGGGCCGCGTGGGCCAACGCCGTCGCGGCGGCCGCGGCCACTGCCCTGCTCACCCTGCCCTGGACCGCTTGGACCCTCTGGCAGTCCGACGGCTACAGCGGAATCCCGGAGGCGATAACCGTGGGCGGCGGAGCGGCTTGCGTGTGGCTCGCCCACGGCTTCACGTACGGCTACCTCTATCCGTGGCTGCGCGGCAACAGTCCAGTGACGAAGGCGGGTTGGCTGTGGACGGTCATGTCTGCCGTGCAGCTTCTGCTCGCCGTACCCCGGCTCCAGGTGCCGTCCGGTGCGACCACCCTGTCGGTGTTCCTGCTGCTGGCCCAGAGCACCGTCATGGCCCTCGGCCTCGCCCTGTACTGGGAGATCCGGCTGGTGCGCAGAGCCGACCTGTTGTGGGGCCACATTCGCAACTTCCGGCGGCTGTCCTCACTCGCCGCCCCGGTCAGCGCCGTCCTCGTGGCGGCGATCGCCGCGGCGGTCACCGTGCTCGCGACCGCCTGGGCGAACGACGTCACGGCTCCCGTCGACACGCCGAGCCCCTCCCCGACGTCCTCGGCGTCATCCAGCGCTCCCCCGTGACGGCAGATCCCCCGTCCCCGGTTCGCGTGCCGTCAGGCAGTACGTGCCGCCCGCCGGGTCCCGCATCACGTGCCAGGTCGCGCCGGGGGCGACGGGCTGCGCGCCGAGTGTTTCGTGCCAGGCGCGTGCCGCGTCCAGGTCCGAGCAGGCGAGGTCGAGGTGGGCGCCCGGCGCCTGGCCGGGGGTGGTCAGGCGTTGGAGGAGGATGCGGACCGGCAGGGGCGAAGGGGGCCTCAGGCGGTGGAACTCCGGGAGTCGGGTCGCCGTGGACTCCCAGCCGGTGAACGCCGTCCAGAAGGCGATGTCCGCCTCGTACGACTCCGGCGGGATGTGCAGGCACGCCTGGTCCAGGCGCGTCGTGGCGCCGTCCTGTGCGGTGACCGGTGTCGGGCGGGACTTCTCGCCGTTCCAGGGCACGACACAGAACAGCTGTCCGCCCGGTGAACGCAGCACTTCGAGGTTGTCCTCCGCGTGGACCGGCGCGGCACCGAGGGTGCGGGCCAGGTCCACGGCGGCGGCGAAATCGTCCACCGCGAAGTCGAGGTGCGCCCCGCCGGGCCCGTCCACGGCCTGCGCCTTCACGCAGGCGTCGGCGGGGCCGGGCGGCACGAGCGTGACGAACTCGCCGCCCGGGCCGCGCGGTTCGGACAGCTCCGTGCCGGTGACCGCCGTCCAGAACGCGCACGCCCTCGCGAAGCGGTCGCGCGGGCGGTCGACGAAGGCGTACGCCCAGCGGATCACGGCGGGTCAGCCCGTCGCGTCCGCGAGCGCCAGCTCGTGGAGCCGGTCGGGCGGGCCGGGGCGTGCGTAGTACCAGCCCTGTGCCGTGTCGCAGCCCAGCTCCCGCAGCTGGTCGGCCTGCGCGCCCGTCTCGACGCCCTCGACGGTGACCGCGAGGTCGAGGCTGTGCGCGAGCGCGACGATCCCCTCGACGATCTTCAGGTCGACCGGGTCGGCGGGGAAGTGCTGCATGCCCTGGGTGAAGGAGCGGTCGAGCTTGAGCACGCTCACCGGCAGCCGGCGCAGATTGGCGAGGTTGGAGTAGCCCGTGCCGAAGTCGTCGAGCGCGATGTCCACGCCCATTTCGGCAAGTCTGCGGAGCGGCTTGAGCAAGTCGTCGTCGGCTCCTATCAGCGCGGACTCGGTGACCTCCAGGCACAGGGCGCCCGGTTCGAGGCCCTCGCGCTCCAGGATGTCGACCGTGTCGGACACCAGGCCGGGGTGGGTCAGCTGGCAGGGCGACAGGTTGACGTTGATGCGCAGCGGCCCCGCGTCGCTGTGCCGCGACTCCCAGAGGCGGGCCTGGCGCACGGACTCCTCCAGGACCCAGCGGCCGAGCGGCACGATCAATCCGGTGTGCTCGGCGAGCGGGATGAACCGGTCGGGGCCGATGACGCCGTGCTGCGGGTGCAGCCAGCGCACCAGCGCCTCGGCGCCGCGCACGCTGCCGTCGCCGAGGTGCACGAGCGGCTGGTACTCGATGAAGAACTCGCCGCGCTCCAGGGCCGTGGGCAGCGCCGTGGTCAGTCCGTGCCGGGTGATCGCGCGGGCATCGGCCTCGGGGTCGGCGAGCTCGTAGCGGTTGCCGCCCGCGGACTTGGCGCGGTACATGGTGATATCGGCGCTGCGCAGCACCTCGGCCGCGCCGCGCTCGCCGGCCGGGCCCTCCACTATGCCGATGCTGCCGCGTACGGTCAGTTCGCGGCCGTCGACGCGGATCGGGGTGGCGAGCGCGTTCATGATGCGCCCGGCCAGCTCGTCGACCTCGTGCTGGGTGTCGGGGCCGGTGGTGAGCGCCACGAACTCGTCACCGCCGAGCCGGGCCACCATCTCGCCGGGCGCGGTCGCGCAGGACTGCAGCCGGTCGGCGACCTCCACGAGGAGGCGGTCGCCGGCCGCGTGGCCCAGGCTGTCGTTGACGGTCTTGAAGCCGTCGAGGTCGAGGTAGCAGAGCCCGAACCGGGCGTCCTCGCCGGCGGCGAGCACCTTCTCCAGGCGCTCGAAGAACAGGGTGCGGTTGGGCAGTCCGGTGAGGGCGTCGTGCGTCGCCTCGTACCGCAGGCGCAGGTTGAGCAGCCGGCGTTCGGTGGTGTCCTCCATCAGCGCCAGCTGGTACTGCGGCGCGCCGTCGGCGTCACGCAGCAGCGAGACCGTGAGGTTGGTCCACAGGACCGTCCCGTCGGGCCGGTAGAAGGCCTTCTCCACGCGGTAGTGCTCGCGCTCGCCGCGCACCAGCTCCTCGTAGAGCTTCCAGACGTGGGGCGAGTCGTCGGGGTGCGTCCACTCCCCCACGTTGCGTCCGCGCAGCTGGTGTTCGAGGCCGCCGAACATGCGGATCAGCGCGTCGTTGACCTCGAGGACGGTGCCGTCGAGGTCGGCGATGCCGATGCCGATCGCCGCGCCGTGGAAGACCGCGCGGAAGCGCGCCTCGCTGGCGTGCAGGGCCTCGGCGACGGCGCTGCGGGCGCTCAGGGCGGCCCGGGAGATCGCCTCCTGCTCGGCGAGGGTCCGCTCCCGCAGGGCCTGGGCGAAGCCCGCGGCCATCGCGTGCTGGATCCGCGCGGAACGGGCCCGCAGCTCCTCGCGGGGGCCGTCGCCGCCGCAGTACAGGACCAGATAGGCGTCGACGCAGTCGAGCGTGCGGCTCAGCGCCTCGGGGTCGGTGCAGTGCGTGCCGATGAGGGCCGCGCCGACGGCCTGGCTCTCCGCCGCGTCGAAGACGCGCTCCTGGAGCGCGACACTCAACCGCCGGGCCAGCGGGACCAGTTGCTGCTCGAATTCGGGACGGGTCAGCGAGGTGGCCGTCACGGGAAAGATCGCACGGCTCCAGATGGTGGCGAACCGGCGGAGTCTCCCCTCGGGTCCGTCCTGCTCGCCGCTCAACGCTTCCGTCCCACGCCCGCGAATCCCGAGAAGGAATACGGATCCTCCTCCTCGGGCGCGGTGTCGGGCCGCCAGTGCGGCATCGGCACCAGGCCGGGTTCCACCATGTCGTATCCCTCGAAGAACCGTGCGATCTCGTCGCGTGAGCGCATGATCAGTGGACTGCGGATGTCCTTGTATACACCGACGGTCCCGCCGGCCTGCTCGGGGGGAACCGGGATCCCTTCGTACGAGGCGTGGGTGATGACGGTCAGACTGCCGGGCGCGGTGGCGTCCCGCAGCTCGGCGACCGCCGCGTAAGGATCGTACGCGTCCTCGACGAAATGCAGGACGGCGACGAGGAGAAGAGCCACGGGCCGGTCGAGGTCGAGGAGCGAGGTGACTTCCGAACTGCCCAGAATGTCCCGAGGTTTGCGCAGGTCGGCGGAGACGACCGCGGTCCGCTCGTCACCGTCGAGCACGGCCAGGCCGTGCGCGACGGCCACCGGGTCGTGGTCGACGTACACGACCCGGGCCTCCGGGCTGGCCTCCTGCGCCACCTCGTGGACGTTGCCGAACGTGGGGATGCCGGAGCCGATGTCGAGGAACTGGGTGATGCCCTGGTCCACCGCGTGACGCACCGCACGCCGCATGAAGGCCCGGTTCGCCTGCATGACCTTCGGCAGTCCCGGCATGAACTCCATCGCCTTGCGGGCCGCCTCCCGGTCCACCTCGAAGTTGTGCGAGCCGCCCAGGTAGTAGTCGTAGATGCGGGACACGCTGGGCATCGCGATGTCGATGCCGAGCGGTGCCCAGGCGGGACGCTCCATCAAGACTCCAAGACATAGGGGGGTGGCACGGGCGATCCGATGTTCGAGGCTGAGGCTACTGATCGTCTGCCAAGGGAGCGAGTCAAAACGGAAATTGGTCGTCCGTTCTCGGTCACCACCTTGGGCAAGTGCCATGGCCCACACCCCGGACCGGTCCGTCCCCTCCTTGTGATATGGGAGGGAACGGACCGGTCCGTCCGCGCACGGGGCGATCTACTTGGCGGCGCCCACCGGCTTTCCTTCCGGACTCGCGGCATACCAAGTTCCGGCCACTCCCTGGCCGTTGGTGTCGCCCGGCTTCTTGTCGCCGGAGAAGGTGTACAGCGGCCAGCAGTCGATCGTCTGCTGCTTCTTGCCGTCGGGGCGGTCGAAGACGACGAAGCCCTTCTTGAGGATGCCCTGGGTGTCGTTCTTGGCGACGGGCGCCACCACCGGCCACTTGTCGAGGCAGGCACCGGTGCACGCGGACTTCATCGGCCAGGCGGAGTCCTTCGTGAAGCGGTAGACGGTCATGCCGTTCTTGTCGACGACGATCTCGCCGAGCTTCGGGTCCTTGCGGGTGGACAGGCCCGCCGGGTCGACGGGGGCGGTGTCGGCGGCCGCGGGCGCGGCCTTCTTGCCGTCGGGGGCGGCGGCGTACCAAGTGCCGCCCACGCCCTGCCCCTTGGCGTCGCCGGGCTCGCTGTCCTGCGCGTACCGGTACATCGGCCAGCCGTCGATGGTGAGCTGCTTGGTGCCGTCGGCGTTGGTGACCTCGCCGAGCAGGGACTCGTCGACGCCCGGTGCGGCCTTGGCGCCGTCGGCGGCCACGGCGGGCCAGGCCTTCAGACAGGCGGCGTCGCAGGTGGACTTGGGGGGCTGTGCGGTGTCCTTGTCGAAGCGGTAGAGCGTGAAGCCCTCGCTGTCGGTGACGACCTTGCCGAGCTTCTTGCTGTCCCACACCGCGAGCTGCCCGGCGGACTTCGCCTTGGCCCCCGCGCCCTTGCCCGCGTCGCCGGAATCCGATCCGTAGCCGTCGTCCGCGCCGTACCCGTCGGCCGCGGCGGGCGCCTGGTTGCCCACGCTCTGCCCGTTCGGGGACTGCTCGCCCGTGTCCTGGCCGCACGCCGCCGTCAGGGCGAGAAGGGCCGCAGCCGTCGCTACGAGCGAGGCGCTCCGCCAGGCCCGGGGGGAACCCCCTGATACATGCCGCATGTCCAACTCCCGCTGTCGGCTGTGATGTTGTGGCGCCTTGTTGCGTCACACATGGCCCTAGGTACGGGTGGGGACAGCCGCCGTGTTCAACGGCCCCGCAAGATTCTTTGCGTGGCCCCGCAAGATCCTTTGCGCGGTCCGGCCCCGCACGTTTCGGCCACGACCGGGGGGCGCACGCCGTCAAACCACCGGCGCCACCGTCTCCTCCCTTCGGGTCATTCGGGGGCGACCGCGGCGTACGGGGCGTGCGGGCCGCCCATGCTCTGGGTCGTGCACGGATCTCCACGGGTCATATCGCCCCTTGTCACACGCGTCTTGGTACTCCTGGCACTGGCTCTGGCGCTCGGTTCGTCCTCGGGCGCGGGCGCGGCCCTCGCCGACAGCTGCGCGTACGCCTCGATCAACGGGGACGGCTCCGCGGGCGGCGACACGGTGGCCGTCGCGGGGGACGGCGCCGACTGCCACGCCGGGCCCACGCAGCGCCCGAAGCCGCCGCCACCGCCTCCGCCG
>NZ_LIRJ01000174.1 GCF_001419745.1 Streptomyces silaceus | reverse complement strand
CCGTCGTCGGCGCCGACGACGCCCGCCCGGTGCGCGAGCAGCTCGCGCAGGGTCACGGCGCTCTTGCCCTCGGCGGCGAACTCCGGCCAGTAGTGGGCGACCTCGCGGTCCAGGTCGAGCGTGCCGTCCTGGACGAGCAGGGCGACGACGAGGTGGGCGGCGCCCTTGGTGGACGAGTAGACCCCGTACAGGGTGTCGCCGTCGGTGTCCGGTCCCACCCACAGGTCGACGACCTTGCGGCCCTTGACGTACGCGGCGAGCTGGCCCGTGTACCGGGGCTCCTGGGCGGCGAGGACGGCGGTGAACTCCTCGCGTACCCCTTCGAACCCGTCGGCGACGGTGCCCTGCACTCTGATCTCACGGGTCATGAAGACTGCTCCTCGGGGCGCGGCGGAAGAATGCGTGGTCCGGTCAACCGCCGCGCCCCGCCGGGTCATTCCCCGGAGTGCCGGCTCACGCTCAGCAGTGCCCGTCCGACCTGCGGGAACACGCCCTTGGGGTGGTCGCGGAAGAGCGGCTCGGTGCCGAACAGTACGACGTCCGTGCGCCCGGCGGAACCGCTGACGACCGCGGCCTGTCCGGCGGCGTCCTTCGGTCCGCCCGCGCCGTTCTCGCCGGCCCGCCAGTGCCCGGACAGCAGAGGGTTCCCGGTGGCGTACTTCTGCTCCACGCGCACGCCGGAGCCGAGTCCGGTGAACCACAGGGGGCTGTAGGCGAAGCTGTGGTCCGGCGCGCCGCCGGTGACCGCCCCGCCCGAACTCCTGACGCGGACCACGCCGTTGGCGTCGCCGTTGCCCTCGACGGCCTTGACGGCGAGCAGCTTCGCGTCGGCGTTCAGCGCGGCCCCCGCCGCGCCGCGCCCGACCAGACCGCCGCCACCGGCGAGGAACCGGTCCAGCCCGGCCTTCGCCGCGTCGTTCAGCTCACCGCGGTCCAGGCCCGCCGACACGAACAGGACGTCCGCCTTCTTCCAGTCGAAGCCCGCGTTGAGCACGTCGGTGGAGACGGGCACCACGTCGAAGTTCATCTCCCGCAGCGCGAACAGCTCACCGGGCGTGACGGCCGCGGCGACCCGCGTGCGGTGCAGCGTCCCCGTGCCCTTGGTCGTCGTGCCCTTGGCCTTCGTGCCCTTGGTCTTCGTGGCGTCGAAGGACACGTCGTACTTCTTCGCGGCCGTGACGGCCGCGCGGCGCGCGGACGACGGCACGATCGCGCCGCCGTCGCGGTCCCGGCGCGCCTCGACGCCCTGGGAGAGCAGCGAGTTGAGCGCCGCGACCTCGCGCGGGTCGTCGAGCCGCAGCCGCAGGTCGCCGCGCGGCGCCACCCGGCCGACCTCCGCGGCGGCGCGCACCGGCCGGGTGCGGACGCCGTCCAGGCCGCCGCCCTTGACCGCGTCCACGCTCGCGCCCCACAGCCGCCCGAGGCTCCAGCCGGAGATGTCGTACATCGTCGACACCTCGTCGCTGATGTCCCGGCCGTCGGCGAGCATCACATTGGCCAGGCCCCGCTTGGGCTGGTGCATGTCGACGACGTACGCGCCCTTCGCGTACGTCCGCCCGCCGAGCCGGAAGGCGTGGCTCGCGCGCTCCACGCGCACGTCGTTGGCGATCAGATGGTCCACGAGCCGCGCCGCCGCCGTGGCCGAGCGCTGGCCGCGTCCGTCCGCGGGAATGACGTACGCGCGCGGGAACGTGGTCGTGTACACGTCCTCCGGGCCGATCCCGGGCACCCCCGGCACGGTCTCCTCCGAGACCGGCACCTGCTTCGCGCCCGTCGCGCCCCGCCGGAACACCTCGATCTGGTCGGCGATCACCGAGGCGCGGTGGCTCCGGGTGTAGTCGAGGGTGGCGCGCATGGCCGCGCCCGCGATGGCCGTGTTGATCCTCGCCCGGCGCCGCAGCTCGGCGACCGGCTGGGACGCGTACTCCTCGTTGTTCACCTGCATCGGGAACTCGATGGTGTGCGTGGCGACCGCGCCGTGGAAGGGCATGTACTGCGGGGTGAAGATCGGCGGCCAGTCGTCCCAGCCCTCCTGCTGGTCGCGGAAGGGGATGACGGCGGGCTTCACGCCGTCCTTCTCCTCGGTGTAGCCGAGGCCGTTGACGGCGGCCTCCATGCCGAGGGCGTTGGCGTAGGAGTTCTTCAGGAAGAGGTCGTACTCGTAGTTCTCGCCGTGCGGGGGAGTGGTCGGCTCGATCAGCGTGCCGTTCACATAGCCGTGCAGGTCGATCATCACGGCGGGCTGCTTGGCGACGGCTATCTCGCGGACCGCGCGGGCCTCGGGCTGGGAGGCGGTGATGAAGTCGCGGTTCAGGTCGAAGCCGTTGGCGTTGGCGCGGGTGCCGGCGATACGGCCGTCGGGGTTGGTGGTGATGTTGAAGTAGAGGCGGTGGTGCGCGAGGAGGTCCCGGCTCTTCTTGTCCTTGGCCTTCGCGAGCCTCTCGATGAGCTTCAGGGCCGCGTCCGTGCCCTCCCACTCGTTGCCGTGGATGTTGTTGTTGATGAACACGGGCGTCTTGTACGACGACTTGATCGCCTTGTCCTTGGCGGCGGCCGAGGGGTCGTTCTCGATCCGGTCCCGCATCCGTGCCTGCCGGGCCGTCTCGCGCGCGGACTCCGGTGCGGTGACGGTCACCAGATAGAGCTGGTGCCCGCCCGCCGAGCGGCCCGCGATCTCCACGCTCACGCGGTCGCCGACGCGCTGCAGGGCGTTCAGCTTCGGGGCTATGCCGTGGTACGGCGTCAGGCCGAGCTTGATCGACTTGTCGGCCGGGTTCTCCGGAGGCACGTCGAGCCGCTGCTCGCGCGGGTAGCCGCGGCCCTTGTCGTCGCCGAGTTCCGGGGCGCGCCCCTCGTCGAGGGCGCGGTCGGCGGCCTGCTCCGGTGCCTTGGCGGCCCGGTCGGCGCCCAGCGGCGATCCCTCGCGGGTGACCGGGCGCGGTGTCGGGTCCGCGGTCGCGCTGCCCGGGGCGAGCGCGGTGAGGGCCAGCGCGCCGGCCGTGGCGGCGGCGGTGAGCAGAACGGGTCTGTTTGGCCGGGATATACCCATACGTACCTCCGGAAGATCGGTAAGCGAGGTCTTACCGGTTCAACTCCCGGACAACAAGGGGGCCTTGTGTCCCAGCTGTGACAGCCCTGGCACACGGCACCGCACAAACCCCCGGCCACCTGCGGCTAGGGTGTGCCGCATGCGCGATCTTGGTGTGGGCTTCGGCTACTTGATGAAGGGGCAGCGCTGGGTCGCCCAGCACGGCAAGCAGTACGGATGGGGGCTGCTGCCCGGCCTCATCACGCTCGTCCTCTACGCGGCCGCGCTCGTCTCGCTCGCCCTGTGGGGCGTCGACCTCGTCGGCTGGGCCACGCCGTTCGCCGACGACTGGTCCTCGCCCTGGCTCGGCCTCTTCCGCGGCTTCCTGACGGCCCTGCTGTTCGCGCTCGCGCTGCTGCTCTCCGTCGTCACCTTCACCGCCGTGACACTCCTCATCGGCGAACCCTTCTACGAGTCGCTGTCCGAGCAGGTCGACATCTCCGAGTGCGGCCACGCCCCCGAGTCCGGGCTGCCGTTCTGGCGCGACCTGTGGATCTCCGCCCGCGACAGCCTGCGCATCGTGGTGCGCGCGGCCGTGTGGGGCGTGCTGCTCTTCGCCCTCGGCTTCATCCCGGTCGTCGGCCAGACCGTCGTCCCGGTCATCGGCTTCTGCGTGACCGGCTTCTTCCTGGTCGAGGAGCTGACCGCGGTCGCGATGCAGCGCCGCGGCGTCCAACTCCGCGAACGCCTGGCCCTGTTGCGCGGCCGCAAGCAGCTCGCCTGGGGCTTCGGCACCCCGCTCGCCGTCGCCTTCCTGGTGCCGTTCGTCGCCGTGTTCCTGATGCCCGGCGCGGTCGCGGGCGCGACCCTGATGGCCCGCGACCTGCTCGGCGAGAACGACACCGCCGGCGGCGGCTCCGGAGCCGCCGCCGGCGCCGGTCAGGACGACGAGGCGGCCGCCCCGAGGATCCCCCGCACCTGAGCGATGATGTCGAGCCGGTTCCGCACGAACTCGGGATCGGTGACGGCACCCGTCGCCGGATCGGTGTTGCCCGCGCCGAACTGCAGCACCGGCGTGTGCACATGGCCGCCGGGCAGCCGGTCGCGCAGCCCGAGCCGGTCCCGCAGCAGCGTGGCCCGGTAGGCGATCTCGTTCGACAGGTAGTTCCCGCCGCCGCCCTCACGCGCCGTCGACCCCTCGGTGGGCCCCTCGGGCCGCACCACCGGCCCGGTGCCGCCCGCCGGGATCTCGGTCACCGACGTGTTGTCGTACACCGGGAAACGGCCCGTCTTCGCGGCCACGATCTCCTTGTACGGAAGGGTCGTCGACGTCCACTGGGGCTGCGAGGCGGGATCGCTCACCGGGACCGTCTCCGCGCGCGAGACGTTGTCGTTGTCGAGGGAACCGCCCCGCCAGGCGCCGTTGGTCCGCTCGATGTCGAACTTGCCCACGCGCCCCTGGCTGATGGTGGTGAACAGGTCGACGTGCGGCAGATGCGGGCGCAGCGCCCGCTCCACGGCCCCGTCGGCGAAGTCCTGCCAACGGACCGGGAACGTCACCGCCTCGATGCGCGCGAGCCCCTCGGCGGTCCGGATCGTCGTGCCGTCCAGGGCGAGCGCGGCGGCCCCCGACGGATTGCTGATCCGGACGTCCCGGTCGAGTGTGAACGGATCGAAGCCGGTGACGAGGATCCGCTTCACCTTCCCCTTGCCGCGCCCGCCGGGATGACCGACGGAGTCCTGACCCCGTGAGGTCCGCTCCAACTCGCCCATCAGCGCGGCCCGCTGCCTCCCGTCGAGCGGGAAACGTCCGGGCTCCCACTGCCGCAGCTCCCGCGTCATCCCGAGCCGCGCCCAGTACAGCGGCCGGTCGTCGTCCCGGCTCAGGTCACCGCCCAGCGGCCCGCGCCCCTGCGCCCGGTCGACGGCCCGGTGCCACAGTGCCCTGCCCTCCCGTATGACCAGACGGCGTGCCTGGCCGTAGGAGCGGGCCTTGTCCAGCGCCCGCGCCAGCGCGGGCGCCGCGGAGTCGAAACCGCTGCGCCGCAGGATCTCCTGCGGGGCGGCACGGTCGAGCCGGGCCTCCTCCGCGGTGGGGGCCGTGGGGCCGGCGGGGGC
>NZ_LIRJ01000173.1 GCF_001419745.1 Streptomyces silaceus | reverse complement strand
CACGCCGATCCTGATGCTGACGGCGCGCGACACGGTCGGCGACCGCGTCACGGGACTCGACGCGGGCGCCGACGACTACCTGGTCAAGCCCTTCGAGCTGGACGAGCTCTTCGCCCGCATCCGCGCGCTGCTGCGCCGCAGTTCGTACGCCGCGGCGGCCGGTCAGGCCGAGGAGGGCGACGTCCTCGCCTTCGCCGACCTGCGGATGGACCTCGCGACGCGCGAGGTCACGCGGGGCGCGCGGACGGTCGAGCTGACCCGCACCGAGTTCACGCTCCTGGAGATGTTCCTCGCGCACCCTCGCCAGGTCCTCACGCGCGAGCAGATCCTCAAGGCGGTCTGGGGCTTCGACTTCGAGCCGTCCTCCAACTCCCTGGACGTGTACGTCATGTACCTGCGCCGCAAGACGGAGGCGGGCGGCGAACCGCGCCTCGTGCACACGGTGCGGGGCGTGGGCTATGTGCTGCGGGGCGGGGAGTGAAGGGGGCCGTACGGCGCTTCCGCGGGCTCCCCCTGCGCTCGCGGCTGGCGCTGCTGGTGACGGTGGCGGTGGCCCTGGCGGTGGCGGCGGTGGCGGTGTCCTGCTGGGTGCTCACCCGCGCGCAGCTGCGGGACCAGATGGACGACTCGCTGCGCAGCCTCAACGTGGGCCGCGGCTACCTCGACCTGACGGCCGCCGCCTGCAACGACGGCAGCACCACCCCGAACGCCGAGACCCCGCCCGGCACCACCACCGTCTTCGTGCAGATCATCCGGCCGGACGGCTCGCGCTGCGTGGGCCGCGACTCCACCCCCGTGGTGGTGCAGAACTCCGACGTGGAAGTGGCCCAGCACCTGCGGACCCAGACCCTGCACGACGCCAGGACGGACCGAGGGGCGTCGGTGCGTGTGCTGACGCAGGTGGACACGGACAGCGGGTACACCGTCTCCCTGGCCCGGCCGCTCTCGGAGATCGACGAGCCGCTGAACAAGCTCGCCCTGCTGCTCACCGCTGTCGCCGGCATCGGCGTCATCGGTGCCGGTGCCGCCGGACTCTGGGTGGCCCGCACCGGGCTGCGCCCGGTCGACCGGCTCACCGAGGCCGTCGAGCACGTCGCCCGCACCGAGGACCTGAACCTCCGCATCCCCGTCGACGGCGACGACGAGATCGCCCGGCTGTCGGAGTCGTTCAACTCCATGACCGCCTCCCTGGCGTCCTCCCGCGACCTCCAGCAGCAGCTGATCGCCGACGCGGGGCACGAGCTGCGCACGCCGCTCACCTCCCTGCGCACCAACATCGAGCTGCTGGCCCGCAGTGAGGACACCGGGCGCGCCATCCCGCCCGACGACCGCAGGGCCCTGCTCGCCTCCGTGAAGGCGCAGATGACCGAACTGGCCTCGCTGATCGGCGACCTCCAGGAGCTGTCCCGTCCCGACGCGGGCCAGGGCGGCGCGAAGGTGCAGGTCGTCGCCCTGCACGACATCGTGGAGACGGCGCTGGAGCGGGCCAGGCTGCGCGGCCCCGAGCTGACGTTCACCGCGGACCTCGCGCCCTGGTACGTCCGCGCGGAGCCCGCCGCGCTGGAGCGTGCCGTGGTCAACATCCTCGACAACGCGGTGAAGTTCGGGCCGCCGGGGTCCGCCGTCGAGGTCGCCCTGAAGGGCGGCGAGCTGACGGTGCGCGACCACGGGCCGGGCATCCCCGCCGAGGAACTCCCGCACGTCTTCGACCGGTTCTGGCGTTCGCCCACCGCGCGGAGCCTGCCGGGTTCGGGGCTCGGCCTGTCGATCGTGGCCCGTACGGTGCGCCAGTCGGGCGGCGAGGTGGCCCTGGCGTCCGCAGAGGGCGGCGGCACGGTGGCGTCGGTGCGGCTGCCCGGGGCGGCGACCCCGCCCCCGGAGACGCCGGAGACACCGTTGGAGGCCCCGGCGGGGACCTCGCCGGGCTGACCGGAGAAGCAAACGAGACGGACCGTCTTGCGAGACGGTCCGTCCTGCGTTATCTTTCTTCCGCACGAGACGGACCGTCTCGTCACGCATCACCGACCCTGCCGTCGAAGAAAGAGGACGTACTTGTACCCAGTCACCGGCACCACCGCGGCCACCACGACCGCGGCCACCACCGCCGCCGTCTCCCAGCTCACCCTCACCGACATCACCAAGCGCTACGACGACCGCGTCGTCCTCGACCGGGTCTCCCTCACGGTCCGCCACGGCGAGAAGGCGGGCGTCATCGGGGACAACGGCTCCGGGAAGTCCACGCTGCTGCGGATCGTCGCCGGCGTCGAGCTGCCCGACAACGGCACGCTCACCGTCACCGCCCCCGGCGGCACCGGGCACCTCGCCCAGACACCCGACCTGCCGGACACCGCCACGGTCGGCGACGCGATCGACGCGGCGCTCGCCGAACTGCGCTCCCTGGAGCGGCGGATCAGGGCCGCCGAGTGCTCGCTCGCGGGCGCGGACGCGGCGGCGTACGAGCGGTACGCGGCGCTGGTCGCCGAGTTCGAGGCGCGCGGCGGCCACGACGCCGACCGCCGTGTCGAGGTCGGACTGCGGCGGCTCGGCGAGCGCGCGCCGCTGGACCGCGCGCGCCCGCTGGCCACGCTCTCCGGCGGGCAGCGCTCCCGCCTCGTGCTCGCCGGGACCCTCGCGTCCTCGCCCGAGCTGCTGCTCCTCGACGAGCCGACGAACGACCTCGACGACGAGGCCGTGCGCTGGCTGGAGGAGCGGCTGCGCGCCCATCGCGGCACGGTGCTCGCGGTCACCCACGACCGCGCGTTCCTCGACCGCGTCTCCACGACGATCCTGGAGGTGGACGGTGACACCCGGACCGTGCGCCGGTACGGCGACGGCTACGCCGGCTACCTGACGGCCAAGGCCGCCGAACGGGCGCGCCACGAGCGGGAGTACGAGGAGTGGCGCGCCGAGGTCGCCCGGCACTCCGCGCTCGCCGACTCCCACATCGGGCTGCTCTCGGCGATCCCGCGCAAGGCACCGGCCTCGTTCAGCGGGGCGGGCGCCTTCCGCGCGAGGTCGCGGGCGCACGGCGCGATGAGCCGGATCCGCAACGCCCGCGAGCGGCTGCAGCGGCTGAGCGAGAACCCGGTGCCGCCGCCCCCGCGCCCCCTGCGTTTCACGGCGGGGGTCGAGGGGGAGGCCACGGGCCCGGTCGAGCTGACCGACGTACACGTCCCCGGCCGCCTGGCCGTCGAGGGGACGCTGCGGATCGGCGCGGGCGAGCGGCTGCTGGTCACCGGGCCCAACGGTGCGGGAAAGTCGACGCTGCTGCGGCTGCTCGCCGGGGAGCCGGTGCCCGGGAGCGGTACGGTGCGGCGGCCCGCGCGGGTCGGCTTCCTGCGGCAGGACAACGCCCTGTGGCAGGAGCGGCGTTCGGTGCTCGACGTGTACGGGGGCGACGAGCACCGCGACGCGCTGCTGGCCCTCGGGCTCTTCCGCGAGGCGGACCTCGGACGGCCGGTGCGCTCGCTGTCGGTGGGCCAGCGCCGCCGCCTCGAACTGGCCCGGCTCGTCGCCCGCCCGCTGGACCTGCTGCTCCTGGACGAGCCGACCAACCACCTCTCCCCCGCCCTGGTGGAGGACCTGGAGGCGGCGCTCGCCTCCTACGCGGGCACGCTGGTGGTCGTCAGCCACGACCGGCGGCTCCGGGCGGGCTTCCGGGGCACGCGCCTGGCCCTGCGGGACGGGCGGCCGGAGGGCGAAGTCCGTGTCGCCTAGCGGCCGAAGCCCAGCCCCGACCCCGTGAGCCGCACCCGGATGCCCTCCTTCTCCACCGTCACGTCCTGCAGCGCCACCGTCCCGGCCCCCGGCAGCTTCGGCAGCTCGAAGGCGAGGGTCAGACGGTCGGCGAGGACGGGACGGGTGAGCTGGGAGAGGCCCTTGAGGAGCGCGGGGTCGAGGCCGAGCTTCTTCAGGAGCCAGGGGTGGCCCATGGCCACGTCGATGAGGTTCAGGCCCATCACGTCGTTCACGAAGCGCGGGGAGCCGGTGAGTTCGTTGAGCTTGGCGTCGCTCTCCAGGGCGCCGCGGACCACGGAATCGGGGATGCCGAGCCGCTGGACGATCGCGGGCACGGACAGCAGCGCCTTCGCCCTGGCGGTCTCCTTGGCCACGCGGTCGGCGGAGCTCTTCGACAGGTGCAGGCCCTCCGACGCGCGGGCGCCGGGGCGGTAGGTCGCCAGGTCGCCGAGCTGGAGGCTCATGCCGCCGATGTCGGTGGAGATGCCGCGGTCGCCGTTGCGCTGGATGCGGGCGTCGGCGCGCACCTTCAGGTCGTGGCCGGCGACGGGCAGCGTGCCGCGCGCGAGGACCTTGTCGCGGCCGTGGCCGGTGAACGTGACCTGGGAGGCCCCCAGTTCGCGGTTGAGATCCTCGAAGGAGAGCAGTACCTCGCCGTTCATCTCGCCGATGGTGGCGCCCTTGACGGAGGTGGGTCCGTCGCCCTCGATGGTGACGTCCGTGGCGGTCGCGGAGACCTTGGCGAGGGAGACGCGGTCGGCGGCGACGTCGGGGACGGTCACCTTCACCTGGTCCAGGCGCTTGTCGAGGACCTGCGTGAGAAAGGGGAACCCCTCGATGTCGACCTCGGGCGCCGCGCTCAGGTTCATCTGCTCCTTGAGCTTGTCCGCGGCCTCATGCTCGGCGTACAGGAGCGCCCAGCGGTCGCCGAGGGCGAGGAAGGCGGCGGCGACGAGGAGGGCGACGACGGCCTTCGCGGCGAGCGGCAGTCCGGCGAACCGGTTGCGGCGGCGGCTGCCGCGGCGGTGGTTGGGCGGCGTCCAGGGCGCGTCCGCGGGGTCCTCGGCGTCCTTGTCCTCGTGGAGGAACTCCTCCAGCGGGTGGGGCGCGAGGGCGCCGAGTTCGTCGTACGGATTGCTGTACGCGGGCTGGTCGGCGCGGTCGTCGTGGATCCGGTCGGAACGGTCCTGGTGGAGCCGGTCGGAGCGGTCCTGGTGGAGCCGGTCGGAGCCGTCGTGGTCAAGCTGGTCGGCGCGGTCGTCGTCGATGGGCGCATCCGGAGGATGCGTGGCTATGCGGTGGGGGGAACGCATCGAGTGATCTCACCATACGTTCACACCCCACCCCAAACCTTACTCCCGGTAAGCACCGGTTTCGGACAGTACTTGCCGGGCGGGAGATGACCTACTTCACGATCGTGATCCGGTCGGCCTTCGGCGGCGCGATCGGCTTGTCCGCCGAGGAGTTGGCGGTCAGGTAGTCGTTGAACGCCTTCAGGTCGTCCGCGCCGACGAGCGGCTTGGTGCCCTTGCCGAGCTCGGCGAAGCCGTCGCCGCCGCCCGCGAGGAAGGAGTTCATCGCGACGCGGTAGGTGGCCGCCGGGTCGATCGCCTTGCCGTTCAGCTTGATGGAGTCGGCGACGACGCGGTCGGCGCCGGTCTTGGTCATGTCGAGCGTGTAGGTGAGCCCGTCGGAGATCTGAAGGATCTTCGGCGAAGCCGCGTTCGGCCCGCTGACCTGCTGCTTGAGACCGGTCACGAGCTGCGCGCCGGTCAGGTCGACCAGGTTGACGGTGTTGCTGAACGGCTGCACGGTGAACGCCTCGCCGTAGGTGACCACGCCGTCGCCCTCGCTCCCGCTCGCCTTGAAGACGATGTCGGAGCGGATGCCGCCCGGGTTCATCAGCGCCAGATCGGCCTCGGGATCCAGGGACTTGGCGTGCGCGAGCTGCGCGTCCGCGATGAGGTCGCCGAGCGGGGACTCGGGCACGCCCGCGCCACGGCCGGGGATGTCCGCGGAGATGTAGCCGACGGCCTTGTTGGCGACGGGCGCGGCCAGCTTGTCCCAGCGCTGGATGAGCGAGGTCATGTCGGGCGCCTTGGCCTGCTCACGGCTGACGACGTGGTTCGCCGACTTCACGCTGGTGCGCACGATGTCCTTGGTCCTGCGGTCGTACGTCAGCGTGGTGTCCGTGTAGAGCTTCCCGAAGGAGGACGCCGAGGTGACCATGCGGGGGTTGCCCGCCGGGTCGGGGATCGTGCACACGTACGCGTTGTGCGTGTGGCCGGTGACCAGGGCGTCGACCTTGGGCGTGATGCCCTTGGCGATGTCGGTGATCGGGCCGGAGATGCCGTCGCCCGCGCCCGGGGAGTCGCAGTCGTAGTTGTACGTCTGGGTCTTCGGCACGCCGCCCTCGTGGATGAGCGTGACGATGGACTTCACGCCCTGCTTGTCGAGGACCTTCGCGTACTTGTTGACGGTCTCGATCTCGTCGTGGAACTTCAGGCCCTTGACGCCGTCGGCGGAGACGATGTCCGGGGTGCCCTCCAGCGTCACGCCGATGAAGCCGATCTTCACGCCCTTGTGCTTCCAGACCCAGTAGGGCTTGAGGAGGGGCTTGCCGGTCTTCTCGTCGGTGACGTTGGCGGTGAGGTAGGGGTAGTCCGCGCCCTCGAACTTCTTCCCCTTGCCGTGCTTGTCCTTCTCGAAGCAGCCGTCCTTGGGGTGGCAGCCGCCGTTCTGGATGCGGGCCAGCTCCTTGGCGCCCTCGTCGAACTCGTGGTTGCCGACGCTGGTGACGTCCAGGCCGAGCTTGTTCATCGCCTCGACGGTGGGCTCGTCGTGGAAGAGGCCGGACAGCAGGGGGCTCGCGCCGATGAGGTCGCCGGCGGCCGCGGTGACGCTGTAGGGGTGGTTCTGGCGGGCGGTGCGCAGGGAGGTCGCGAGGTACTCGACACCACCGGCGTCGATCTTCTTCTCGGTCCCGTCGGCCTGCTTCTCCGTCACCTGGCCCGAGGAACCGGCGGGCGGCTGCAGATTGCCGTGGAAGTCGTTGAAGGACAGCAGCTGCACGTCGACCGTGCGCTGCTTGCCGCCCTTGCCCGCGGCCGCGTGGTCCTGCCCGGCGCTTGCGGGCAGGGCGGCGGCCAGCGCGCCGACGGTGGCGAGCCCCGCGGCGACGGCGAGGACACGGGTGGCGCGGCGCCCGGACCTTCGTTGCTTCTGTATGGCGGACAAGCGTTCCCCCGAGGGTGAGGTGGGACGACAAGGACGGCGATATCGCCGAGCGCAGCCTAGGTTCAACGCGCGTAGCGCAACAGAGGGTTGCCGGTTACATCCTGGTTGCCATTGGGGGTGCGGGCAGGTCACCGTTCCGGGTGCGGGCCGGTCGTCGTTCCGGGTGCGGGCCGGTCACCGGGGGTGGCTCGGGCCGGTTGTCGTCGAGGACACGGGAGTCCGGGCCGGTCCCCGTACTCTCGACGTCATGACTGACGACCGCCCCGCCGAGGCCCCCGTACCGCTCCGGAAGATCGACACCCTCGCCGTACTCACCACCGCGCAGGCCGACGCCGTGCTCGCGCTGCTCGCCGAGGCCGCCCGCACCGACGGCCAGCAGGCGGTGTCCGAGCAGGGCAGGCTCCAGCTGAAGGGCGGCGCGCGCGAGGGCGTGCGGCACCTGCTGCTCGACATCGACGGCAAGCTCGTCGGCTACGCGCAGCTGGAGGACACCGACCCCGTGGAGGCGCCCGCCGCCGAGCTGGTCGTGCACCCCGCGCACCGCGGGCGCGGCCACGGCAGGGCGCTGGGCACGGCGCTGCTCGGCGAGTCGGGGCGCCGGCTGCGCGTGTGGGCGCACGGCGGACACTCCTCGGCCCGGCACCTGGCGCAGGTCCTCGGCCTGACCCTGTTCCGCGAACTGCGCCAGATGCGGCGGACGCTGGCGGACCTCGACCTGCCCGACCCCGTGCTCCCCGAGGGCGTCTCCGTGCGCGCGTTCGTCCCCGGGCAGGACGACGCGGCCTGGCTCGCGGTGAACGCGGAGGCCTTCGCGCACCACCCGGAGCAGGGCTCCCTCACGCAGCGCGACCTGGACGACCGCAAGGCGGAGCCGTGGTTCGACCCGGCGGGCTTCTTCCTCGCGGAGAAGGACGGCGAGCTGGTCGGCTTCCACTGGACGAAGGTGCACGCGCAGGAGGGCCTCGGCGAGGTGTACGTCGTCGGCGTGCGGCCCGGCGCCCAGGGCGGCGGCCTCGGCAAGGCCCTGACCACGGTCGGCCTGCGCCACCTCGCGCAGGCGGGCCTGCCGGCCGCGATGCTCTACGTGGACGCGGACAACAAGGCCGCGGTGAGCGTCTACGAACGCCTCGGCTTCGTCACGCACGAGACGGACCTGATGTACCGCACGGAGTCCTGAACCCGGCGCCCGCGGACGCGCGAAGGGCGCGGCGCTCCCCTCGGGGAACGCCGCGCCCTTCGCCGTACCGGCCTCCGGCCGCCGGGGCGGACTACTTCGCCGCGACCTGGCTCAGGCACATCGAGAACTGGACCCGGCCGCGCCGCGTCTGCTCGAAGCGGGACTGGCCGGGCTCGCACTCCTGCTCGTTCTTGCTCTCGACCTTGTACTCGGCCTTGGTGTCACCGCAGTCGATGACCTCCATGTCGGGGCTGCCCTCGGACCCCTTGTTCTGCACGCAGTCGCCGATCTCGGCGACGGCGGGCGCCTTGGCGCTCTCGCTGTCGGGGCCGGTGGTGTTGCCCCGGCTCGTGTACATCCAGACGCCGGCGATGATCGCCGCGATCACCAGGACGCCGACCTTCATCAGGGGCGAGAGGCCGGCGAACGCGCCGCCGCCACCGCCCTGCGGGAAGTGCCGGGGCGTACGGCGCCCCTGGGTCTGCTGGGTCCGCTGAGGCATGGACATGGTGAAGCCCCCGTCATTTCATGCGTGTTCACGTCAATGCTGAGCGGCAGACGGTACAAGATCGGCGGCCGCGCCCCGGAACCCGCCCCCGCCACCTCCATCAGTCCGTCACATCCCGCTCCCACCGGGCGACTTGACCGCGGAACCCATCTTGCACCACCCTTTCACTACTCAATTAGTGAAAGGGTGGTGCAAGGCAGTGGTCGCATACCGGATCGACCGGCGCAGCGGCGTCGCCACGTACCTCCAGATCGTCCAGCAGACCCGACAGGCCCTGCGCCTGGGCCTGTTGGAGCCCGGCGACAAGCTGCCCACGGCCCGCGAGGTCGTCGAGGCCACGGCCATCAACCCGAACACGGTCCTGAAGGCCTACCGCGAACTGGAGCGCGAGGGCCTCGTCGAGGCGCGCCGCGGCCTCGGCACCTTCGTCCGCCGGACGCTGGGCGGCGCGCCCGCCGACTCGCCGCTGCGGGGGGAACTCGCCGAGTGGGCCGTACGGGCCCGCGCGGCGGGCCTGGACAGGGACGACGTGGCGGCGCTCTTCACGGCCGTACTGGAAGAGCAGTTCAGCGAGTCGCACCACCAAGAGCACCTGACCAGGGGGGACTTGGCATGACCGACACCGCCATCGAGGCGACCGCACTGACCAAACGCTTCGGAAGGGACCGGTACGCCCTGCGCGACTGCGCGTTCCGGCTGCCCGTCGGACGCGTCTGCGCGGTCGTCGGCCCCAACGGCGCGGGCAAGTCGACGCTGCTCGCGCTGGCCGCGGGCCTCGACCGCCCCACGTCGGGCAGGCTCACCGTCCTCGGCACCGGCCCCGGCGAGGCCCGCGCCCGCGTCGCGTACGTCGCCCAGGACAAGCCGCTCCATCCGCAGCTGACCATCGCGGACACCCTGCGGCTCGGCGCCGAGCTCAACCCCGACCGCTGGGACGCGGCCACCGCCGAGCGCGTCACGAGCGGCGCCGGGCTCGACCCGAAGGCCCGCATCCGTACGCTCTCCGGCGGCCAGCGCACGCGCGTCGCGCTCGCCCTCGCGCTCGGCAAGCGCGCCGAACTCCTGCTCCTGGACGAGCCGATGGCCGACCTCGACCCGCTGGCCCGGCACCAGCTCATGGGCACGCTGATGGCGGAGGCCGCCGAACACGGCACGACCGTGGTCATGTCCTCGCACATCGTCAGCGAACTCGCCGACGCCTGCGACCACTTGCTCCTCGTGTCCGAGGGCCGCGTGCGGCTGGGGGGCGGCATCGACGACATCGTCGCCGCGCACGCCCTGGTGACCGGCAAGGGTCCCCTCGACGACCTCTCCGCGCACACGGTCGTGGAGTCCCGCGCCACGGGCCGCGGCCTGACCGCCCTGATCCGCACCGAAGTCCCGGTCGGCGAGGGCTGGGACGTCCAGGAACCCTCCCTGGAGGAGCTGCTGCTGGCCCATCTCCGTTCACCCGATGCACCGGCGCTCCTGACGCCGGGCACGACGGCCCGCCCCTCGGAAGGAGTGACGGCATGAGCCTGCCCACCCTGCACGGACCCCGCTGGGCGGAACTCCGCCTGCACCGCACCGCCCTGCTGACCGGCGGCGCCCTCGTCGTCGCGGCGCTGGCCTACACCGGCTGGCTGCGCTGGGCCGCCCGCGCCTACCCCGAACCCACGGGCGCCTGCACCTCCCACGGCACCTGCGAGACGTTCCTCGGCTTCCCCAGCGCACGCGACCTGCTCAGCATCAGCATGTCGAACGGCGCCGTGGCCCTGCTCCTGGTGCCCCTGCTCATCGGCGTCTTCGTCGCGGGACCGATGCTCGGGCGCGAGATGGAGTCCGGGGTGTACAAGCTCTCCTGGACCCAGTCGGTCTCCCCCACGCGCTGGCTGGCCACGAAGGTGACCACGGCCGCCGCGCTCGCCGCGGGCGGCACGCTCGCCCTCATGGCGGTCTTCCGGTTCGGCGCGTCCGGGATGATCGGCGTCCGCTGGGACCTCCACTGGGCCGACCGCGGCGTCTACGAGACGACCGGCCCCGCCCTCGTCGCGTACGCCCTTCTCGCCGTGGCCGCCGGCACGCTCGCCGGACTCCTCGTACGCCGCACGCTGCTCGCCATGGCCGCCACCGGCGTCGTCACCGGGCTCGTGCTGCTCCTGCTCGGCAACGCGCGCTGGCACCTGGTGCCCGCGCTCACGCGCAGCAAGCCGGCGACCGGGGACTCGTCCTGGGTGAGCATGTGGTCCACGAACTCCTTCGTCATGGACCAGGGCGTCACCAACGCCGCGGGCGAGCGCTTCTACCCGGGCCAGTGCCTCCCGAAGCCGATCCCCGGCTACTCCTGCCCCACCGACACCAAGGTCGTCAGCGCGTACGCGGACTACCACCCCCGGTCCCACTTCTGGTACGTCCAGCTCATCGAGACGGGCATCGTCCTGGCCCTCGCCGCCGCCGCCGTCTACGCCGCCTTCCGTATTCTGCGGCGCCGGGCGGCCTGAGCCTTTCGGCCAGGCGGCCGGATCCGTACGATCGGCGGAGCCCCCGGCGCTGTAGACGCCCGGGGGCCTTCGGCCGATGTCCCGCACGTCATGTCGCCGTAACCGTTGATTCAGACTGGCTTGCGACGCTCACTCAATGCAGCCCGCCCTGCCCGACCCTTCCCCGAAGAACGGGAAGCCCCGCCTCGCTCCCGCGCTCTCCGACGCGCCCATCGGCGTGCCCGCGCGGAAGAATGGCTCCATGAGCCAGCAGAACACGCAAGGACAGGCCCACCCGTCTTCCACCAACGCCCTTGACGGGGGCCCTGCGGGCCGCGAAAAAGTTCAGCACGTCCAGCCTTCCGTGGGTTCCATCGCCGCGCACCGGCCGCACACCATCGCCGCGACCGTCTCCGACCTGGACCCCGACATCGACGCGGATCTCGACGCGTACGACGAGGACGCCCAGGTCGGACACGACGGCACCGAACTGCCCCAGGGCCGTTTCCTCGACCGGGAGCGCAGCTGGCTCGCCTTCAACGAGCGCGTGCTCGAACTGGCGGAGGACCCCCACACCCCCCTCCTCGAACGGGCTAATTTCCTGGCGATCTTCGCCTCGAACCTGGACGAGTTCTTCATGGTCCGCGTGGCCGGCCTCAAGCGGCGCATCGCGACCGGCGTCGCCACCCGTTCCGCCTCCGGCCTGCAGCCCCGCGAGGTCCTCGAACTCATCTGGAACCGCTCCCGCGAGCTCATGGCCCGGCACGCCGCCTGCTACCAGGACGACGTCGCGCCCGGCCTCGCCGACGAGGGCATCCACCTGGTGCGCTGGCACGAGCTGACGGAGAAGGAGCAGTCCCGCCTCTTCACGCTCTTCCGGCAGCAGATCTTCCCCGTCCTGACCCCGCTGGCCGTGGACCCCGCACACCCCTTCCCGTACATCTCGGGGCTCTCGCTCAACCTCGCGGTCGTCGTCCGCAACCCGGTCTCCGGACATCAGCACTTCGCACGCGTGAAGGTCCCTCCGCTGCTCTCCCGCTTCCTGGAGGCCTCCCCGCAGCGCTACGTCCCGATAGAGGACGTCATCGCCGCCCCCGCGCACCTCCAGGAGCTCTTCCCGGGCATGGAGATCCTGGAGCACCACATGTTCCGGCTCACCAGGAACGAGGACCTGGAGGTCGAGGAGGACGACGCCGAGAACCTCCTCCAGGCGCTGGAGAAAGAGCTCATGCGGCGCCGCTTCGGGCCGCCCGTGCGCCTGGAGGTCGAGGAGTCCATCGACCCGAACGTGCTGGGCCTCCTGGTGCGCGAGCTGAAGATCAGCGAGGCCGAGGTGTACCCGCTGCCGGGCCCCCTCGACCTCACCGGCCTCTTCAGCATCGCCGCCCTGGACCGGCCCGAGCTGAAGTACCCCAAGTTCGTGGCCGGCACCCACCGCGACCTCGCCGAGGTCGAGTCGGCGTCCGCGCCCGACATCTTCGCCGCCCTTCGCGAACGCGACGTACTCCTGCACCACCCGTACGACAGCTTCTCCACGTCCGTGCAGGCGTTCCTGGAGCAGGCCGCGTCCGACCCGGACGTCCTCGCCATCAAGCAGACGCTGTACCGCACCTCGGGCGACTCCCCCATAGTCGACGCCCTGATCGACGCCGCCGAGTCCGGCAAGCAGGTCCTCGTCCTCGTCGAGATCAAGGCCCGCTTCGACGAGCAGGCCAACATCAAGTGGGCGCGGAAGCTGGAGGAGGCGGGCTGCCACGTGGTCTACGGCCTGGTCGGCCTGAAGACGCACTGCAAGCTCTCCCTCGTCGTGCGCCAGGAGGGCGAGGCCCTGGTCCGCTACTCGCACGTGGGCACCGGCAACTACCACCCCAAGACCGCCCGCCTCTACGAGGACCTCGGCCTGCTCACCTCGAACGCGGAGGTCGGCGCGGACCTCTCCGACCTCTTCAACCGCCTCTCCGGCTACTCCCGCCGCGAGACCTACCGCCGCCTCCTGGTGGCCCCCAAGTCCCTGCGCGACGGCCTCGTCTCCCGCATCAACAAGGAAACGCAGCACCACCGCGCCGGCCGCCCCGCCTACGTCCGCATCAAGGTGAACTCGATGGTCGACGAGGCGGTCGTCGACGCGCTGTACCGCGCGTCGCAGGCGGGCGTCGAGGTGGACGTCTGGGTGCGCGGCATCTGCGCGGTGCGCCCCGGTGTGGCGGGTCTGTCGGAGAACATCCGCGTACGCTCCGTACTCGGCCGCTTCCTGGAGCACTCCCGTGTCTTCGCCTTCGGCAACGGCGGCGAACCGGAGGTGTGGATCGGCAGCGCCGACATGATGCACCGCAATCTCGACCGCCGCATCGAGGCGCTGGTCAGGGTCCAGGACCCGGCGCACCGGGCGGCCCTCAGCCGGCTCCTGGAGACCGGTATGTCGGACACCACCGCCTCCTGGCACCTGGGCGCGGACGGCAACTGGACCCGCCACTCGGTGGACCCGGAAGGCCAGCCCCTGCGGAACGTACAGGAGATGCTCATAGACGCCCGGAGGCGCCGGCGTGGCACAGCAACACCATGAGATGACGGATACGCCGGGGACGGGTACCGCGGCGGGCGAGGCACTCTCGGCCTATCTGCAGGACCAGGCCACGGAGTTCCTCCGCTCCCTGCGGCTGCACCGCGAGTCCACGACGGACGCGCAGGGCGCCGAGGAGTCCCTGGCCGCGGCCCACTCCCTGCGCCGCGCGGCCCGCCGCATCGGCGCCACGCTGCACACCTTCCGCCCCCTCCTCGACCCGGAGTGGTCGGCCTCCCTGCGCCCCGAACTGTCCTGGCTCTCGGGCACGCTGGCCCAGGAGCACGCCTACGCCACCCGCCTCCACCGCCTCCTGGAGGCCTTGCACCGCCTTTCGGGCTCCGCCCCGGTCCCGGGCCCGGCGACAGAGCCGGCGACGACCGCCGTCACCGCCGCGGGCAGGCGCGGGTGGGCACGGCCCCCGGTGCCGGGCGGCGACAGCGGGGGCAGCGCCCCGCGCGGCCTCACCGTCGGCGCGGCCAAGGCCGCCGCTCTCCTGGAGCGGCAACTCACCCTGGCCCGCACCCGCGCCCACTCCACCGCTCTCCAGGCCTTCGGCTCCTCCCGCTTCCACGCGGTGGCGGACAACGTGGCCGTCCTGGCGAGCGAAGTCCCCCTCACCGGCGCCCAGGACGACCTGAAGCACCTGACCGCCACGGCGGAGGCCGACCTCAACGAAGCCGTCGCCGCCCTGCCCCTGGGCCAGGCGGGCCACCCCTACAACGCGGGCGCCCTCGTCCACGGCCTCGCCTCGGACACCGCCCCCGACGCCCAGGACGCCCCCTGGCTGAAGGTCCGCTCCCTGCTGCGCCTGCACCGGTACGCCCTGGAGCTCCTCCTCGACCACGCGCCCCCGGCACCCCGCATCGCCGACGCGAGCCACGCCCTGAACGTCCACCGCGAGGCCGCGGCAGCGGCGGCGGCCGCCGCCCAGGCGGCCCGCACCCCCCGCATCGCCCCGGCCACGGCGTACGCCCTGGGCGTGCTCCACGCCGACCAGCGCCACGAGGTCGAGGCCGCGCGGTTCGCCTTCCAGCAGGCCTGGCTGTACGAGGCGGTGAGTACGCGGTGACGTACGAGGAAGCACCCCGCGGCGAGCCGGGCGCGCGCCGGCCCAAGCAGGGCACCGTCCACGCGGCCGGCTGCGTCCTGTGGCGCCGCTCCCCGGTCGACGGCGCGCTGGAGATCTGCCTCGTCCACCGGCCCAAGTACGACGACTGGTCGCACCCCAAGGGCAAGCTGAAGCGCGACGAGGACCCCCTGGCGGGCGCCCTGCGCGAGGTCGAGGAGGAGACCGGCCACCGCTGCGCGCCGGGCCCCCGGCTGCCCACGGCCCGCTATGTCGCGGGCGGCCGCCCCAAGCAGGTCACCTACTGGGCCGCCGAGGCCACCGAGGGGCACTTCGTGCCCAACCGCGAGGTCGACCGCGTGCTCTGGCTGCCGCCCTTCGCGGCCCGCAACCGCCTCACCCAGCTCCGGGACCGGCAGCTCGTGGACGCCCTGCTCAGCGTGCTTAACCCTGCGTAGCGCGACCGCTACTCCTTGTCACACATCGTTCTAACCAGGCCGACCGCCGAGGTTCACCCTCCGTTCACTCACGCCCATCGGCCGCTTCACCTGTCCTGCCTAATTTCGGCCTTACAACACGACGTAAGACCTCAACACGCAAGACATCGCACGCCGCCAGCAAAGGGTCGGCGGCTCCCGGAAGGAAGACCCGAAGTGAAGCTTCAGCGCAAGAACCGGCTCCGCGCCCTCTCGCTCGGCGCCATCGCCGTCTCCGGCGCCCTGGCCCTCACGGCGTGCGGCTCCGACGACACGAGCGGCTCGGGCGGCGGCAAGGAGACCAACGCCAACGCCAACATCAAGTGCGACGACGCCAAGGGCCAGCTCGCCGCCTCCGGTTCCTCCGCGCAGAAGAACGCGATCGACGCCTGGCGGAAGGTCTACACGACCAACTGCAAGGACGTGCAGCTGAACTACAACCCGACGGGTTCGGGCGCCGGCATCACCGCGTTCCTCCAGGGCCAGACCGCCTTCGCGGGCTCCGACTCGGCGCTCAAGCCGGAGGAGATCGAGAAGTCGAAGAAGGTCTGCAAGGACAGCCAGGCCATCGACCTGCCCATGGTGGGCGGCCCGATCGCCATCGGTTACAACGTCCCCGGCGTCGACAACCTGACCCTGGACGCCAAGACCCTGGCCGACATCTTCAACGACAAGATCAAGACCTGGGACGACAAGGCGATCAAGAAGCTCAACCCCGACGTCAAGCTCCCCAGCACCAAGATCCAGGCCTTCCACCGCTCCGACGAGTCGGGCACCACCGACAACTTCACCAAGTACCTGAAGGGCGCCGCCCCCGACGCCTGGCCCTACGAGCCGGGCAAGCAGTGGGAGCCCAAGGGCGGCCAGTCCGCGAACGGCTCCGCCGGTGTCGCGGGCCAGGTCAAGCAGACCGCGGGCGCCATCTCGTACTTCGAGCTCTCCTACGCCGGTGAGGGCATCAAGACCGTCGACCTGAAGACGGGCGCCAAGGAGCCGGTGAAGGCCACCGTCGACAACGCCTCCAAGGCCATCTCCGAGGCCAAGGTCGTCGGCAAGGGCAAGGACCTCGCCCTGGAGCTGAACTACAAGCCGACCGCCGAGGGCGCGTACCCGATCACCCTGGTGACGTACGAGATCGTCTGCGAGAAGGGCAACAAGGCGGAGACGCTGCCCGCCGCCAAGTCCTTCCTGACCTACATCGCCGGCGAGGACGGCCAGAAGGTCCTCAAGGACAACGACTACGCGCCGATCCCCGAAGAGATCATCACCAAGGTCCGCTCCACCGTCGCGAGCCTGAGCTAGCTGAACCGAGTGCGGCCGGCCCCCACGAGACCGGGCCGGCCGCACCGTCCGGTGCACCGCCGCCACGGAGCGCCTGCGACAGCCGCACGGCGCCTCCGCAGACCGGAGAACCCCCATGGACATACCCAGCAATACGACCGCTCCTCCCCCCGTCGACGACGTCAAGCCGATCGCCCCGGTGAGCAAGGCAGCCGCCCGCGGCGCCACCCGCGCCGGTGACCGGATCTTCCTCGGACTCTCCCGTGGCTCCGGCATCGCGCTCCTCGTGATCATGGCCGCCATCGCGGCGTTCCTGACCTACCGCGCGGCCCTCGCGCTCTCCGACAACACGGGCAACTTCCTCACCACCTTCGAGTGGGACCCGGCCGGCAACACCACCGGCGGCAAGCCGTACTTCGGCATCGCCGTCCTGGTCTTCGGCACCGTGGTCAGCTCGGTGATCGCCCTGGTGATCGCCGTGCCCGTCGCCATCGGCATCGCGCTCTTCATCTCGCACTACGCGCCGCGCAAGCTGGCCACCCCCATCGCCTACGTGATCGACCTGCTGGCCGCCGTGCCCTCGATCGTGTACGGCCTGTGGGGCGCCCTCGTGGTCGCGCCCAACCTCACCGGCCTCTACAGCTGGCTCGACGACTACTTCGGCTGGACCGGCATCTTCGAGTACCAGGGCGGCGCCCCGCGCTCCCTGATGACCGTCGGCATCCTCCTCGCGATCATGATCCTGCCGATCATCACGAACGTGACCCGCGAGGTCTTCCTCCAGGTCCCGAAGATGCACGAGGAGGCCGCGCTGGCCCTCGGCGCCACGCGCTGGGAGGTCATCCGCATGTCGGTGCTCCCCTTCGGCCGCTCCGGCATCATCTCCGCCTCGATGCTGGGCCTCGGCCGCGCGCTCGGCGAGACGATCGCCGTCGCCACCGTGCTCTCCCCGACCTTCGTGATCCAGGCCTCCGTGCTCGACTACGGCGGCGGCACCTTCGCGCAGAACATCGCCAGCAAGTTCAACGAGGCCAGTGAGTACGGCCAGGACGCGCTCATCGCCTCCGGCCTGGTCCTGTTCATCATCACGCTGCTGGTCAACGGCGCGGCCCGCCTGATCATCGCGCGCCGCAAGGAGTACTCGGGGGCCAACGCATGAGCACCACGACACCCACCCCGCCCAACCCGCTGGTCAAGCGGCCCAGCACGCTCAAGGCCGCGACCCTGCCGCGCTGGTCCCCCGTGGCCGTCGCGCTCGGCTCCGCCGCCGTCGCCATCGCCGTCGGCGCGGGCGCGGGCCTGGAGAGCCGCATCCAGTGGGGCCTGATAGCCGCCCTGCTGTTCATCGTCGGGTCGTACGCCCTCGCGGTCGCCGTCGAGGGCAGCCGCCAGGCCAGGGACCGCCTCGCCACCTCGCTGGTGTGGGTCATGTTCCTGCTGGCCGTCGTCCCGCTGGCCTCGCTGATCTACGAGACCGTGCAGCGCGGCATCAAGGTCTTCGACGGGTACTTCCTCACCACCTCGATGGGCCTCCTCTCCGACGACGAGACCGGCGGCGGCATCTACCACGCGATCATCGGCACGCTGGAGCAGGTGCTCCTGGCCTCCCTGATCGCCGTGCCGATCGGCCTGCTCACCGCGGTCTACCTCGTCGAGTACGGGCGCGGGAAGCTCGCCAAGACCGTCACGTTCTTCGTCGACGTCATGACCGGCATCCCCTCGATCGTCGCGGGCCTGTTCGTCCTCAGCTTCTGGATCCTGATCCTCGGCTTCGGCTACTCCGGCTGGGCCGGCGCCATGGCGCTCGCCATCCTGATGATGCCGGTGATCGTCCGCTCCACCGAGGAGATGCTCAAGCTCGTCCCGAACGAGCTGCGCGAGGCCTCCCTCGCCCTCGGTGTCCCGAAGTGGCGGACCATCCTCAAGGTCGTCCTGCCCACCGCGATCGGCGGCATCACCACGGGCGTCATGCTCTCGGTGGCCCGCATCGCCGGTGAGACCGCGCCGGTCCTGCTCCTGGTCTGGGTGAACCCCATGATCAACACGAACCCCTTCGAGGGCTCGCAGGGCTCGCTGCCGCTGTACATCTACCAGCAGTACGCGGCCGGCACCGACGCGTCGTACGACCGCGCCTGGGCCGCGGCCCTCGCCCTCATCGGCTTCATCATGATCCTCAACCTGGCGGCCCGCGGCGTAGCCCGCTGGAAGGCCCCCAAGACGGGCCGCTGACGCGGCCACATCAGCGACCCTCGCACGTTCCTTTCGAAAGAAGCAGTGATCCCCATGGCCAAGCGAATCGACGTATCGGGCCTGACCGCCTACTACGGCTCCCACAAGGCGATCGACGACATCTCGATGACCGTGGAGCCCCGTTCCGTGACGGCCTTCATCGGCCCGTCCGGCTGCGGCAAGTCCACCTTCCTGCGCACCCTGAACCGCATGCACGAGGTCACCCCCGGCGGGCGCGTCGAGGGCAAGGTGCTCCTGGACGACGAGGACCTCTACGGCAGCGGCGTGGACCCGGTGGCCGTGCGCCGCACGGTCGGCATGGTCTTCCAGCGCCCCAACCCGTTCCCCACGATGTCGATCTTCGACAACGTCGCGGCGGGCCTGAGGCTCAACGGCTCGTACAAGAAGAGCGAGCTGAACGACATCGTCGAGAAGTCCCTCAAGGGCGCGAACCTCTGGAACGAGGTCAAGGACCGCCTGAACAAGCCGGGCTCCGGCCTCTCCGGCGGTCAGCAGCAGCGTCTGTGCATCGCGCGGGCCATCGCGGTCGAGCCGCAGGTCCTGCTCATGGACGAGCCCTGCTCGGCGCTCGACCCGATCTCGACGCTCGCGATCGAGGACCTGATCGGTGAGCTGAAGGAGCGTTTCACGATCGTCATCGTGACGCACAACATGCAGCAGGCGGCGCGCGTCTCGGACCGCACGGCGTTCTTCAACCTCGCCGCCGTCGGCCAGCCGGGCAAGCTCGTCGAGATCGACGACACGGAGCGGATCTTCTCCAACCCGTCGGTCCAGGCGACCGAGGACTACATCTCGGGCCGCTTCGGCTGATCCGTGACTCCCCGCGGTGCTGCATGGCGGTGCCACCGCAGGGGCAACAAGAAGGGCCCGCCCCTGGCTCCCGGGGGCGGGCCTTTCCCATGTTCCTGCGGTGCCGGTGCGCGGCTACAAGAAGGCGAGGTTGACGATCCAGAAGCTGATGGCCGCGACGATCGCGGCCGCGGGCATCGTGATGAACCAGCCCAGGATGATGTTCTTGGCGACACCCCACCGCACCGCGTTGACCCGCTTCGTCGCGCCCACACCCATGATCGCGGAGGTGATGACGTGGGTCGTCGAGATCGGCGCGTGGAACATGAACGCGGTCGTGAACATGATGCCCGCGCCCGTGGTCTCCGCGGCGAAGCCCTGCGGCGGGTCCAGCTCGATGATCTTCCGGCCGAGGGTCCGCATGATGCGCCAGCCGCCCGCGTACGTACCGGCCGAGAGCATCACCGCACAGGCGATCTTGACCCAGACCGGGATCGGCGCGTCCGCGCTCTGCACGTCCGAGATGACCAGGGCCATCACGACGATGCCCATCGTCTTCTGCGCGTCCTGCAGACCGTGACCGAGGGCCATGCCGGCCGCCGACACCGTCTGCGCGATGCGGAAGCCGCGCTTGGCCTTGTGCGGGTTGGCCTTGCGGAACATCCACATGATCGCGCACATGACCAGGTAACCGGCGACGAGGCCGACCACCGGCGACAGGAACATCGGGATGACGATCTTGTCGACGACGCCGGACCAGATGACGCCGATCCCGCCCGCGAGCGCCGCGCCGACCATGCCGCCGAACAGCGCGTGCGACGAGGACGAGGGCAGTCCGAAGTACCAGGTGATCAGGTTCCACACGATCGCGCCGATGAGCGCCGCGAAGAGGATCCACATCCCCTTGTCACCGTGCGGGGTCTCGATGATCCCCTCGCTCACGGTCTTGGCGACGCCGCTGCCCATGAAGGCGCCGGCGAGGTTCATCACGGCGGCCATGGCCAGCGCCGCGCGTGGCGTCAGCGCACGCGTGGAGACGGATGTGGCGATGGCGTTCGCGGAGTCGTGGAAGCCGTTCGTATACGTAAATCCGAGCGCGACGCCGATGGTCACGACCAAAGCAAAGGTGTCCATGGCGGTGCCTCAGGACTCCTTGACCGCGATGGTCTCCACCGTGTTGGCGACGTGCTCGAACGCGTCGGCCGCCTCTTCCAGCACATCCACGATCTGCTTGAGCTTCAGCACCTCGATGGCGTCGTACTTGCCGTTGAAGAGGTGGGCGAGCAGCTTGCGGTGGATCTGGTCGGCCTGGTTCTCCAGACGGTTGACCTCGATCCAGTACTCGGTGAGGTTGTCCATGGTCCGGAGGTTCGGCATGGCCTCGGCCGTCAGTTCGGCGGCCCGCGACAGGACCTCGATCTGCTGCTCGACGCCCTTGGGAAGTTCCTCGACCTGATACAGGACGACCAGGTCGACGGCCTCCTCCATGAAGTCCATGATGTCGTCGAGGGACGACGCGAGGGAGTAGATGTCCTCGCGGTCGAACGGTGTGATGAAGGAGGAGTTCAGCTGGTGGAAGATCGCATGCGTGGCGTCGTCTCCCGCGTGTTCCGCGGCCCGCATACGCTCTGCGATCTCGGCCCGTGCGGAAGAGTCCGCTCCGAGCAGTTCCATCAGGAGCTTCGAGCCCGTGACGATGTTGTCCGCGGATGCGGCGAACATGTCGTAGAAGCTCGTCTCCCTGGGGGTCAGACGAAAGCGCACGTGGGGTCCTCGGGGTGCTTTGGATGCGGTCAGGCTGATGCTAGGCGCATCATCCGGCCACGGCTAACCGGCCGCCCCCCAGTGTCGCCCATCAGGCACAGTGATCAGCACACCCCCCGAGAAATCGGCTACCATATACCCACCAGGGGTATATGGATCTGCAGAAATGCGGGAATGTCCAACAGGAGGACGCGATGACGACCACCGAGGCGGCCGGCGCGGCCACGACCACGCCCGAAGCGCCCTCCGACCACGCGCACGGGGTGCACGGCTACCACAAGCAGAAGGACGAGCACCTCAAGCGCCTGCGCCGCATCGAGGGCCAGATCCGCGGCCTGCAGCGCATGGTCGAGGAGGACGTCTACTGCATCGACATACTCACGCAGGTCTCCGCGAGCACGAAGGCCCTGCAGTCCTTCGCGCTGCAGCTCCTGGAGGAGCACCTGCGGCACTGCGTGGCCGACGCCGCGGTCAAGGGCGGTACGGAGATCGACGCGAAGGTCGAGGAGGCGACGAAGGCGATCGCCCGCATGATGCGGACGTGACGCCCGCGGCGGCCCCGCCCCGGCCGCGGGCGGCGGGGCTAGGCGCGGTCCTCGTCCGAGGGGGGCTGTTCCCGGCCGTCGGAGACCTTCAGGACCTCGTCGATGCGGTCGAAGCTCAGGCGCTCGGCCGCCGCGCTCGCCGCGATGATGAGGTCGCCGCACAGCTCGATCTCGGCGAGGGCGACGTGGTCCTGAACAGCCGTACCGCCACGCATCGGAGCCACGTTCATCACCTCTTCCTGACCCGTTCCTGCCGGTACCGATTTCCTAGAGTAGGGAGCGGTCTACACAACGCGCATGGCACGGACGGACCATTTCCACCAGCCGTTCGCGACTACTGCCCGGCAATCTTCCCGGCGAAGATGTCCTTCTCGGCCGGAATTCGCACGTCCGCCGGTGCCCCGAAGTCGTACAGCAACGTGGTGGACGCCACATCCGCGTCGGCCACGGAGAACTGCTGCCTCAGCTTGCGCACCCGCCCCAGCTCGTCGAGGTAGACGTCGAAGGGCACGCTCCCCTTGCTGAACCCTTTCGCCGCCGCGGCGCCCAGCGCACCGCGATGACCTGCGGAGGCCGCCTTCGCCGCGTCCTTCAGGTCCGCGACCCCGCGGTAGTGCCCCACCTCGGCGCCGCCGACCCGCTCCTCCCCCACGAACACCACCTTCTCCGCTCCGCGCAGCAGCTCCGCCGCCGCGAGGGGATCCGTGGCACCACCGGTGACCAGATTCCCGTCCGAGAGCGAACGTGTCTCGATCCGCACCCACTTGTCGGCGGGCACCCCGGCCCCGCGGTTCTTCATGTACAGCGCGCCCGCGGTCATCAGCTCGGTGATGGGCCGGTGCCCGCCGTCCCCCGCGGTCTCCGTCGGCAGGACCACCTCGAACCGGCCCCGCTGCCGCCGGAAGTCGTAGACGCCGCTGCCGCGGATGGTGACGCGCGTACCACCGCTGGCCATCTCCATCGACGTACGCGCCTTGGAACCGCCCGCCCGGACCAGGGAGTCGGCGGACTTGCGCACCACGGCCCGCGGATCGCCGCCGTGGCGGCCGTCGGCGGCGGCGCCGGTCCGGGAGCATCCCGCGGTGAGAGCCATGAGCCCCGCCACCGCGACCGCGGTCACCGCCGTGCCCGTGTGCCTGTGCCGCTGCGCCATCGCTCGTGTACCCCCAAGCGTTCCGGGCGTTCCCGCGCCTGCCGTTCCCCCGTCGTCCCCCTAACGATCGGTGCGTTGACCCGTCACGCGGACGAGTCCCCACACGACGGCCGACGCCCGTTCACCCGGGCTCGGTACGGTGACGGCGTGCCCGATCAGCAAGACCCCGCCTCCCACCGCACGACGACGGTCGAGAAGGGCCGTTTCGTCTCCGCGCACTGCTCCTGCGGCTGGCGCGGACCCGCCCGCAGGGCCCGCAGCAAGGCCCGTTCGGACGCGGCCGAGCACGAGGCATCGCCCTAGCCCCGCGCGGGAACCCGTCGGCCCCGCACACCGTCTCGTTCTCCGGGAAGCGACGGGAGGCGTCATGGAACGACGTACGTTCATCGGCACAACGGCGGCCACGCTGGCCGCGGCGGCGGTCTCGGGCTGCACCGCCCAGAGCACGGGCGGCAGCGGCGGCACCGCCTCGCGCAGCGGCACCGGCACCGGGACGCCCGTCAGGACCGCCAGCGCCGCCGCGTCGGCCCCCGCCACCCTCAAGGCCCTCGCCCGCGACCTGGACGGCACCCTCGTCCAGCCCGGCGAGGCACAGTGGGCGGCGGCCCGCCAGCTGTACAACACGCGCTACGACGACCTGCGGCCCACCGCCGTCGCCTACGTCGCGCACGCGGACGACATACGCACCGCCTTCGCGTACGCCCGCGCCCACCGCACCCCGGTCGCGATCCGCAACGGCGGCCACTCCTACGCCGGCTGGTCCTCCGGCACCGGCCGGCTCGTCATCGACGTGTCGAAGCTGAACAAGATACGGGCGAGCGGCTCCACCGCCACGATCGGCGGCGGCGCCAAGCTCATCGACGTCTACCGCTCGCTCGCCGCGAAGGGCGTCACCCTCCCCGCGGGCTCCTGCCCGACCGTCGGCATCTCCGGCCTCACCCTCGGCGGCGGCCACGGCGTCGTCTCCCGGGCCTACGGCCTGACCTGCGACAGCCTCACGTCCGCCACCCTCATCACGGCCGACGGCAAGCAGCTCACCGCCTCCAAGTCCGAGAACAAGGACCTCTTCTGGGCGCTGCGCGGCGCGGGCAACGGCAACTTCGGCGTCGTCACCGAGCTGAGCTACCGCACGCACGCCGCGCCCCAGGGCGTCTCCGCGTACATGACCTGGCCCTGGTCGAAGGCGGCGGCCGTCATCAAGGCCTGGCAGGAGTGGGGCCCCGACCAGCCCGACGAGATCTGGTCCTCCGCCCACCTCGCGAACACCCCCGGCGGCACCCCCACCGTCTCCGTCGCCTGCTTCTCGCTCGGCACGTACGGCGAGCTGCAGAACGCCGTCGACCGCCTCGCCGACAGGATCGGCGCGCCCGCGCGCAGCGTCTCGCTCAGGCGGCGTACGTACGAGGAGTCGATGGAGGTGTACGCGGGCTGCTCGTCCTTCGCGGCCGACGCCCAGTGCCATCTGCCCGGCGCGACGCCCGGCCGCAGCCCGCAGGGCGCCCTCAAGCGCGAGACGTACGCGGCCAGTTCGGACTTCTTCGACCGCTCGCTGTCGGCGGCGGGCATCCGCGCGCTGCTCTCGCAGATCGAGAACGTGACGGGTGCGAGCGCGGGCAGCATCGCGCTCACCGCGCTCGGCGGCGCCATCAACCGCGTCGACCCGACGGCGACGGCCTTCGTGCACCGCCGCTCGCGGATGCTGGCGCAGTACATCGCGTCCTGGCGCGCGGGCACCTCCGGCAAGCCCGCGCAGGCCTGGCTGAAAAAGGCCCATGGGGCGATGGGGCGGTACGCGTCCGGCGCGGCCTACCAGAACTACACGGACGCCACGCTGACGAACTGGCGCGAGGCGTACTACGGGGACGCGGCGCCGCGTCTGAAGAAGCTGAAGAAGCAGTACGACCCGAAGCGGTTCTTCGACTTCCCGCAGGCGCTGTAGCTCGCCCGGGCGGGCGGGCTCTTCCGGGTGGGGCGGGCTCTCCCCGTGCGGGGCCGGACAGACTCTCCCTGGCGGAGGCCGGTCGGGCCCTCCCCGCGCCCCCGCGCCGATCCGCGTCGCGGCGGGCCTGGCGGGAGCCGGACAGCCCCTCCCGCGCAGGGGTCAGACAGCCCCTCCCGGACAGAGGCCTGCCGGCCTGGATCATCCGTTCGGCCGCGTCCTCAACCCGTTCGGCCCCGCCCAACACGCCCTCAGGTGGCCCACCCCGCTGGACAGCGCTGGCCTGAGAGCATGACGCCACCGCACAGCACCACCCGAATAGCCACCGTCACCGTGGCCGCGGCCGCCGCCCTCACGCTCTGTCTCGCGGGCCCCGCGCTCGCCCTGGACAAGCCCACCGAGCCCGGCGAACTGACCCTCGTCGACACCCCCAAGGGCAAGGCGCTCGCCGACAAGGACGGCAATCCGCTCTACACGCGCGACGCAGACAAGGCCGACACCCCCGACTGCACCGGGGAGTGCGCCACGACCTGGCCCGCCGCGATCGGCTACCCCACCAAGGCCGACGACGTCACCGGCCAGACCGCGCAGACCGAGGACGACGCCACCGACGCCGACCAGCCCCAGGTCATCTACGAGACCCGGCCCCTCTACTACTTCAAGGACGACGAGAAGGGGCAGGACCCCAAGGGCCAGGACGTCGAGGGCTGGAGCCTGCTCGGCGCGGACGGCAAGGAGCTGGGCGCGGGCGCCGCGAACGACGCCACGGACGAGTCGGCGTCCCCGGAGGCGTCCGGCGAGGCGTCCGCTTCTGCCGAGGCGTCCGCGGAAGGGTCCGCCGAGGCCTCTCCCGACGCCTCGCAGTCGCCGTCCACGAACGTCTCCGCCAACTCCTCCGCGACCCCGATGCCGACGGCGCCCTCCGGCGACACGTCCGCCGGGACGGACACCGGGACGGGCACGGACAGCGGCACGGGGACCGGCACCGACACCGGCGCCCTCAAGGCCACCCCGTCCGGCGCGGCCCGGGGCGGTGCCCCGCACGCCACGGCCGCCGACGAGCACCCCTCGTCCGGTCCGCTGGCCATCGCCTCCGCGGCCGTCACCGGGGCCGCCGCCGGCGCCGGCATCTGGCTGCTGCGCCGCCGCAGGGAACGCGGCACCGGCGCGGAGCACCACTGAGCCGCGCCCTGCGGCGGACGGCGGCGCCCCTGCTGCTCGCGGCGGCCGCGGTCCTCGCGGCGGCGCCCGCGGTGGGCGACCGGGCGCCGGAGCGGGGCGAGCGCCTGCGCATCCCGGCGATCGGCGTGGACGCCGGACTCCTGCCGGTCGGCCTCGACCGGCGGGGCGCCCTGGAGGTGCCGTCGTTCCGGGACGCGGCCGAGGTCGGCTGGTACACCCTGGGCCCCCGTCCGGGCGCCCGGGGCCCGGCCGTCCTGGTGGGGCACCGTGACGCGCCCGCCGAGGACGGCGGCAGGGGCTACCGGGACGCCGTGTTCGCCCGCCTGGACCGGCTGCGGCCCGGCGACCGGATCGAGACGGTGACCGCCGGGGGCGCGCGTACGACGTTCGAGGTGACGGCCGTCGACACGTACCGCACGACGGCCTTTCCCACGGCCAAGGTCTACGCACCCGCCGCCGAGCCCCAACTGCGCCTGCTCAGCTGCGGCGGGCGCATCGGCGCGGACGGCCACTGGGACTCGAACGTGGTCGTCAGCGCGACGCGGAGAGCAGCGAACGCCGGGTGACGGGTGCTACGCCGCGAGGTCCCGCTCGTCCGGGTCGGCCGCGGCGGCCGGGGACGGCGTCGTCTCGCTCAGCGGCGTGGCGACAGGGCCCACTTTGCGGTCCCAGACCAGCCGGCCGAGGCTCCGGGTCCGCCCGATCGCCTTGGTGAGCGGGGTGAGCAGCGCCATGGCGAGCGGCGAGAGGAGCAGGGCGACGGCGGTGCCGAGCGCGAAGCCGCCGACGACGTCCGTCGGGTAGTGGACGCCCATGAAGACCCGGCAGAAGCCCTCCAGGGCCGCGAGGCCGAGGCCGACGAGGCCGAACTTCCGGTTGGCGACGAAGAGTCCGGCGCCGATGGCCATGGCGAGCGTCGCGTGGTCGCTGACGAAGGAGTAGTCGGTCTTGCCGTCGATCAGGGGGTCGATGCCCTCGTGGTCGAGGAACGGGCGGGGCCGCTCCACGAAGCCGCGGATGGGGATGTTCACGAGGACGGCGATGCCCGCGGCGAGGGGCGCCCAGACGACGGCGGCGACGGACGAGGCGGCGTCGTCGAGGGTGCCTCGCCTGCGCTGGCCCCACCAGCACCACACCACCAGGAGCACGAGGGCGAGCAGCAGGCCGTACTCCCCGACGAACGTCATCGCGGAGTCGAACCAGGAAGGGGTGTCCTTCGTCAGGCCGTTGATGTCGTAGAGCAGGCCGACGTCGGGGTTCGACCCGGATTCATCGAGTCCAGCCATGGCGCTGCGGCCCTTTCGTCTTCTCGCCCATGGGCGCACTCACCGCACACCCGTCCATCAACCCCCGTGGTCGGTCGGTCCAGTCAAGGGAACGCCCAGTCCCCTCTCCTACGTTCCTCTCTCCACCGAAAGATCACGCAGACGTTATCGAAGAGAGATACATCGCCGCAGCTCAGGGGAGTGTTTTAACGGAGAGTTCAAGCCATATCACCCCTTGCGCACGGTTCCGTCTTCCCTTCCGCGACGGTCCCTCAGACCTCTGACGGCTTGGTCGGCAGGGCCTTCGCCCCGTCCTTCGTGACTCGGGTCGCGCCAAAATAATCCGGGGTGTCGATCGGGTCGAAACGGATCACGGCACCCGTCCTCGGGGCGTCGATCATGTAGCCCCCGCCGACGTAGATCCCCACGTGCCGGATGGCACGCGAGTTGGTGAGGTCGTCCGAGAAGAACACCAGGTCGCCGGGGAGCAGTTCGTCGCGCTTGGGGTGCGGGCCCGCGTTCCACTGGTCGTTGGCGACGCGCGGCAGCGTGATGCCGACGGAGCGGTAGGCGGCGAGCGTGAGACCCGAGCAGTCGAAGCGGCCGTTCTGCTCCGGCGTGCCGTTGCCGCCCCACAGGTACTCGGTGCCGAGCTTCTTCTGCGCGTACGTGATGGCCCCCGCCGCCTGCTGCGACGGCTGCACGCGCCCCACGGGCCGCGCGAAGCTCTTCGAGAGGGTGGTGATGGTCTTCACGTAGTTCTGCGTCTCGCGGTACGGGGGCACGCCGCCGTACTTGATGACGGCGTACGCCCCCGCGTTGTACGCGGCGAGCATGTTCTTCGTCTGGTCGCCCGGGGCGTCCTTCACATAGCCGGCCAGCTTGCAGTCGTACGAGGCCGCGGAGGGGATGGCGTCCTGCGGGTCCCAGACGTCCCGGTCGCCGTCGCCGTCGCCGTCGACGCCGTGCGCGGCCCAGGTCCCGGGGATGAACTGCGCTATCCCCAGCGCCTGCGCCGGGCTCTTGGCGCGCGGGTTGAACCCGCTCTCCTGATAGAGCTGGGCGGCGAGCAGCGCGGGGTTGATCGCCTTGCAGAGATTGCCCCACTTCTGCACGAGGGGCTGATAGGTCGCGGGCACGGCGCCCTTCGCGAGACCGACGGAGCCGCCGCTCGTGCCGCCGGCGAGGCCTCCCGCCGCCATGTACGTCCCGACGACGAGCAGCCCGATGAAGCCGAGGGACCCGCCGATCCCGACGGAGGCGACCAGCCACGCCTTACGCACCGTCAACCACCCCTCACCCACCGGCAGTCCGCCGCCGCTCAGTGTAGAGGCCACGTGCGACAGTGACAGGGATCATTCCCCGAGAAAACTTCCGGAACACCGGGAACCCCACCTCGCGCGCGGACAACACCTCACGTGACCAACTCATTCTCATTGCACGCCCGGATCCGGGCCGGGGATCCGGAGGCGTTCCGCGAGCTGTTCCGCGACCACTCCCCGCTGGTCTACCGGCACGCGCTGCGCGTGAGCGGCGACTGGGCGACGGCCGAGGACGTGGTCTCGCTGACGTTCCTGGAGGCGTGGCGGCTGCGCGGCAAGCTGCGGGACGAGGGCGAGACGCCCCGGCCGTGGCTGATGGGCATCGCCGTGAACGTCCTCCGCAACACCTCGCGGGCCGCGCGCCGCTACCGCGACGCGGTGGGCCGCGTCCCCGCGGCCGGCTCCGTCCCCGACTTCGCCGACGAGCTCGTCGGGCGGATCGCGGACGCCGAGCAGCTGGCCGCCGCGCAGTCCGCGCTGCGGCGGCTGCGGCGGGCCGAGCGCGAGGTGTTCACCCTCTGCGTCTGGTCCGGCCTCGGGTACGCGGAGACGGCCGAGGCCCTCGGCATCGCGGTCGGCACGGTGCGCTCGCGGCTGTCCCGGGCGCGGACGCGGCTGCGGAAGCTGGCGGCGGAGGAGCTGGCGGCGGGGCGTGAGGTACGTACGGAAAACAGGGAACTGCCCCGAATGGGCGGACAAGTACAGGTTGACCGCTCATCCGGGGCGGTCAGGTCGGACAAGGAGGGGAACCGATGAAGCGCACTCCGTGGGGGCGTTCGGCGCGGCACGAGCCGCTGGACCACGTGGAGTTGGCCCGGCTGCTGCCGGCGCCCGGCGACCCGGCCCTCC
>NZ_LIRJ01000172.1 GCF_001419745.1 Streptomyces silaceus | reverse complement strand
CTCCCCGGAGGAGCCGCCCGCCCGCCTCACCCCGGAAGAGGCCCGCACCCTCGCCTCCTGGGACCGCGACCTGGACGCCCTCACCGGCGAGCTCCTGCGCGCCCGCGAGGCCGTCAGGGACGTCCCCGTGCCGGCGTCGCTCACCGCGTCCGAGCTGATGCGCCTGGCCGCCGACCCCGACGGCTTCGCCCAGGAACTGGTCCGGCCCATGCCGCGCCCGCCGCAGCCCGCCGCGCGCCGCGGCACCCGCTTCCACGCCTGGGTGGAGTCCCGCTTCGAGGAGCTCCCGCTGCCGATGCTCGGCCCGGAGGACCTGCCGGGCGGCGGCCCCGACGAGGCCGAGATCGCCGACGAGCGCGACCTCGACGCCCTCAAGGAGGCCTTCGAACGCACCGAGTACGCCCGCCGCACGCCCCACCGCGTGGAGGTCCCCTTCCAGTTCGTCCTCGCCGGTCGCGTCATCAGAGGGCGCATCGACGCCGTCTACAAGGAGGGCGACGGCGCCGACGCGACGTACGAGATCGTCGACTGGAAGACCAGCCGCACCCACACCGCCGACCCCTTGCAGCTGGCCGTCTACCGTCTCGCCTGGGCCGAGCTGCAGGGTGTCCCTCCGGAGTCTGTGCAGGCCTCCTTCCTCTACGTACGCAGCGGGGAGACCGCCCGCCCCAGGAACCTGCCGGGCCGCGCCGAGCTCGAACGCCTCCTGCTGGAGGAGCCGGGCGGTGCGCCGCCGGACGGTCCGCCGGACGAGCCCGCCCCGGATGGCGGATAGGCTCGTGACCATGAGCGAGACACCGGACAGCGCCGTCCGCACGTACATCGAGAACCACCGCGCCGCCTTCCTCGACGACCTCGCCGAGTGGCTTCGCATCCCGTCCGTGTCGGCCCAGCCCGACCACGCCGGGGACGTGCGCCGCAGCGCCGAGTGGCTCGCCGCCCGCCTCCAGGAGACCGGCTTCCCGGTCACGGAGATCTGGGAGACGCCCGGGGCGCCCGCCGTCTTCGCCGAGTGGCCCTCCGACGACCCGCAGGCGCCCACGGTCCTCGTCTACGGCCACCACGACGTCCAGCCCGCAGCCCGTGAGGACGGCTGGGACACCGAGCCCTTCGAGCCCGTCGTCCTCGGAAACCGCCTCCACGCGCGCGGGGCCGCCGACGACAAGGGGCAGGTGTTCTTCCACACACTCGGTGTCCGCGCCCACCTCGCCGCCACCGGCCGCACCACGCCCGCGGTGCACCTGAAGCTCCTCGTCGAGGGCGAGGAGGAGTCCGGCTCCCCGAACTTCCGCGCGCTCGCCGAGGCCCACAAGGACCGCCTCGCCGCCGACGCGGTGATCGTCTCGGACACCGGCATGTGGTCCGAGGACACCCCGACCGTCTGCACCGGCATGCGTGGCCTCGCCGAGTGCGAGATCGAACTGCACGGCCCCGACCAGGACATCCACTCCGGCTCCTTCGGCGGCGCCGTGCCGAACCCCGCCACCGAGGTCGCCCGGCTCGTCGCCGCCCTGCACGACGAGCACGCGCGCGTGGCGATCCCGGGCTTCTACGACGGCATCACGGAACTCACCGACCGCGAGCGCGAGCTCTTCGCCGAGCTGCCCTTCGACGAGGAGAGCTGGCAGCGTACGGCCAAGTCGCACGGCCTGCGCGGCGAAGCCGGGTACTCCACCCTGGAGCGCATCTGGGCCCGCCCCACCGCCGAGGTCAACGGCATCGGCGGCGGCTACCAGGGCGCGGGCAGCAAGACGATCATCCCGTCGTCCGCCCTGGTCAAGCTCTCCTTCCGGCTCGTCGCGGGACAGGACCCGGACCGCGTCGAGGAGGCCGTGCGCGCCTGGGCCGCCGACCAGGTCCCGGCCGGCATCCGCCACACGGTCACCTTCGGCGCCGCCACGCGCCCGTGCCTGACCCCGCTCGACCACCCGGCGCTGCAGTCCGTCGTGCGCGCCATGGGCCGCGCCTTCGGGCAGAAGATCCGCTTCACGCGCGAGGGCGGCTCGGGACCGGCCGCCGACCTCCAGGACGTCCTCGCCGCGCCCGTGCTGTTCCTGGGCATCTCCGTCCCCTCCGACGGCTGGCACGCCCCGAACGAGAAGGTCGAGATCGACCTGCTCCTCAAGGGCGTCGAGACGGCCGCCCACCTGTGGGGCGACCTCGCGGAGAACTGGCGCGATGCACACTGAGAGCCCCCGGACCACCGGACACGTCCTGCCGCACGCCCTGCCGAATCACCCATTCCATCGGGGGAGTTGGAAGCACCTGTGACCACCTGGACCGACCGCACCGCAGACCGGCCCGTCACGCTGACCGCGCCGAGCGGCATCGACCGCGCGGCGCATCACCGCATGGACGAGGCGTGGCTCGCCGCCGCCTGGAGCCACCCGACGACCCGGGTCTTCGTGGTCTCCGGCGGCCAGGTGCTCATCGACGAGACGCCCGACGGCCGCACCGAACTGGTGATGACGCCGTCCTTCGAGGCGCCGCTCACCGAGGAGCACCGCTACTTCCTCGGCACGGACGACGACGGGGTCAGTTACTTCGCGCTCCAGAAGGACGCCCTGCCGGGCCGCATGGACCAGTCGGCGCGCCCCGCGGGGCTGCGCGAGGCCGGGCTGCTGCTCTCGCCCCGGGACGCGGGCCTGATGGTGCACGCCGTCGCCCTGGAGAACTGGCAGCGGCTGCACCGCTTCTGCTCGCGCTGCGGGGAGCGCACCGTCATCGCGGCGGCGGGCCACATCCGCCGCTGCCAGGCCTGCGGCGCCGAGCACTACCCGCGCACCGACCCGGCCGTGATCATGGCCGTCAGGGACAGCGAGGACCGCATCCTGCTCGGCCGCCAGGTGCACTGGCCCGAGGGCCGCTTCTCGACGCTCGCCGGCTTCGTCGAGCCGGGGGAGTCCATCGAGCATTCGGTGCGGCGCGAGGTCTTCGAGGAGGCAGGGGTCACGGTCGGCGACGTCGAGTACGTCGCGAGCCAGCCCTGGCCCTTCCCCTCCAGCCTGATGCTGGGCTTCATGGCCGACGCCACCTCTTCGGAGATCAACGTCGACGGCGAGGAGATCCACGAGGCGCGCTGGTTCTCCCGGGAAGAGCTGCGGGCCGCGTTCGAGGCCGGGGAGGTCGTGCCTCCCTACGGCATCTCGATCGCGGCCCGGCTGATCGAGCTCTGGTACGGCAAGCCCCTGCCGAGGCCGGGGGCCGTGGGCTGAGCCCTCGCCCGGGACCGGTCCCTCACGGACCGGTCCCCGCGGCCCCGCTCAGGCGGCCAGCTTCTGCTTGACCTGCGCCAGCGAGGGGTTCGTGAGGGTCGAGCCGTCCGGGAAGAGGACCGTGGGAACGGTCTGGTTCCCGCCGTTCGCCTTCTCGACGAAGGTCGCCGACTCCGGGTCCTGCTCGATGTTGATCTCCTCGTACGCGATGCCCTCGCGGTCCATCTGGCCCTTGAGGCGGCGGCAGTAGCCGCACCACGTGGTGCTGTACATCGTCACAGTGCCCGGCATGTCTCGTGTGCTCCTTCGTTGCTCGGGGTGCGTCTTCGCAATCCATCGAACGTACGCGACCCGGCCACCATTCCCGCATGAGTACGACCGGCCCTGCCCGCCTGTGGACAACCGGCTCACCCGCCCCCGGCGACCTGGCAGCATGGCGGGGTGACATCAGCAACGCACTCCACCCTCTTCCCGCAGGTCCCGGACTCGGCCGACGCGGTGCTCGACGGGCTCGACCCGGAGCAGCGCGAGGTGGCCACCGCCCTGCACGGGCCGGTGTGCGTCCTCGCGGGTGCCGGTACGGGCAAGACACGGGCGATCACGCACCGGATCGCCTATGGGGTGCGCGCTGGGATCCTGCAGCCCGCCAGCGTCCTCGCCGTCACGTTCACCAACCGCGCCGCGGGCGAGATGCGCGGCCGGCTGCGCCAGCTCGGCGCCTCCGGCGTGCAGGCCCGCACCTTCCACTCGGCGGCCCTGCGCCAGCTCCAGTTCTTCTGGCCGAAGGCGGTCGGCGGGCAGCTGCCCCGGATCGTCGACCGCAAGATCAAGCTCGTCGCGGACGCGGCCGCCGCCTGCCGCATCCGCCTGGACCGCAACGAGCTGCGCGACCTCACCAGCGAGATCGAGTGGTCCAAGGTCACCCAGACGGTCCCCGCGGACTACGCGGCGGCCGCCGCCAAGTCCGGCCGCGACGTCCCGCGCGACCCCGCCGAGATCGCCCAGCTCTACGCGGCGTACGAGGACCTCAAGCGCGACCGCGCCGTCATCGACTTCGAGGACGTCCTGCTGCTCGCCGTGGGCATCCTCCAGGACCGCCACGACATCGCCGACCAGGTCCGCGCCCAGTACCAGCACTTCGTGGTGGACGAGTACCAGGACGTGAGCCCCCTGCAGCAGCGCCTCCTGGAGCTGTGGCTCGGGGACCGCGACAGCCTCTGCGTCGTCGGCGACGCCAGCCAGACGATCTACTCCTTCACCGGCGCGACCCCCGACCACCTCCTGAACTTCCGCACCCGCCACCCGGGGGCGACGGTCGTCAAGCTGGTCCGCGACTACCGCTCCACCCCGCAGGTCGTCCACCTCGCCAACGGCCTGCTCTCCCAGGCCCGCGGCCGCGCCGCCGACCACCGCCTGGAGCTGATCTCCCAGCGCGAGCCCGGCACCGAGCCGGTCTACACCGAGTACGCGGACGAGCCGGCCGAGGCGGAGGGCGCCGCCCGCCGCATCCGCGCCCTGATGGCCGACGGAGTCCCCGCCAGCGAGATCGCGGTCCTCTTCCGGACGAACTCGCAGTCGGAGATCTACGAACAGGCCCTCGCCGACGCCGGAGTGCCCTACCAGCTCAGAGGCGCCGAACGCTTCTTCGAGCGCACCGAGGTGCGGGAGGCGGGCGCGGCGCTGCGCGGCGCGGCCCGCTTCGGGGGGAACGACTCCCTCCTGGACGACGTGGTCGACCTGCCCTCCCAGGTCCGTGCCGTGCTTTCCACCAAGGGCTGGACGAGCGAGCCGCCCGCGGGCTCCGGGGCGGTCCGTGAGCGCTGGGAGTCCCTGGCGGCCCTGGTGCGGCTCGCGGAGGACTTCGCGCGGGCCAAGCCGGACGCCACCCTGGCCGACCTCGTGGCCGAGCTGGACGAGCGGGCGAACGCCCAGCACGCGCCCACCGTCGAGGGCGTCACGCTCGCCTCGCTGCACGCGGCGAAGGGCCTGGAGTGGGACGCCGTGTTCCTCGTCGGCCTCGCCGAGGGCATGATGCCGATCACCTACGCCAAGACCGACGAGCAGATCGAGGAGGAGCGCCGCCTCCTCTACGTGGGAGTGACCCGCGCCCGCGTCCACCTCTCCCTGTCGTGGGCCCTGTCCCGCTCGCCGGGAGGCCGCCCGGGGCGCCGCCCCAGCCGCTTCCTTGACGGCCTGCGTCCGGGCTCGGGAGCGGGCGCCGCGGCCCGTGCCGCGGGCGGCGGCGCCGGGGGCGTCGAGCGGGGCAGCGGCGGCGCCGGCGAGGGCCTCGGCGCGGCGGCGGAGCGCCGGCAGCGCAAGAACCGCACCCCGGCCCGCTGCCGGGTCTGCGGCAGGACCCTGACCGACGCGGGCGAGATGAAGCTCATGCGGTGCGAGGACTGCCCGTCCGACATGGACGAAGGTCTCTACGAGCGGTTGCGGGAGTGGCGCGCGGGTCAGGCGAGGCAGCTGGGACAGCCCGCGTACTGCGTCTTCACGGACAAAACCTTGATCGCCATCGCGGAGGCCGTGCCCGACGACGAGGGCGAGCTGGCACGGATCCCGGGAGTCGGCGTCCGCAAGTTTCGCCGCTTCGGAGCCGACGTTCTCGCGATTTGCGCAGGTCAAGAGGGTGTAAGGGGCGCCGAGGAAGAATGATTCAAACTCGTCGAAAAAATAGTTTGCGCATGCGCCAGCAATCCCCATAGGTTCTTAAGCACAGGAACGGCGGCTTCTCCGAAGCCCTGGTCCTGTGCTGTACTTGACAGTCCGCAGGATCGGTTCCGGCCGATCCCCTAGACGCCGAGAGGAGGCGAATTCCAGTGATCAGCATCAACGAGAGCTTCATCAGCACCGCGAAAATGACCGATCGCTCGGTCGTCGCCTCCTGCCTGCTCGGCTTCTCGAACCAGGGCACCGGTCTGTCCGGCGGCATCGCCGCCAGCCGTCCGCTGTCCGCCTCCCTGCCTCTCGCCGGTCTTCCCGTCCGCGAGGCCAATGGGGGCAATGAGCGACCGACCAAGGCACCGGAGGCAGCAGTAGCGGAGGCGCAGGCGCAGGCCTATGCCTTTGCGGCAGCCGGTGCCGGATTCCGGAAGCAGACGACGCAGCACCACACGATGTGGGCCTTCCGTGGGCTCGAACCCTGGAGTGATCCAGTCTGATCCTCGATCAGACCGGCGCCTTCAGGGCCGCGGAACCCCACCCGGGATCCGCGGCCCTTCTGTTTTCCCCAGAACAGGGAGAACGGAGCGAAGGGGCCGACAGCAAGACCCGGTACCAGCCGCCAACCGGCCGAACCAGGCCGGCACGACCAGACGAGGAAAACACCACCGTGCAACTCGAAGCGCACGCCCCGTCCGTACCGCCTTCACAGACGCTCCCCCCGCCCGCACCCACGGAGGACCCGACCTTGACCCCCCTGACTGCGCTCACCGCGCTCGACGACGCCATCGAGAACCTCGGCGTACCCGTCCCCTGCCGTGCCTACGACCCCGAGGTCTTCTTCGCCGAGTCCCCGGCCGACGTCGAGTACGCCAAGTCCCTCTGCCGGACCTGCCCGCTGATGGAGGCCTGCCTCGCCGGCGCCAAGGAGCGGCGTGAGCCGTGGGGCGTCTGGGGCGGCGAGCTGTTCGTCCAGGGTGTCGTCGTTGCCCGCAAGCGGCCCCGTGGTCGCCCGCGCAAGAACCCGGTCGTCGCATGAGCACCGCCGGCACGATCGATCGCCCCCTGACGCACGACCCCCAGAAGCAGGCCCCGATGAAGGCAGCCACCAGCGAGCCCGCAGGCTCCGCGACCCCAGACTTCACCACCACCGGCGCGCACGTCTCGCGCCAGAACAGGACCCGTGAGATGCAACTCATCCCAGAAGCCATGGCTCGTGCGCATATGCACGAACGCCTGCGTGAGGCCGAGGCGCACCGCCCGGCCGAGCGCCTCATGGCGGCCCGCCGTATGCAGCGGCGCGCGGAGCGCGCTTCGCTGCGTGCCCGGCGCGCGCTCGCCATGGCCGTCATGCAGTGACCAAGCGCGGCAACGCCTGGCGAAAGAGCCAATGATCCTCGCGGGGGCCGGTCCGAACGGACCGGCCCCCGCGGTGCGTTGTGCTCCCCGATCTTCCTTGTACGGCGATATGGTCGCCGGGTGGACCAGCAGAATTCCCGGCCCGCGGAGCCCGAGAATCTCGTGTGCTCCCGCTGTGGCACGGTCGCCGAGGGAACGCCGCCGACCTGGACCTGCTCCGTGGAGAACGGCAGCCGCCACTACTTCTGCGACACCTGCGCGCGGGACAACATCAGGGCCATCGAAGGACGCCTCGACTCCCCGTGGTGGTGAGCTCCCGCCCGGCTCAGTCGACCGCCTCCACCGCGACCTCGTCCGTCTCGTCCGTACCGTCGGCCTCGTCCGTGTCCTCCGGCTCCACGACGAAGCCGGGCAGCCAGGCCTCCAGCTCGTCCCGCATCCGCACCGTCGCGCCCATCTGACACAGCACCCCGATCGTGCTCAGCGTCACACGGTGGATCAGCAGATACGACGGCGGCAGGTTCAGACGCTTGCCCAACTGGTGGGCGGGGGAGCGGGGATCGGCGACGCGGGCCGCCTGGCTGCGCATCCAGTCGCGCGTGAACGTGAACTCGTCCACCAGCATCGGCTCGATGATCGGCAGCAGATAGTCGAGCACCGCGTCCGGGTCCAGCTCGACGGACTCCTTGACGAAGCCCTCCTCGCACAACATGTCGTAGACCGCCTCGGCCTCGCCCTCCAGCGTCATCCGCAGGGACGTCCCGATGGTCGGGGGCAGCCCGCCGGGCAGCCGGTCGACCGTGCCGAAGTCGAGGACACCGAGGCGGTAGCCGCCCTTCTCGTCCGGGAGCAGCCGGAAGTTCCCGGGGTGCGGGTCGGCGTGCAGCAGTCCCGTGCGCGCCGGGCCCGAGAAGAGGAAACGGGCCAGCAACTGTCCCGCCCGGTCGCGCTGCTCCCGCGTGCCGTCCGCGATCACCTCCGACAGAGGGGTCCCGTCGATCCACTCGGTGACCAGGACCTGCTCGCCCTGGTGCACCACCTCGGGCACCACCACGTCGGGGTCGTCCGCGAACTCCTCCGCGTGCGCCTGCTGGGCCTGCGCCTCCAGGGCGTAGTCCAGCTCCTCCGAGACGCGGTCGCGCAGCTCGGCGATGAGCGGCTTGATGTCCATCCCCGGGATCAGCGGCCCCAGGAGGCGGGCGAACCGGCTGAGTTGGTTGAGGTCGGACAGCAGTGCCTCGCCCGCTCCCGGGTACTGGACCTTGACCGCGACCTCGCGGCCGTCCGCCCAGACGGCCCGGTGCACCTGCCCGATCGACGCTGCGGCCGCCGGCTTGTCGTCGAACTCCTGGAACAGGTCGCGCCAGTCCTCCCCGAGACGCTCCTGGAGCACGGAGTGCACGGTGCGGGTCGGCATCGGCGGCGCCGCTTCCTGGAGCTTCGTCAGCGCCGCGCGGTAGGGCCCCGCGACCTCCTCCGGCAGCGCCGACTCGAAGACGGACAGGGCCTGCCCGAACTTCATCGCGCCGCCCTTCAGCTCGCCGAGGACCTTGAACAGCTGCTCCGCGGTGCGCTGCTGCAGTTCACGCCCGACGAGCTCCGCCGACTTGCCCCCGATCCGCTTGCCGAGCCCCCAGGTCGCGCGTCCCGCGAAGCCGAGCGGCAGCGCGGCCAGTTTGGCGGTACGGGTGACCGCCTTCCGGGGAAGATCAGACATACGCCCCTCCAAGTCCCAGACAGCCGCGCCGTGTCAGGCGGTTACCCGGCCATTGTTGCGTGTGGCTCCGTGCCCGCGGTGGCCTGATCCCCCTTAACGCCCTCGGCCGCCCCGCACGGGCACTCGGGATGCGGCCAAACCGGGCGCGAGCGCCAGTCGAACCCCGGCACGGACGCCTCCCAGCGGACCCCCGCGCACGCCGGGCTTCCCCCGTCCAGAAAGCCGAGCGCATGCCCCGCGGCCAGCCCGGCGACCGAGGTCGACAGGGCCAGATCGCACGCCGGTACCTGCCGCGCGGGGCCGGAGCGCCACTGGGCCAGCATCCGAGGCCAGGTGGGGTCCCGGTCCGCGCGGTGCCGGAAGAGACACCCCGCGCACGCGGTCGTCCCGGGCAGCACCAGGGGGCCCACCACGCCTGTCCCCTCGATCACCCCCGCGTACAGATGAGGGGTGCCCGACGCGATCAGCTCCTCGGTGGCGGCCGGCGCGGGGGCGTAGGCGTCCAGGCCGTCCCGCGGGGCGACGATCACGAGGGACAGTCCCGCCTCCGCCGGTTGTCCGGTGGACTCGCGGGGCGCGCGGCCGGGGGCCGAGCGGCGCACGAGCCGACGCGCCGTCGTGTCCCTGCGCTCCCCGATGGACTCGGCGGGCGCCCCGCCCGGCGCGACGTCCCACGGCTCCACATGGCCGCCGTCCAGCACCTCGACCCGGCCCACGCCCGCGCCGGCGAGCACCGAGGCCACCACGGCGCCCACC
>NZ_LIRJ01000171.1 GCF_001419745.1 Streptomyces silaceus | reverse complement strand
AGATGTTTATAAGAGCCAGCTAGGAGGGGCGGGGCGGCTACGCGTCCGGGGGCGCGCCCCGCGTACCCGGCGTCTTCGACGGCGCGTCCTCGGGGCGTCCGCCTATCCCCGCGTACGTCTCCGGACGCGCCCGCCGCAGCCATTCGCCCCAGACCAGCCCCGCCACCGCCGCCCCCACGATCAGTCCCGGCAGGATCCAGCGCAGCGGATTCCCGGACGAAACCCCCAGCTGCACGCTGAAGTTGGTCAGCGCCAGCCAGAAGATGACGGCCAGCGCCACGCCGGACAGGGCAGGGGCCGCCAGACGGTTCCAGAAGGGCTCGGGCGGCGGCTTGCGGCGGCGCCAGAAGTAGCCGATCACCGACGCCGACGTGGTGAGCAGGAGCAGGATCACGCCCAGCGCCCCGAGGTTCGTCAGCCAGGTGAAGACGTCCATGACCGGGTCCCGCCCGGCGAGCGCGAACACGCCTATGACGCAGACGGTGACCGCTGTCTGGAGGAGCGAGCCCCGGTGCGGTGAGCCGTGCCGGGGGTGCAGGACCCCCAGGGTGCGCGGCAGCACGCCCTCCCGGCCCAGCGAACGCACGTACCGCGCCACCGCGTTGTGGAAGGACAGCAGCGCGGCCAGCAGGCTGGTGATCAGGAACAGCTGGGCGAAGTCCGAGAAGGCCGTGCCGAGGGTGGAGTCGCTCAGCAGGAACATCATCTGCGGCCCCTGTTCGGCGGCCACCCGCGTGGCCCGCTCCGTGCCCGCCCCGGTGATCATCGCCCAGGCCGTGGCCGCGTAGAAGACGCCGATGAGCCCGACGGCGATGTACGTCGCGCGCGCCACCGTGCGGCGCGGATCGCGGCACTCCTCGCTGTACAGCGCCGCCGACTCGAACCCCATGTACGCGGCGAAGACGCAGCACAGCGCGACGCCCAGCGAGCCGTCCGTGGCGGCGGCCCAGGTGAGCGGCTTGGTGGACACGCCCTGTGAGGTGTGGCTGAACTGCCCTATGTCGAAGAGCAGTACGGTGCCGAACTCCAGGACCAGGAGCACGGCGAGGACCTTCACCCCGAGGTCGACGCGCCGGTAGCCGAGCGCTCCGACGACGGCGGTGCAGACGAGCACGAGCACCCACCAGGGGACGGCGACACCGGTCTTCGCGTCGATGAACTCCGCGGTGGTGGCGCCGAACAGCCCCGCGATGCCGACCTGCATGGCGTTGTACGCGAGCAGCGCGACGAAGGCGGCGCCCACGCCCGAGGTGCGGCCGAGGCCCTGTGCCGCGTACGCGTAGAACGCCCCGGCGCCGGTGATGTGCCGGCTCATGGCCGCGTACCCGGCGCTGAAGAGGGCGAGGACGGCGGCCGTCAGGAGGTAGAGGAGGGGGATGCCGAGCACGCCCGAGACGCCGAGCGACTGCGGGACGCCGCCCGCCGCCACGGTGAGGGGAGCGGACGCGGCGACGACGAAGAAGACGATCCCGGGGACGCCGATGCGGCGTTCGGGAGCGGTACGGGAGGACAGGGGCGGCGCGGGCGAGGCTGATCCATGGTGGTCGATGGCCATACCGGGACTCCGGGGAGGGGAGGGCGCTGCTGGCGGAAACGCGATATCGTTTGAGCCCGTACGAAATTCGAGTGGCGCCGATGGTACGGAGACGCGTGCACTCCGGCAAGGGGTGTTGAAAGACTGGGGCGGCCACGCGCACCACCCGCACCACGGCAACAGGGAGACACGGACGTGACGGGCCATCGCACCATCCGCGAGACCGAGAAGGCGGTCCGGGCCAAGCTCGGCGGCACCCCCGTCGCGTACGAGCAGATGGCCGCCGTATCGAACATCTACCGCGCGGCGGCCGCCGTGCGGCAGCACTTCGAGAACTCCGTGCTGCGCGCGGCGGACCTGACGTGGACGTCCTTCGTCGTGCTCTACGTCGTCTGGATCTGGGGCGAGATGGAGACGCGGTACGTCGCCGAGGAGGCCGGCATCTCCAAGGGCACGCTCACGGGAGTCGCCCGTACGCTCGCGGGGCGCGGCCTCCTCGAACGCCGCGGCCACCCCGACGACGGCCGCCTCGCCCTCCTCAGCCTCACCGCCGAGGGCGAACGCCTCATGGGCGAGGTCTTCCCCGCCTTCAACGCGGAGGAGGCCTTCGTCGCCGAGGGCCTCACGGACGAGGAGTGCCGGACCCTCGCGGACCTGCTCCGCAAGATCGTGCTCCAGACCGAGGAGAAGGGCGACGACCGCCGCCTCCAGCTCCTGGCCGGCGCCGAACCCCGCCCCCGCCGCAGCGGCCGCCGGGCGAAGACGGACGGCGCGGCGTAGGGGGCCGCCGCGGGGAGCTGTGCGCCCCCCCCGCCGGTCCGTGGATCACACGCGTCCGGCCGGCCGCTCCGCCGCCCGCACCAGGTCCAGGAACAGTCCGTGCTGGGCCCCGTCCACGGCCGCCGTGTCCTCTGGATGCCACTGCACCGCCGCGAACCACCCGGCGGCGGAGGGGAGTTCGAGCGCCTCGACCGTTCCGTCGGCCGCCCACGCGGTGGGGACGAGCCCCTGGCCGAGACCGTCCACGCACTGGTGGTGGTAACAGGACGCCGATGCCACCCCCGTGGCGGCACCCATCGCACGGGCCACCGTCGAGCCCTCCGCCACCCGCACCGGGTGCACCTTGTGGCGGTGCTCGCCGTCGGGGCCGCCCATGTCCTGCCGCAGCGTGCCGCCCAGCGCGACGTTCACCACCTGGAGCCCCCGGCAGACCGCCAGGGTCGGCAGGCCGGCGTCCAGCGCGCACCGCGCGAGCGCCAGGTCGAAGTCGTCCTGCGCGTCGTCGACGTCGTACACGGACCGGTGCACGTCCGCGCCGTCCGCGTACCGCCACGGCGCGAGGTCCCCGCCGCCGGGCAGCAGCAGCCCGGCGCAGCGCGCCAGCCGGTCGGCGGCCTCCTCCGGCGGGCCGGGGTGCATCATGAACGGCTCGCCGCCCGCGCGGAACACGGCGTCCGCGAGGGCGCGCGCGGTGACCACGGCCGCGTAGCGCAGGGCGGAGGTCCTGGCGGCGTATCGCTGGGGGAGGGCGATCAGGGGGCGCGGGACGCCCGGGGAGCCCGGGGTGCGCGCCCGGACCCCGGGTGCCGTCACTGGGTGGGGAACGCCGGGTGCCGTCACCGGGTGGGGCGCGCCGGGTGCCGTCATCCCGTCGGAGGCCGTCGTCACAGCTGGATCCACGTCGTCTTCAGCTCCGTGTACTTCTCCAGCGCGTGCGCCGACTTGTCCCGCCCGTGCCCGGATTGTTTGTAGCCGCCGAAGGGCACCGTGAGGTCGCCCTCCTCGTAGCAGTTGACCCACACCGTGCCCGCCCGCAGCCGCCGCGCGACCGTGTGCGCGGTCGACAGGTCGGCGGTCCACAGGCCCGCCGCGAGCCCGTACTCGGTGGCGTTGGCGAGCGCGACCGCCTCGTCCAGGGTGTCGAAGGCGAGGACGGCGAGCACCGGGCCGAAGATCTCCTCGCGGGCCAGCGCCGAGGCCGGGTCGACCCGGTCGAAGACGGTGGGGTCGAAGTAGGCGCCGCCGGGCACGACGTCGCGCGGCGAGCCCCCGATCCGCAGCCGCGCGCCGGACTCCTGGCCCCCGCGCACGTGCTCCCGCACGGCCGTCACCCGCGCCGCGCCCGCCAGCGCCCCCATCTCGGAGGCGGGGTCCAGCGGATCGCCCACCCGCAGCGTGCGCGCCCGCTCGACGACCGCCGCCGTGACCTCCTCGGCGACGGAGGCGTGCACGAGGAGCCGCGACGGCGCCGTGCACATCTCGCCCTGGTTGAAGAAGACGCCCCACGCGGCGGTGGCCGCGGCGGCCGCGAGGTCGGGGGCGTCGGGCAGCACGATGTTCGGCGACTTGCCGCCGAGTTCGAGCCAGACCCGCTTGAGGTTGGAGTCGGCGGCGTACCGCAGGAAGTGCCGGCCGACGGCCGTGGAGCCGGTGAAGGCGAGGACGTCCACGTCCGGGTGGCGGCCGAGCGCGCGCCCGGCGGTCGGGCCGTCGCCCGCGACGACGTTGAGCACACCGGGCGGCAGCTCCGCCTCGTCGGCCAGCCGGGCGAGCAACAGGGCGGAGAGCGGGGTGAGTTCGGACGGCTTGAGGACGACCGTGCAGCCCGCGGCGAGCGCGGGGGCCACCTTCCAGGCCGCCAGGGTGAGCGGGAAGTTCCACGGGACGACCGCGCCCACCACGCCGGACGGTTCGCGGGTGACGAGGGCGAGCGCGTCGGGGGAGGTGTGCGGGGACTCGTCGGTGAGCTTGTCGGCGAGCTGGCCGTACCAGCGGAAGGTGTTCGCCAGGGCGCGCAGCTCGATGCCGTACGACTCCGTGATCGGCTTGCCGTTCTCCAGGGTGACGGCGAGGGCGAGTTCGGAGCGGTGCTCTTCGACGAGAGCGGCGATCCGCAGGAGGGTGCGGCCCCGGTCGGCGGGAGAGAGGCGGGGCCAGGGGCCGGTGTCGAAGGCGCGGCGGGCGGCGGTGACCGCCAGGCCCACCTCCTTCTCGCCGGCGTCCGCGACCAGCGCGAGCGTACGGCCGTCGCGCGGCGCGACGACGGGGAACGCGTCGCCCGAACCGTCCGCGTCGGCGCCCGCGACGCGGTGCCGGGTGGGCAGCCGGGGGACGAGTTCATCCGCCCGGCGGAGCCAGTCCTGGTGGCCGGAGGTGGTCAGGGCGTCGTCGGGCATCGGTGCCTCCCTGAGTTTTGTTTGAGTCCAAACGGTATCCAAACGGTAGCCGAACGGGCCTGCGGCCACGAGGGGTCGGCCCTGTGGACAGGTCTGCCGTCGTGAGGGGGTGGCCCGGTGGGCGGGTCTGCCGCCGCGAGGGGGCGGTCCCGCGAACGGGGCTGCCGTCACGAGGGGCCGGCCCTCGCGAGCCGGCCTGCCGCCGCGAAGGGCTGATCCTGCGAACAGGTCTGCCGCGAACAGGCCTGACGCGTCGAGGGGTTGACCCCGCCACCCCTCCGTCCATAATGTTGTTTGGGTTCAAACGAACTGGAGGTCGCGATGGCACCCCCCGCACCCCCCGCACCCGAGCCCGCGCAGCCCCCGCACACGGCGACCGTCGCCGGCGTGCCCGTCGACACCCGGCACTGGATCGGCGGCACCCGCCTCGCCTCGCCGATCTCGTTCACCGACCGCTCGCCCATCGACGGAACGCCCCTCGCCGAGATCGCCCGCGGCGGCGCCGCCGAGGCGCGGGCCGCCGTCGCCGCCGCCCGCGCCGCCTTCCCGGGCTGGGCCGCCACTCCGCCCGCCGGGCGCGCCCGGCTGCTGCACGCCGTCGCCGACGGCGTCGAGGCCCGCTCCGAGGACCTCGCGATCGTCGAGACCACCGACAACGGCGCCCTGCTGCGCTCCCACCGCCGCGGTGTCATGCCCCGCGTCGCCCACAACCTCCGCTACTTCGCCGACCGCCTCCTCGCCCTCGGCCACCCCGACTTCGACACGCGCGGGCACACCAACCACGTCAGCTGGGACCCGGCGGGCCCCGCCGTCCTGATCACGCCGTGGAACGCGCCGCTGATGCTCGCCACCTGGAAGATCGCGCCGGCCCTCGCGGCGGGCTGCACCGTCGTCCTCAAGCCCGCCGAGTGGACCCCGCTGACCGCCTCGCTCTTCGCGGACATCGCGCACGAGGCGGGGCTGCCGCCCGGGGTCTTCAACGTGGTGCAGGGGTACGGCGACGAGGCCGGCGCGCCGCTGACCGCCGATCCCGGCGTGCGGCGCATCAGCTTCACCGGCTCGGTGCCCACCGCGCGCCGGATCGCCGGGGCCGCCGCCGCGCACCTGGTGCCGTGCAGCTTCGAGCTCGGCGGCAAGTCCCCGCTGCTCGTCCTCGCCGACGCCGACCTGGAACTGGCGGCCGACCTCGCCGTGGAGCAGTACGACAACGCGGGCCAGGTCTGTCTCGCCGCCACCCGCATCCTCGTGGAGGAGTCCGTACGCGACGCCTTCCTCGGTCACTTTCTTGACCGGGTCACGAAGTTGACCCAGGGAGATCCGCGCGAGGAGGCCACCGACCTCGGCCCCACCATCCACCCCCGCCATGTCGAGCGCGTCGACGGGTTCGTGCGCCGCGCCCTCGAAGCGGGCGCCAAGGCCGTCATCGGCGGCGGCCGCAACGACGCCCTCGACAGCGCTCTCGGCGGCACCTACTACCTGCCCACCCTCCTCACCGACGTCGACCAGGACTCCGAGATCGTCCAGGAGGAGGTCTTCGGACCCGTCCTCACCCTCCAGACCTTCCCCGACGGCGACGACGACGAAGCCGTGCGCCTCGCCAACGGCACCCGCTTCGGCCTCGCCGCCACCCTCGCCGCGGGCGACCGCGAGCGCGCCCGGCGGATCACCGAGCGGCTCGTCGCGGGCACGGTCTGGGTCAACTGCTTCTTCGTACGCGACCTCTCCGCACCCTTCGGCGGCTCCCGTCAGTCCGGTGTGGGACGCGAGGGCGGCGACTGGTCCTTCGACTTCTACTGCGACCTGAAGAACACCGTGACCGCGCCGAAGGGGTGGGCCCGTGACGAGTGACACCCGGCGGGGGGACGCGGGCGGGACCCGGCGCGAGGCCCCGGGCGAGATCGTCGGCGCCGGGCTCCTCGCCCACGTGCCCACCATCGTGCTGCCCGAGGCGGTCCGCAAAGAGCTCAACGAAGGCCGCGAGATCAGCCTCGTCCCCGGCCTGCGCAGGCTGCGTACCGACGTCTTCGAGACGCTCGACTACGACACGGTCGTCGTCCTCGACTCGCACTGGGCGACCACCGTCGAGTTCGTCGTCTCCGCCCAGCCCCGCCGCGCCGGCCTCTTCACCTCCGAGGAGCTGCCGCGCGGGATGTGCCGCATGCCCTACGACTACCCGGGCGACCCCGAACTCGCCCACTCCATCGCCCGGTTCGCGGACGCGCACGGCACCTGGATCACCCCGATCGACGATCCCTTCCTGCCCGTGTACTACGCCACGATCAATCTGTGGACGTACCTGGGCCAAGGCCTCCCCGACAAGAAGTGGATCTCGATCGGGGTCTGTCAGACCGGCGACGCGGAGGACCATCTGCGGCTCGGCCGCGCGCTCGCCGACGGGGTCGCCGCACTGCCGGGCCGCAAGGTCCTCCTCATCGCCTCCGGCGCCCTGTCCCACACCTTCTGGCCGCTGCGCGAACTGCGCGCCCACGAGTCCAGCGACCCCTCCCACATCCGCACCCCCGAGGCGCGGGCCGCCGACGAGCGGCGCATCGAGTGGTTCGAGCGCGGCGACCACGCCCAGGTCCTCGCCACCATGCCGGAGTTCCTCACCCACAGGCCGGAGGCCCGCTTCGGCCACTACCTGATGATGATCGGGGCCCTCGGCGAGGAGCGCTGCACCGCCGCGGGGCGTGCCTACAGCGCGTACGAGAACTCCGTCGGCACCGGCCAGATCCACCTGTGGTTCGACCGCCCGGCCGACGGCTGGACCGGTACCTCCGGCACCGGAACTCCCGCCACCGGCACCTCCGACCCGAGTGAGGCCGTCGCATGACCGCGACCACCGAGTACCGCCGCGTCCTCCTGGACGGTGCCGCCGTCCAGGTCGTGCGCGAGGGCGACGAGCTGATCGCCGCCGACGGCCGCAGCGTCAAGGCGGCCGAGGCGCACCACCTGCCGCCCGTGCGGCCCTCCAAGGTCGTCGCCGTCCACCTCAACCACCGCAGCAGGGTGGAGGAGTTCGGCGTCTCGCTGCCGCCCGCGCCCACCTACTTCCACAAGCCGGTCTCCGCGCTCAACGCCCACGGCGGCGCGGTCGTGCGGCCCGAGGGCTGCAAGTACCTCAACTACGAAGGCGAGATCGGCATCGTCATCGGCCGCACCTGCCGCAACGTCGCGCCCGCGGACGCCGGCGCGTACATCGCGGGCTTCACCGTCGCCAACGACTTCGGGCTGCACGACTTCCGCGACACCGACGCCGGTTCCATGCTCCGCGTCAAGGGCTCCGACACGCTCTGCCCGCTCGGCCCCGGCCTGGTCACCGGCTGGGACTTCCACGGCAAGTACCTGCGCACCTACGTCAACGGCCGCCTGGTACAGGACGGTTCGACCGACGAGATGCGCTGGGACATGCACTACCTCGTCGCCGACATCGCCCGCACGATCACCCTGGAACCCGGCGACGTCCTGCTCTCCGGGACGCCCGCGGGGTCGCGTCCGGTCCGGCCGGGCGACGTCGTCGAGGTCGAGGCCGAGGGCCTCGGCCGGCTCACCAACCACATCGTCACCGGGCCGACGGCCGTCCGCACGGACGTCGGAGCCCAGCCCACCGAGTCCGAGGAGGTCCTCTCCACGGCGCTCGGCGGCGACTGGGAGTTCCGCGGCATCCGCCCGCCGCGCCGTGAGCACCGCAGCTGAGCCCCATGCCTGAAGCCCCGCAAGGGAGAAGGGAGTTGAGATGCTGAGAGTGATCGTCGACCTGGACGTCTGCCAGGACCACGGGCAGTGCGTCTTCGCCGCGCCGGACATCTTCCGGCTCGACGAGGAGGGGCACCTCGCCTACGTCGACGCGCCCGACGACGCGCTGCGCGACGACGCCGAGGACGCCGCCGACGTCTGCCCCCTCCAGGCCATCCGGGTCGAGGGCTGACGCGTGACGGCAGCGGGCATCGCCGTCGTCGGCGCCTCGCTCGGCGGGCTGCGCGCGGCGGAACAGCTGCGGGCCGCGGGGTGGCGGGGGGCGATCACCGTCTTCGGTGACGAGCCCCATCTCCCTTACAACAGGCCTCCGTTGTCCAAGGAGGTCCTCGCGGGAGACGCCCCGGCCGAGGGCACCGAGCTGCGCCGCAGGGCCAGCGTCGACGATGTCCAATGGCACCTGGGCACGGCGGTCGCCGCCGCCGACCTGGCCGCGCGCACGCTCACGCTGGCCGACGGTGCCGTCCACGCGTACGAGGGTCTGGTGGCCGCGACGGGGGTGCGGCCACGCAGGCTCCCCTTTGCCGGTGGCCCGCGCCGGCACGTCGTACGCACCCTGGAGGACTCGGCGGCGCTGCGCGTCCGGCTGGTCGAGGGGGCCCGGGTGCTCGTCATCGGCTCGGGCTTCATCGGCTGCGAGGTGGCCGCCACCGCGCGGACGGCGGGCTGCGCGGTGACGGTCGTCGCGCCGGAGGCCGAGCCGATGGCCCTGGCGGTCGGCGACGACCTGGCACGGGCGCTGCGCCGACGCCACGAGGCCCAAGGGGTACGTTTCCTGATGGGCCGTCTGGTCGCTGATCTGACCGCCACGCACGCGGTGCTCGACGACGGGACCGAGGTGGCCGCCGACGTGGTCGTCGAGGCGGTCGGCTCCCTGCCCAACACCGAATGGCTGGCCGCCACCGAGGGACTCGACCTCGGCGACGGCATCCTGTGCGACGCACAGCTGCGCATCGGCGGCCTGGCGCACGCGGTCGCCGTCGGCGACGTGGCACGCTTCCCGAACCCGCGCTACGGCCCGCTGCCCCGCCGCGTCGAGCACTGGTCCATCCCCGGCGACAGCGCCCGCCACGCGGCCCGCACCCTGGTCGCGGGGCTGAACGGCGCCGAGGGCCCCGAGCCCGCCCCGTTCGCGCCGCTGCCGTCCTTCTGGAGCGACCAGTTCGCGCTGCGCCTGCAGTCCTTCGGCCAGCCCGCCCTCGCCGACCGCACCCGCCTCCTCGAAGGCGACCCGGCCTCCGCGGACGGCGACCTGCTCTACGGCTACTACCAGGGTGACCGCCTGATCGGCGTGGCCGCACTGGGCGGCCCGGCAGCCGCGGCGGCCGCGGCCCGCCACAGGACGGAACTCCTGTCCCTGCCCGAACCGGCGGTGTGACCCGGCACTGACCAGGGCCGTGGGTCAGAAGAGATCCGCCGGCCGCTTGCCGATGCCGCACGCCTCGCCGGGCGCCGCACTTCCGTGATCAAGATCAAGTGGCTTGAATGCTATGGCTATCCTTCGTGCAGGACGGGCACCGCCAGAGCTGCTTCTGGTGCGTCTCGGGACGTAAGTGGACAACTTGACGGGGGAACGTTTCGGTGTCGTACCGACCTCAGGATTGGCATGTACTTGACCTGGAGAAGGACCCGACGCCGGGTGATCCGCAGCGGGTGCGGAAGCTCGCCGGGAGTCTGCATGACTTCGCCGATGACGTGGGGAAAGTCCTGCGGGACATCAAGGGGATGGCGGGCGAGGACGCCATCTTGCAGTGGGCCGGGCAGACCGCGGAGGCCTTCACGGAGAAGTTCGAGGACGCGCCGAGCAAGCTGAAGAAGCTCAAGAAGAGCTATGAGATGGCGGGCGACGCGCTGTCGGGGTACTGGCCGGAACTGGAGCGTGCGCAGACCATGGCCGACAAGGCCCTGGTGAAGGGTCGTGAGGCCCAGGCGGATCTGTCGTCGGCCAAGTCGCGGCTTTCCTCGGCGGATTCCTGGGTGGAGAGGGCGGGCAAGGAAGCCGACAAGTACAAGGACGACGGCGGCTCCAAGGGCAAGGACGTGCCCCAGCCCGACCCGGACAAGGTCAAGGCCGCCACCCGCAACGCGGCCTCCGCGGAGAAGGCCCAGAAGTCCGCGCAGGGTGATGTGGACTCCGCGCAGAGTGCCCTCGAAGCGGCGAAGAAGATGGCCGCGGACGCCCGCAAGATCCGTGAGGACGCGGCGGGCACCGCCAAGCGGAAGATCGACGAGGCCTCCGACGCCGGTATCCAGAACCGTAAGTGGTGGGAGGAGATCGGCGACTGGGTGTCCGACAACTGGGACACCATCGTCGCCGTCTGCAAGGTCGTCGTCGCCGTCGTGGGCGTCATCGCGATGATCGTGGGCGGGCCGATCCTCGCCGCCATCGTCATCGTCGCGGGCGCGATCGTGCTGGCCGACACTTTGAGCAAATACGCGAAAGGCCAGGCCACGCTCATGGACGTGGCCTTCGCCGCCATGGACTGCATCCCCGGCGCCAAGGGCCTCACCACCGCCGCCAAACTCGCCAAGGGCATGAAGGCCGCCGGCCGAGGACTGCGCTCCGGGGGACTGCGCAAGGCCCTCTCGGGCGGCATGAAGAAGGTGGCGGGCAAGGGCAAGTCGGCCAAGGGCCGCTGCAAGAACGGCGACCCCATCGACATGATCTCCGGCGAGATGCTCATGGAGAAGGTGGACGTCGAGCTGCCGGGGCTGCTCCCGCTCGTCCTCCAGCGCACGCACCTGTCCACGTACCGCTGGGGCCACTGGTACGGCGACTCATGGGCCTCCACGCTGGACGAGCGGGTCGAGATCGACGACGAGGGTCTGATCTACGTCACCGAGGACGGCCGGCTGCTCTGCTACCCCCACCCCGAACCCGGCGGTGTACCCGTGCTCCCCGCCCACGGCCCCCGCTGGCCGCTGAGCGTCGACGACGCGGGCACGGTCACGGCCACCGACCCGCAGACCGGCCACGTCCGCCACTTCCTCCCGGTCATACCCGACGCAGCGGAGAAGGGGGATGCGGCGGACACGGCGGACAACCCCTCTGCCGGAGAGCGACACGCAACCCTGCCCCTGCGCGCCATCACCGACCGCAACGGCAACCGCATCGACATCGACCACGACCCCACCGGCGCACCCACGGCGATACGCCACACCGGCGGCTATCACCTGAAGGTGGACACCGACGACCACCGCGTCACCGCGCTGCGTCTGCTCACCCCCGGCACAGGCACCGGCGCCCCCGGCACCGAGGACGCCCCCGGCGGCACACTGGTGGCCGCGTACGGCTACGACGAGGTCGGCAACCTGGCCGAGATCCACGGCTCGGCCGGTCCGAGGCTGTGGCTCGACTACGACGACGAAGCCCGCATCACGTCCTGGACCGACAGCAACGACACCTGGTACCGCTTCACCTACGACGACGAGGACCGCTGCGTCCGCGGCGAGAGCACCGGCGGCCACCTGGCATGCACCATCGAGTACCGCCCCGATGAGCAGGAGACCCGCTACACCGACGCCCTCGGCCAAACCACCGTCTACCGCTACAACGACCTCAGCCAGCTCCTGTCCGAGACGGACCCCCTGGGCGGCACCGTCCACAGCGAGTGGGACAGCTGGAACAACTTGCTCGCCCGCACCGACGCGCTGGGTCGCCGCACCGAGAACACCTGGGACGAGCACGGCAATCTGACCGCGGTACGTTCTCCGGACGGCACGCGCGCCGGCGCGGTGTACAACGACCTCGACCTGCCGGTCGAGATCGTCGGCCCGGACGGCGTCGTCCAGCGCCAGACCTGGGACGAGCGGGGCAACTGCACCAGCGTGACCGGCCGCGACGGCATGACACACCACTTCACCCACGACGCCACCGGAGCCGTGGCCACCGTCACGGACCCCCTCGGCCACACCACCGAGCTGCGCTGCAACGCGGCGGGCCTGCCGCTGGACGTCACGGACCCGCTGGGCGCGGTGACCCGCTACGGCCTCGACCCCTTCGGCCGCGTGCACACGATCACGGACCCGACGGGCGCGACCACGCGGTTCGAGTGGACGGTGGAGGGCAAGCCGGCACGGCGCACGGAGGCGGACGGTTCGTCGGAGTCGTGGACGTACGACGCCGAGGGCAACTGCGTCTCGCACACGGACGCGATGGGCGCGACCACGACACACGAGTACACGCACTTCGACCTCATCGCGGCCCGCACGGACCCCGACGGCGCACGCTACGAGTTCGCCCACGACGTCCAGCTCCGGCTCCGCCGGGTCACCAACCCGCAGGGCCTGAAGTGGAGTTACGAGTACGACGCGGCGGGCCGCCTGGTGGCCGAGTCGGACTTCGACGACCGCTCACTGACGTACGCCTATGACGCGGCGGGCCAGTTGACGACCCGTACGACGGCCGCGGGCGACGAGATCACCTTCGAACGGGACGAGCTGGGCCGGACGGTCACGCAGAACGTGGCGGGCGCCGTGATCACGCGCTACGCCTACGACGCGACAGGCGCCCTCACCGAGGCGGTGAGCCCGGACGTGACCCTGACCCTGGAGCGGGACGGGGCGGGCCGCCTGCTCGCGGAAACGGTCAACGGCCGCACCCTGACCCACACCTACGACGCGCTGGGCCGCCGCACCGGCCGCACCACGCCGTCCGGCGCGACGAGCACCTGGACGTACGACGCGGCAGGCCGCCGCACCGAACTGACCGCCTCCGGGCGAAGGCTGGCGTTCACGCACGACGGGGCGGGCCGGGAACTCACCCGCACGGTCGGCGAGGCCCTGACGCTGACGAACGTGTACGACGTCGCGGGCCGCCTGTCGCAACAGGAACTGATGGGCCCGGCCCGCACGCGCATCCAGCACCGTGCGTACACGTACCGTGCGGACGACCATCTGACCGGCATGGAGGACCAGCTCAACGGCGCGCGCCGCTTCGACCTGGACGCGGCGGGCCGCGTCACCGCGGTCCACGCGGCGGGCTGGACGGAGACCTACGCCTACGACGCGGCGGGCAATCAGACCAACGCCTCCTGGCCGGCGCCCATGCCGGGCCAAGAGGCAACGGGCCCCCGCGCGTACACCGGCACCCGTATCACCGTGGCAGGCAACGTCCGTTACGAGTACGACACCGCGGGCCGCACCACCCTGCGCCAGAAGACCCGCCTGTCCCGCAAACCCGATACCTGGCACTACGCATGGGACGCGGAGGACCGCCTCACCTCCGTGACGACCCCCGACGGCACACGGTGGCGCTACCTCTACGACCCCCTGGGCCGCCGCATCGCCAAACAGCGCATGACGGAACAGGGGGTGGCGGAACAGGTCGACTTCACCTGGGACGACATGACCCTCTGCGAACAGACGAGCCACACCCCGGGCGCACCGGAATCGGTGACCCTCACATGGGATCATGACGGACTGTGCCCCCTGGCCCAGACAGAGCGCAAACACCTCACCGACGACGAAGTGGACGCCCGCTTCTACGCCATCGTCACCGATCTCGTCGGCACCCCGACCGAACTCCTCGACGAACAGGGCGACATCGCCTGGCGCACCAGGACCACCCTCTGGGGCACCACGGTCTGGAACCGAGGCGCCACCGCGTACACGCCACTGCGTTTCCCCGGCCAGTACTACGACCCCGAGACGGGGCTGCACTACAACTACTTCCGGCACTACGACCCCGAGACCGCCCGCTACCTCACCTCGGACCCGATCGGTCTCGCCGGTGGCTTCGCGCCGCACAGCTACGTGCCCAACCCGTTCATGTGGATCGACCCGCTGGGCCTCTCCCTCCTCGACGTCAGCAAGAACGGTGTGAAGATCGTCGTGCACGAGTACGACGTCGACAAGCCGGCGCACGCCCATGTCACCGGTGGCGGGGGTCGCGAGGTCAGAATCGGGGCGAACGGAAAACCCCTCCACAACCAGCCGGAGCTTTCGAGCAAGCAGCGACAGGCGGTGGAGCACTTCAAGCCACAGATCAGGACCGCCGTCAGGAAGCTCGGCAAGCGGAGCCAGGCGGAGGAGCGGGCCGCGAAGGAGCAGCGCGAGGCCGCCGATGCCGCCAAGAAGGCCTGCGGGAAGGGATGAAGCGATGACATTGCGTTCCGATGTGTCCGCGTTGCTGGCGGAGGCCGGCATCGTGGACGTGGACGTCGACGAGGCGCTCGCGGACGACCACGCCCGAACGTCCGCGTACCTACGCGTCGTCTCGGCGACCGCTTCCTCGCGGAGCCGCGACCGGGACCGCGCGATCGTGGCCACGATCCTGCGCGACCCCGACGAGATGGGGGCCAAGACGGCGGTGGTCGCCCTCGTGGACGAGATCGCGGGGAAGGCGACCGGTCCTGCCGAGTTCCGGCGGTGGTCGGACGAACTGCTGCCGGAGATCGAGCGGCTCAAGGCGGAGGGGAACCGCGAGTTCATCCGCCGCCGCATCCACGACTGGCTCTTCTACCTGTCCGTCAAGGACGGTCACGTGCCGACACCGGCCGAGTTGGCGGAGGTCACGGACTGGATGCAGCGCTACCTCGCCGAGTGGTCGAGGTCGCCGGCGGTACTCGCCGTGGTCGCCGAGTCGGCCAACACCAAGAAGACACGGAACATCGCGAAGAACCGGGCCGGAAGCCGCGAGCTGAGAACGGAATAGGCCGGTCGTCCGGCCCGGTCAGGCCATGTGGTCCGACCGGGTCAGGGCAGGTGGTCCGACTCGGTCCGGGCATGCCGAAGGGGCAGCACCCCCGCACAGGGTGCTGCCCCCTCATCGCGAACCGGAACCGCCGCCGCATCGGTACTGAGGGTCGGGGACACGGCGACGGTCCCGGGGTTTTCGGCCGGTGGGCTGGTGCCTACCGGTGGTCGCTGCCCGTCGAGTGGGAAGCGGCGCGGCCGGCCTCCAGGCGGGCCACGGGGATGCGGAACGGCGAGCAGGAGACGTAGTCCAGGCCCACCTCGTGGAAGAAGTGCACGGACTCCGGGTCACCGCCGTGCTCGCCGCAGACGCCGAGCTTGAGGTCGGGGCGCGTGGCGCGGCCCGCCTTGACGGCGTCCTTCACGAGCTTGCCGACGCCGTCCTTGTCGATCGTCTCGAACGGGGAGACGCCGAAGATGCCCTTCTCCAGGTACGCCGTGAAGAACGAGGCCTCCACGTCGTCCCGGGAGAAGCCCCAGACGGTCTGCGTGAGGTCGTTCGTGCCGAAGGAGAAGAACTCGGCGGCCTCCGCGATCTGGTCCGCGGTGAGCGCGGCGCGCGGCAGCTCGATCATCGTGCCGAGCGCGAGCTTCAGCTCGACGCCCGTCGCCGCCTCGACCTCCGCGATGACCTGCTCGGCCTCCTCGCGGACGATCTCCAGCTCCTGGACCGTGCCGACGAGCGGGATCATGATCTCCGCGCGCGGGTCGCCCTTGGCGTTCTTGCGCTCGGCCGCGGCCTCCGCGATGGCCCGCACCTGCATGGTGAACAGACCGGGGATGACGAGGCCGAGGCGCACGCCGCGCAGGCCCAGCATCGGGTTCTGCTCGTGCAGGCGGTGCACGGCCTGGAGCAGGCGCAGGTCGTTCTCGTTGTGGTCCTCGCGGGACTCCGCGAGCGCCACGCGGACCGACAGCTCGGTGATGTCGGGCAGGAACTCGTGCAGCGGCGGGTCGAGCAGCCGGACGGTGACGGGCAGGCCGTCCATCGCCTCGAAGAGCTCCACGAAGTCCTGCTTCTGCAGCGGCAGGAGCTGCTTGAGGGCGTCCTCGCGCTCGTCGTCGGCGTCGGCGAGGATCAGGCGCTCGACCATCTCGCGGCGCTCGCCGAGGAACATGTGCTCGGTGCGGCACAGGCCGATGCCCTGCGCGCCGAAGCGGCGGGCACGGAGGGCGTCCTCGGCGTTGTCCGCGTTGGCACGGACACGGAGACGGCGCACCCGGTCCGCGTACGCCATGATCCGGTGCACGGCGGCGACCAGCTCGTCGGCGTCGTCGGCGCCCGCGTGCATGCGGCCCTCGAAGTACTCGACGACGGGGGAGGGGACCACGGGCACCTCGCCCAGGTACACCTTGCCGGTCGAGCCGTCGATGGAGACGACATCGCCCTCCTCGACGACGGTCTCGCCCACGGTCATGCGGCGGCGCTTGGTGTCGACCTCCAGGTCCTCGGCCCCGCAGACACAGGTCTTGCCCATGCCGCGCGCCACGACGGCGGCGTGCGAGGTCTTGCCGCCGCGCGAGGTCAGGATGCCCTCGGCCGCGATCATGCCGTCGAGGTCGTCGGGGTTGGTCTCGCGGCGGATCAGGATGACCTTCTCGCCCGAGCGCGACCACTTGATGGCGGTGTACGAGTCGAAGACCGCCTTGCCGACCGCGGCACCGGGTGACGCGGCGATGCCCCGGCCGAGCTGCTCGACCTTCGCGCCCTCGTCGAAGCGGGGGAACATCAGCTGCGCGAGCTGGGCGCCGTTGACGCGCTGCAGCGCCTCGGCCTCGTCGATCAGGCCCTGGTCCACGAGCTGCGTGGCGATGCGGAAGGCGGCGCCTGCGGTGCGCTTGCCGACGCGGGTCTGCAGCATCCACAGCTGACCGCGCTCGATGGTGAACTCGATGTCACAGAGATCCTTGTAGTGCGTCTCAAGGGTCTCCATGATCTGCATGAGCTGGTCGTACGACTTCTTGTCGATCTGCTCCAGATCGGCGAGCGGGACGGTGTTGCGGATGCCCGCCACCACGTCCTCGCCCTGCGCGTTCTGCAGGTAGTCGCCGTACACGCCCTGGTGGCCGGAGGCCGGGTCGCGGGTGAACGCGACGCCCGTGCCGGAGTCCGGGCCGAGGTTGCCGAAGACCATCGAGCAGATGTTGACCGCGGTGCCGAGGTCGCCGGGGATGCGCTCCTGGCGGCGGTAGAGCTTGGCGCGGTCGGTGTTCCACGACTCGAAGACCGAACGGATCGCGAGGTCCATCTGCTCGCGCGGGTCCTGCGGGAAGTCCCGCCCGGCCTCGGTCTTGACGATCTTCTTGAACTTGGTGACGAGCTTCTTGAGCTCGGCCGCCTCCAGGTCCGTGTCGACCGTGACCTTCTTGGCCTCCTTGGCCTTCTCCAGCGCCTCCTCGAAGAGGTCGCCGTCGACGCCGAGAACGGTCTTGCCGAACATCTGGATGAGCCGGCGGTAGGAGTCCCACGCGAAGCGGTCGTCGCCGGACTGCTTGGCGAGGCCCGTCACGGACTTGTCGGAGAGCCCGATGTTCAGGACGGTGTCCATCATGCCGGGCATCGAGAACTTGGCGCCCGAGCGGACGGAGACGAGCAGCGGGTCGTCGGCCTGGCCGAGCTTCTTGCCCATCGTCTTCTCGAGGGCGTCGAGGTGCGCACTCACCTCGTCACGCAGCTCGACGGGCTCGTCGCCGCTGTCGAGGTACGTCTTGCAGGCCTCGGTGGTGATGGTGAAGCCCGGGGGGACGGGCAGCCCGAGGTTGGTCATCTCGGCGAGGTTCGCGCCCTTCCCGCCGAGAAGGTCCTTGAGGTCCTTGTTGCCCTCGGTGAAGTCGTAAACGAACTTCACGCTCTCACTCGTGTGAGCTACGTGGGGATCTTTGTTTTCCGACACGGGTCTCGACTCCTCGAGAGCTCGGTGGCTGCCCTGACGGCGAGGAACATACCCAGATCGAAGGCGCCTGGGTACGTCCACTTGTGCGTCATGCGGCCGTAACCACCCGTCCGCCACTAGATCGAAAGTGACTGAGCGGTAGCCGAAGGGGCGTTCTTGTCTTCAAGTCTTGAAGTCGCAACCCCCGTAGAGCCTGGGATTTGCTCAGATGAGCGTGTTGATCTCAGATGTGAGTTCAGCTCATGAATGATCGAGCGGTGGCACTGAGTGCCACCCCTTGGAGAAGTGCAGTCGCCCGAGATCCGCTCATCTGAGCGCAAGGCCTATCAGGGGTGGCGAGAATCACGCCGTTTGACGGGGCCGGATCTTGGCATCCGGACCGACTTCGGGAACTTTCGCGACGCGCTCGGCGGCTGCTCCGGGTGGCGCTACACGCCGAGCGCGGCGAGGCGCCGTTCCGCCCGCTCGGGGGCATACAGGTGTTCCACCACCAGCGTTCCCGCTCCGATGAGCGCGGCGCGCTCGCCGAGCCGCGAGGTGGCGACCTCCAGGTGGGCCGTGGAGCGGGGCAGCGCCCGCTGATAGAGGAGCTCGCGGACGCCCGTGAGGAAGGGAGTTCCGGCCAGATCTCCGGCGATCATGAGAACGCCCGGGTTCAGGAGCGTCACGACGGTCGCGAGGACCTCGCCGACGCGCCGCCCGGCCTCGCGCGCGAGGCCCACGGCTTCGGGGTGGCCGGCGTCCAGGAGGGCCCGCACGTCCGAGCCCGAGGCCACCGGGGCGCCCGCTTCCGTGCGGACGCCCGCCTCCGTGAGGCGGCGGGCGATCGCCCGGCCGCTGGCGACGGCGGCGAGACAGCCGTAGGAGCCGCACTTGCACAGGGCGCCCGCGCCGTCGGGCACCCGTATGTGCCCGATGTCGCCCGCCCCGCCGTCGATGCCCCGGTAGACCGCGCCGCCCACGACGACGCCGGAGCCGATGCCGGTGGAGACCTTGACCAGGGCGAAGGCCGAACAGTCCGGGTAGTGGGTGCGCTGTTCCCCGTACGCCATGAGGTTGGCGTCGTTGTCGACGAGGTCGGCGGGGACGGGCGACCCGGCGGGGGTGCCGGGCCTGGTCCCCGTCGGGCTCTCCTCCGCGAACGCGCGCCGCAGCCGGGCCCTTATGTCGTACCCGTCCCAGCCCGGCATGATCGGCGGCTGGACGACGCGGCCCGTCTCGCTGTCGACCGGGCCCGGCACGGCGAGCCCGATGCCGCAGACCGAATCGGCCCGGTGCCCGCTCTCGCGCAGCAGCGCG
>NZ_LIRJ01000170.1 GCF_001419745.1 Streptomyces silaceus | reverse complement strand
GTTCGGGGGCGGGAGCCGGGGCGGGCTCGGGAGCGGACGCGCGCTCGGGAACCGCCCGGGAACGCTCCGCCCACCGCCTCACCAGGGGACGTACCAGCTCCCCTGCCAGCAGATAGAGCAGCAGGTAGAGCGAGAGAGCCATCCACATGAAGCCGGGCCAGGCGAGGATTCGCTGCAAGAGGAAGGGCGCACCGGCCCGCTCGGCCACGAGCGCCGCGAACATCAGCAGCGGTCCGGCCACGAAGAGCACCGTGCCGGCGCGCCGGGCGGGCCCGGGTCCGGCCGTGGTGTCACGGACCAGTCGCCGCCACGCGTACCAGTGCAGCCCGGCGAAGGCCGCGAGGACGGCGACGACCGTGAGCACCATGAGGACGATCACGGCTATGAAGTTCTGCGCAGAGCACGGACTCCACGGAACCCGATGGTCCCCACCACCGTCCCCAAGACAAAGGAGACAACGGCGAGCGTCAGGTGCACCCAGAAGTACCCGGTCGGGTTGTCCGCATCATCGAAGGCCAGCCCACTGCCGTCCTTCCACAGGTTCTTGACGAAAGTGATCCAGATGAACCAGCTCCACACCCCGAAGGCGAGCAGGAACCAGGAGACCGGTCGGCTGAGCTTCATACGTTCAGTATCGCGAGGCTCTCTGGCGCACCGCCGCCGGGGTGGGGACGACGGGACACAGCGCACCTCGGCGGCGGCTCCACCGGTCCGGCCCTGTACGTTCTCGTCCGTGCCTGCCTCGAAAAAAGCCGCCATGCTGCTCGCTGCGGCGACATTGCTCACCGTGTCGACCACCGCTCCCGCCTTCGCGGACGACAAGCCCGGCGACAAGGACCAGCCGAAGCCGCCCGCCTCGATGTCCAAGGTCGGCGGCGTCCAGCTCAGCAAGCCGGGCACCCAGGTGAGGCTCAAGTCCGGCGCACCCGTCCTGCCCAAGGAACTGTCGGCGCGCTCCTGGATCGTGTCGGACGCGGAGTCCGGCGAGGTCCTCGCCTCGCACAACGCACACTGGCGACTGCCCCCGGCGAGCACCCTCAAAATGCTCTTCGCAGATACGGTTCTGCCCAAGTTCCCCAAGACGCAGAAGCACAAGGTCGAGCTCTCCGACCTGGCGGGCATCGGTGCGGGCAGCAGCATGGTCGGCATCAAGGAGAACGAGACGTACACCGTCCACGACCTGTGGCTCGGTGTCTTCCTGCGCTCCGGGAACGACGCGGTGCACGTCCTCTCCGCGATGAACGACGGCGTCGACGAGACCGTCAAGGACATGCAGAAGCACGCCGAGGACCTCCAGGCGCTCGACACGCATGTGGTCTCCCCGGACGGCTACGACGCCAAGGGGCAGGTCTCCTCCGCGTACGACCTGACGCTGTTCGCCCGCTCCGGGCTGCAGAAGAAGGACTTCCGCGAGTACTGCTCGACGGCCACCGCCAAGTTCCCCGGGGAGACCAAGAAGATCACCAAGGGGAAGGACAAGGGCAAGACGAAGCGCGAGTCCTTCGCGATCCAGAACACCAACCGCCTGCTGACCGGTGACATCGGCATCAGCCCCTACAAGGGCATCGCCGGCGTCAAGAACGGCAGCACCACGAACGCGGGAAACACCTTCACCGGTGTTGCCGAACGCGATGGCAAGGTTCTTCTTGTCACCGTCATGAACCCCTCCTCCGGAGAACCGCACGCGGTCTACAAGGAGACCGAACGGCTCTTCGACTGGGGCTTCAAGTCCGCGGGCAAGGTCGACCCGGTGGGTGAGCTCGTCGCCCCGAAGGGCACGGCCACGGGCGGCGCGGGCAAGGGCGCCCCGGGCAACGGCGGCGGCGCGGCCGAGAAGGCGGCGCACGCCTCCGAGAGCGGGTCGAGCGGCATGGGCACCGCCCTCGCGATCACGGGCGGTGTGCTCGTGGTGCTCGCCGCGGGTGTCTTCGTGATCAGGCGCCGGATGCCGCTGCCGGGCCCGGCCGGCCGTCGCGCGCGTCAGGACTGACGGAGGGCGCCTTCTCCGGAGAGGGTGTTTCCTCCTCCGGGGCGGGCGTTTCCTCTTCCGTACGTGATGCCTTCTGCGTCGCCGTCCAGGCGGCGCAGAACAGCAGCAGCTTCGCGGTGAAGTTGATCCACAGGAGCAGTGCGACGGGCACTCCGAAGGCGCCGTACATGCTCTTCGCGGCGACGCCCTTCATATAGCCGCCGAGCAGCAGCTTGAGCAGTTCGAACCCGGCCGCGCCGATCAGCCCGGCGGTCACGAGTTCGCGCCGGTGCGGCTGGACGCCGGGCAGCAGCGTCAGGACGTAGAGCAGCAGCAGGAAGTCCGCGAGGACGGCGACGGCGAACCCGATGACCTGGAGCAGCACGGCGCCCCAGCCCTTCTCGTCGATGCCGATGACGTCGGCGGTCCAGCCGACGGCGGTCGAGGCGAGCGCGGACGCGGCGAACGAGGCGAGGCCCGCGCCGCCGAGCCCGATGAGCACCCCGGCGTCCTTGACCTTGCGCAGGACGGGGTTCTCCTCCTCGTCCTCCAGCTCCCAGACGGCCCGCAGGCACTCCCTTATCGAGCCGACCCAGCCGATGCCGGTGAAGAGCAGCAGGGCGCCCGCGACGAGGCTGATGGTGCCCGCGTTGGCGATCAGGGCGTCCAGGTCCAGCTGGTCGGAGATGCCGGGGACCTGCTCGGAGATCTTGTCCTCGATGGCGTTCTGCTGCTTCTTGGAGAGCGTCGCCGCGGCGACCGCGGCCGCGACCGTGAGCAGCGGGAAGAGCGCCAGGAAGCTGATGAACGTCATGGCGGCCGCGAGGCGTGCCCAGTGCACGCGGTCGAGCCGTTCGTAGGCCGCCCACGCGTGCGTGCGCATGCCTTTCGCCACCAGCGGCCCGATGCCGGGCAGTTTCTTCAGCCAGTCCATGACGCCTCCGTGCCTGCTGTCCTGCCCGAGGTCCTGCCCGTTGATCGGAAGACCAAGGTCCGGGTACCCCAGAACCGCAGAACTGTGGCGAGTGCCATACCGATTCCGGCGCCGGAGATCGTGTCCGCGCGCTGGGAGGTGAGGCCGAGTCCGTAGTGGGACACCGCGAGGCACATGAGTTGCACCAGGGCTCCGGCGATGTTGACGGCGAAGAACACCCCGTACTGGCGCAGCCGCGAGACCTCGGCCGTCTTGTCGCGGTAGGTGCCGAGCGCGTTGCCGGCGTAGGCCACCGAGCAGCCCGCTACGAAGGAGAGTGATTTGGCGGTCAGCGGATCCAGGCCCACCGGTCCGCGCAGCCAGATGAACAGGCCGAGGTCGGCGGCGTACGCGCAGATCCCGGCGGCGGCGAAGCCGAGCAGTTCGGGCCCGAGCGACCGCAGCCGCTCACGCAGGTGGTTCAGACGCACGGGCGGCCACTCCTTGGAGAGTCGCGTCGGGAAAGCAAACTCACCAGTCCGCGACCGCGAGTCCGTACATCGCGAGCCAGACCAGGCCGATCACGGCGAGCGCCCTGTCCCGCAGGACGACGTCCTCCGGTTCGCCCGCGGTGCCCCGGTCGGCGAAGACGGCGTAGCGCAGGATCGCGAGGATGAAGGCGACCATGGACAGCTGGCGCCAGGGCAGCAGGCTGCCGTTGGCGGTGCCGCCCTCCTCCATGGCCCACAGGCAGTAGGCGAGGACGGCGACCCCGGCGGCCAGCTGCCACACGAAGCGCAGATAGCCGGTGGTGTATTCGGTGAGCAACGCGCGCGTGGCGCCCAGTTCCCCGGAGCTCGCGGACATCTGGACGGCCTCCGAGTAGCGCTTGGCGGAGACCATGAAGAGCGCGCCGAAGCCCGTGGTGATCAGGAACCACCGCGAGAGCGGGATCTCCAGCGCGAGCCCGCCGATCATGGCGCGCATCAGGAAGCCGGTCGTGACGATCGTGAGGTCGACGACGAGGACGTGCTTGAGGCTGACGCAGTAGGCGAGTTGCATGCCGACGTACGCGGTCAGGAGCGCCGCTGTCAGCGGGTTGCACAGGACGGCGGCGGCCACGGGCGCGAGGACGGCGAGGACGCCTCCCGTGGCGTACGCGACGGGGACCGGCACCTGTCCCGCGGCGACGGGCCTGCGGCACTTGGTGGGGTGGGCCCGGTCGGCGTCCGCGTCGCGCGCGTCGTTGATCAGGTAGACGGCCGACGCGGCGGCCGTGAACAGCGCGAAGACGATCGCCACTTGCGTCAGGGCGTGCCGCGAGAAGAGCTCGCCGGCGGCCGCGGGCGCCGCGACGACCAGGATGTTCTTCACCCACTGGCGGGGGCGCGCGGTCTTCAGGAGGCCGAGCGGCAGACCGACCGGCCCCGGCGGTGAGTCCTGAGGCCGGCGAGGCCGCTCCAGGACTGCGGAGATACGTTCAGGCATCGCTGCCTCCGTTCATCCAGGCAGCACCCACGCGCGCGGTGAGCGCGCCCAGCGCCGCGCCCGCGGCCACGTCCGAGGGGTAGTGGACGCCGACGATCATGCGGGAGACGCACATCGCGGCGGCGAGCGGCGGGACGAGGTGGGCGCCGACCGGACGCAGCGCGCCGTAGGCGACGGCCGCGGCGGCGGCCGAGGTGGCATGTGAACTCGGGAAGGAGTGGCGGCCCGCGGTGCGCACGAGAGGCTCGATGCCGATGTGACGGCCGGGGCGCGGGCGGCGGACGACCCGCTTGACGCCCATGCTGGCCAGGTGGGCGGCGGCGGTGAGGGCGGTGCCGCGCAGCCAGGCGCCGCGGCGCTCACGGTCGACGGCGGCACCCGCCAGGCCCGCGGCGATCCAGAGCGCGCCGTGCTCACCGCTCCAGGACAGGGCACGCGCGGCGGCCGCCACGCGCGGGTCGGTGCCGCAGTCGCGCAGGGCCGACAGCAACCGGTGGTCCATGTCGTGCATGTGGCCTCGTTTTCGAAGACATTTCGAGAGCTGGGCATCTCGACTCTTCTAGGCAACCCACTGATAATTCCGGCAATGTTGGCTGACACTCCATCAATCACCCATTTCGGTGAGGGGTGGGACGGTTTAGAGCGAAGCTCACTTCTTCGGGCGATACGGTCGCTTTCATGCCTGCCGACTCCCCCGCCGATTCCCTCGCCCCCGTCCCCGCGTCGCCCTTCGTGTCCGTCTCCGGCTGGGGCCGCACGGCGCCGACCACCGCCCGGCTGGTCAGACCCCGTACGCACGAGGAGGCCGCGGCCGCGGTGCGCGACTGCGGGGAGCGCGGCGGCATCGCCCGGGGCCTGGGCCGCGCCTACGGAGACGCCGCGCAGAACGCGGGCGGCGCCGTCTTCGACATGACGGGCCTCGACCGGGTGCGCGCCATCGACGCCGACGCGGGCACGGTCGTCTGCGACGCGGGCGTCTCACTGCACCGCCTGATGGAGGTCCTGCTTCCCCTCGGCTGGTTCGTGCCGGTGACTCCGGGGACCCGCTATGTGACGGTCGGCGGGGCGATCGGCGCCGACATCCACGGCAAGAACCACCACGTCTCGGGGGCGTTCTCCCGGCACGTCCTCGCGATGGACCTGCTCACCGCCGACGGCACGGTCCACACGGTGGCGCCCGGCAGCGCGCTGTTCGACGCGACGGCGGGCGGCATGGGCCTGACCGGCCTGATCCTGTCGGCGACCATCCAACTGCAGCCCGTCGAGACGTCCTTGATGAGCGTCGACACCGAACGCGCGGCGGACCTGGACGACTTGATGGCCCGCCTGGCCGCCACCGACCACCGCTACCGCTACTCGGTGGCCTGGATCGACCTCCTCGCGCGCGGGGCGTCGATGGGCCGCTCGGTCCTGACCCGCGGCGACCACGCTCCCCTGGACGCCCTCCCGGAGCGGGCACGCGCGCGGAGAGCGCCTCTCGCGTTCCGTCCGGGACAACTCCCCGCCGCCCCCTCCTTCGTGCCGGAGGGCCTGCTCGGCAAGGCCTCGGTGGGGCTCTTCAACGAACTCTGGTACCGCAAGGCGCCCCGCTCCCGCACCGGCGAGCTCCAGAAGATCTCCACCTTCTTCCACCCCCTGGACGGCGTCCCGCACTGGAACCGCATCTACGGCCGCGGCGGATTCGTGCAGTACCAATTCGTCGTCGGATACGGCAAGGAGGACGCCCTGCGCCGCATCGTGCAGCGCATCTCCGAGCGCGGCTGCCCGTCCTTCCTCGCCGTACTGAAGCGCTTCGGAGAGGGCGACCCCGGGTGGCTGTCCTTCCCGATGCCCGGCTGGACGCTCGCGCTCGACATCCCGGCGAACCTCCCCGGTCTCGGCACCTTCCTCGACGAACTCGACGAGGAGGTGGCCGCCGCCGACGGACGCGTCTACCTCGCCAAGGACTCCCGGCTGCGCCCCGAGATGCTCGCCGCCATGTACCCGCGGCTGGACGACTTCCGCGCCCTGCGGGCCGATCTCGACCCGCGCGGCGTGTTCCGCTCGGACCTCTCCCGCCGCCTCGCCCTCTAGGAGACCGGTACTCATGAAAGACGCCTTCGGCACCCCTCAGTCCCTGCTCGTCCTCGGCGGCACCTCCGAGATCGGCCTCGCCACCGCGCGGCGCCTGGTCGCCCGCCGCACCCGCACGGTGTGGCTGGCCGGCCGCCCCTCGCCCGACCTGGAGAAGGCCGCCGACGGACTGCGCGGCATGGGCGCGGACGTGCACGTCGTCCCCTTCGACGCGCTGGACTCCGAGTCCCACGAAGCGGCCCTCGGCAAGGTCTTCGCCGAGGGCGACATCGACATGGTGCTGCTCGCCTTCGGCATCCTCGGCGACCAGGCCCGCGACGAGGACGAGCCCCTCGCGGCGGTGCGCGTCGCCCAGACCAACTACACCGGCGCCGTCTCGGCCGGCCTGGTCTGCGCCCGCGCCCTGCAGTCCCAGGGGCACGGCTCCCTGGTGGTGCTCTCCTCGGTCGCGGGCGAGCGCGCGCGCCGCTCGAACTTCATCTACGGCTCCAGCAAGGCGGGCCTCGACGCCTTCGCCCAGGGCCTCGGGGACGCCCTGCACGGCACCGGGGTGCACGTGATGGTCGTCCGCCCCGGGTTCGTCCGCTCGAAGATGACGGCGGGCCTGGAGGAGGCGCCCATGGCGACCACCCCGGAAGCGGTGGCAGAAGCCATCGAGACCGGGCTGCGGCGGCGCTCGGAGACGGTGTGGGTGCCGGGCGCGCTGCGGGTGGTCATGTCGGCGCTGCGGCACGTGCCGAGGCCCGTGTTCCGGCGCCTGCCCGTCTAGGGGGTCAGCCCTTCGGCGGCTCGTACGTGGCGATGGCGGGCAGGGTCAGCGGGTTGCCGCTCTGCATCACGTAGACCTTGCCCGCGCCGACGAACTTCCTGGTGCCCGGCACCGGCACGATCGGCTCGAGCCACAGCTGCTGCTTGCCCTTGGCCGTGACCTCGCCCCCGGCGGGCAGCCGCGGCCAGGTCGGCTTGACGCAGCGGCCCTCCGGAGAGCGATAACGGCCCACTCCGAAGAGGAGGCCTCCGTCCTCTCCGTGCGCGGCGATGCCCCTGGAGAGGCACGGGTCCTCTTGCGCGCCCTTCTGTTCGTGCCAGCGGGAGCCGTCCCAGCGCAGCAGGATGTGCTCCTCGGAGGGCTCCTTCTCGGCCTCCCCGTGATTGAAGCTGTGCGAGCCGTACGCCCACACCTCCTTCGCGGAGACCGCCGCCACGCCGTGGAGCGACGCGCCGGGCTCGGGCGGGACGGGCTCCGGGAAGCGGTAGTCGGGCGTCCGCGTGAGCGTCCAGGTCCTGCCGTCCCAGTGCATCGCCGCGGGCTGGTTCAGCTCGCCGCCGTCGCCGCCCACTCCGGGGCCGCTGGTGCGGAAGCCGACCGCCCACAGGTCGTCGCTGCCCGTGCCGTCGAGAGCGGTCGCCTCGGCGGGCAGCGTGTGCGGGTTCCAGCGGCTGCCGTCCCAGTGCAGGACCTGCCGCTCACCGCGCACCACCCATACGTCGTCGGGGGCGAACACCTTCGTCGCGGTGACGGCTCCGGCGACCGGGGGCCGCGGCACGCGCTGCCAGCGGGAGCCGTCCCAACGGGCCGCGCTCGCCCCGGAGTCGATACTGGAGGCGAAGAGCCACACGTTGGCCGGCCCGGAGGAGTCCAGCCGCGGCTGGAAGATGTTCCCGTCGAGCTCGGCGGGCGGCTTCTGCCGCTGCCAGGCGCCGTCTACGTAGTGCAGCAGGTACTGGCCGTCGGGGTCGCTCATGTCGCCGTTGCGGCTCTCGTACCCCGCCGCCCAGATGTCGTCGGCGGATGTCGCGGTGACGGCGGTCAGTTCGCCCTTGGCCGCCTTGTCGACGCGCTCCAGCTTCCAGGAGCCGGCCCCGCCGGGAGCGGCGTCACCGCCCGAGGGACGGCCGGTGGGGGACGTGCGGGCGGAGCCGTCGTCCGTGCCGCAGCCCGACACGGCCAGAACCAGCACGGCCAGGATCGCGGCAGCCCTCCTCATGGGCTCCCCTGGCGCTTGAGGGTGACGACGACCGCCTTGACGGTGGGCGATCCGGCCTGCGTGACGTCGACCTTGCCGACGCCGAGGACCTTGTCGGTGCCCGGTACCGGAATGATCCGCTTGAGCCAGAGCTGCTGCCCCGACTCCGGGCGCACACCGGCGGCCGTGGCGGGCAGCCGGCGCTTCTTGATCTTGGTGCAGGTGCCGTCGGTGGTGAGGTGCCAGTTGCCGTTCATGAAGAAGCCGCGATGGCCGTCCCGCATCACGGGGGTGCGGTACTCACATGCCCCGGGGAACGGCTCGGAGTCCGTCCAGCGCGAGCCGTCCCAGCTCAGCTGAACGCCCTCCGGCTCCGGATCGCGGACCTCCTCGCCGTCGTACGCCTTGTAGGAGTGCCTTCCGTGGACACGGGCGTACGTCTTGGAGACGACGTCGACCCCGGTGAACTCGGCGTACGGCTCGGGCGGCACCGGGTCGGGGAAACGGAACGTGGGGGTCTTGGTGAGCGACCACTCCTCGCCGTCGAAGTGGACCGCGGCGGGCTGTCTGGCCTCGCCACCGGGGCCGCCGACGCCCGGCCCCGTCGTACGGGCGCCGACCGCCCACACGTCGTCCCGGGCCGAACCGCCGAGGGCGACGATCTGCTCCGCCGGCAGGGGCGTCACCGTCCAGCGGCTGCCGTCCCAGTGCGTCACCTTGCCGTCGTCCTGGAGCACCCACACATCGTCCGGGGCGATGACCTCGACGTCCTTGATCGGACCGGCCGGACCGTCCTTCACGGGCCCCCACCGGGTGCCGTCCCAGAGCGCGTACCGCGCGTTCTTCGGGGCCGCAGCGCTGTTCTCCGTAGTGTGCAGCCAGATACCCGCCGACCCGAGGGACTCCAGCCGCGAGAGGAAAGGTTTGCCCTTGATCGGCATCGGCTCGCGCGACCACTTCTTGCCGTCGAAGTGCAGCAGGTGCCCCTTGGCGAGCCGCCCGTCGTTGGTGTCGCCGCGGTCGCTGCCCAGGACCCAGACGTCGTCCGGGGCCATGGCGGCCCCGTCGATCAGCTCGCCGTCGGCGGCGTCGATGCGCTCGTACTCCCAGGAGAGCCCCGTCGCACGGGGCTTGGGCTTCGCGTCGGTGTCCTTGCCGGGCCGCTCCGTCCCACAGCCCGCCGCGACGACGGCGAGCAGAACGGCGGCAGCCGCCGGCCTCCGCACTCTGCGCATGGTCCCCCCACCACGATCGGCCGGGGGCGCCCCCGGTCAGCGAGCGGGCAGCGTACCCCGGGCCGCGGGGGCCGGGGCCTGAGGGGGCACTACAGGGCCGCCGAAAACGAACTCGCGCAGCTTGCGCCAGACGGCGTCGGGGCCCTGCTCGTACAGCGCGAAACCGGTGCAGGGCCACTCGGCCTCGTACTCGGAGAGCTCCTCGTACGCCCGGTCCATGGCCTCTTCGGAGATGCCGTGCGCCACCGTGACGTGCGGGTGGTACGGGAACTGCAGCTCACGCGCCACCGGCCCCGACGCGTCCCGCACGCGCTCCTGCAGCCAGCCGCAGGCCGAGGCGCCCGCCACGACCTGCACGAAGACGACGGGCGAGAGCGGACGGAAGGTGCCCGTCCCCGAAAGACGCATCGGGAAGGGCCGCCCGGCCGCCGCGACCGAGAGGAGGTGCGCCTCGATCGCGGGCAGCGCCGACGCCTCCACCTCGGTGGGCGGCAGCAGGGTCACGTGCGTGGGGATGCCGTGCGCCGCGGGGTCCCCGAAGCCCGCACGCCGCTCCTGGAGCAGGCTGCCATGTGGCTCCGGGACCGCGATCGAGACGCCGATCGTTACGGTCCCCACGTCGTACTCCTGTCGTCGTGTCGATGGGCAGGGGTGCGCCGCCTGGTGGGCAGCGCGGGTACAGCTGTTCCGCTCGGTGCGGTGGCTCAGTGCTTGGCGGGCAGGAAGCCCACCTTGTCGTACGCCTGCGCGAGGGTCTCGGCGGCGACGGCACGTGCCTTCTCCGCGCCCTTGGCCAGGATCGAGTCGAGCGTCTCCGGGTCGTCCAGGTACTCCTGGGTGCGGTTCCGGAACGGGGTCACGAACTCGACCATGACCTCGGCGAGGTCGGTCTTGAGCGCACCGTAGCCCTTGCCGACGTACTTCTGCTCCAGTTCCGCGATACCGGTGCCCGTGAGCGTGGAGTAGATGCTGAGCAGGTTGCTGACGCCCGGCTTCTCCACCACGTCGTAGCGGATCACCGTGTCGGTGTCGGTGACGGCGCTCTTGACCTTCTTGGCGGTGGCCTTGGGCTCGTCGAGGAGGTTGATCAGGCCCTTCGGCGTGGACGCCGACTTGCTCATCTTGATCGACGGGTCCTGAAGGTCGTAGATCTTCGCCGTCTCCTTGAGGATGTACGCCGACGGCACGGTGAACGTCTCGCCGAAGCGGCCGTTGAAACGCTCGGCGAGGTCACGGGTGAGCTCGATGTGCTGGCGCTGGTCCTCGCCGACCGGGACCTCGTGGGCCTGATACAGCAGGATGTCCGCGACCTGGAGGATCGGGTACGTGAAGAGGCCGACCGAGGCGCGGTCGGCACCCTGCTTGGCGGACTTGTCCTTGAACTGCGTCATGCGGGAGGCCTCGCCGAAGCCGGTGAGGCAGTTCATCACCCACGCGAGCTGGGCGTGCTCGGGCACATGGCTCTGGACGAAGAGCGTGCAGCGCTCCGGGTCGAGACCGGCGGCGAGCAGCTGCGCCGCGGCGAGTCGCGTGTTCGCGCGCAGGTCCGCGGGGTCCTGCGGAACCGTGATCGCGTGGAGGTCCACCACCATGTAGAAGGCGTCATGGGACTCCTGCAGCGCCACCCACTGGCGCACCGCGCCCAGGTAGTTGCCGAGGTGGAACGAGCCTGCGGTGGGCTGGATTCCGGAGAGCACACGGGGTCGGTCAGAGGCCATGGTCCCCATTCTCTCAGGTGACTCTCATAGCTCGGAAACAGGTGTGTGACGGGTGGGAACCGATCGGGCACGGCCGGTGTATCAAAGGTGTGAGGACACAGGGGGAGGTCCTGGAGGGGGGCCGCGTCGTCGACGAGGGTGCGGTGATCGCCCGTGTACGCGCCGGAGAGGCCGAGGCGTACGCGGAATTGGTACATGCGTTCACCGGCATCGCCCTCAGGGCGGCCGTGGCACTCGGCGCGGGATCGGACGCGGAAGACGTGGTGCAGCAGGCCTTCTTCAAGGCGTACTGCTCGCTGGGGCGATTCAGGGACGGCGCGTCGTTCAAGCCGTGGCTGCTCGCGATCGTCGCCAATGAGACGAGGAACACAGTGCGTTCGGCGGTCCGGCAGCGGTCGGTCGTCGGACGGGAGGCGGCGCTCGCCGAGGCCGAACCGCTGATACCGGAGTCGGCGGACCCGGCGGTGGCGGCCCTGGAGGGCGAGCGCCGGGCGACGCTGCGGGCCGCCCTCGCCCAGCTCAGCGACGAGCATCGCAAGGTCGTCACCTACCGCTATCTCCTGGAAATGGACGAGGCGGAGACGGCGGAGGCGCTCGACTGGCCGCGGGGCACGGTGAAGTCCCGGCTGAACCGCGGGCTGGAGAAGCTGGGCCGGCTGCTTCGCAAGGAGGACAAGGAGGGAGGTGAGGAGCGTGAATGAGCGGCGCCGTAAGGACGGCCCCGGCCGGGACGACGAGGTGGCGCGGCTCCGCGAGGAGCTGCTGTCACTCGGCCGGTCGATGGACGTGCCGGACCCGGAGGGTGCGGGGGCGGAGTCGATGGCCGAGCGGGTCATCGCGCGGATACTCGCGGAGAAGGTCCCGGCCCCGGTGGCCCAGCCGCCCGGCCCCGCCGAGCGGCTGCGCCGGCTGCGGCGCGGGCTTCGGGCGCGGTGGCGTGCGGCGACGGCTGCGCTGTGCGGGCTGCTCACGGTGCTCGTGCTCACCCCTCCGGTGCGCGCGGCGGTCTTCGAGTGGTTCGACTTCGGCGGGGTCGAGGTGCGGTACGACCCGTCGGCGACCCCGTCGGCCGGGTCGGGCGTGCCCGGATGCGGTGACCCGGTGACGGCGGCACGGGCGCGGCGCCTGGCCGGTTTCACGCCCGTGGTGCCGAGAGCGCTCGGCGCGCCGGACGCGATGTCGGTGACGCGCGAGCCGGGCTCCCTCGCCCTGGTCAGCCTCTGCTGGCACGAGGACGGCCGGACGATACGCCTCGACGAGTACGGGGCGCTCCTCGACCCCGGCTTCGCCAAGACGGTGCCGGTGCTGCCCGAGTGGGTCGAGGTCGGGCGGGAGACGGGGCTGTGGTTCGCGCGGCCGCACCGGCTCACGCTCTGGATGGTGGACGGCGACGGCGAGCGCTGGCGGCGGTCGGAGCGGACGGCTGGGCCGACGCTGCTATGGACGCAGGGGCACGAGAGGCAGGGGCAGGAGGCACAGGGACAGGCGCTGACGCTGCGGCTCGAAGGGGTGGCGTCGAAGAAGCGGGCGCTGAAGATCGCGGAATCGGTGCCGCCGCATTCTGTTCCGACTGGCCGCCCCGAATCGGGAACCTGAACGGCTCGGGCGGTGTACCAGAAGTGAATCGGCACGGAAGGCCGTGCCGACGGGCGGCTGGGGGATCGGGCATGCGGACGGCAAGGAGCCTGTGCGGGTCTGCGGCGGGGCTGGGGACCGCGGCGGCGCTGGTGTTGGTGAGCGCGCCGCAGGCGGTGGCGGGCGGGCCGACGAGCGTTCTGCTGGTGGCGCCGGAGAGCACGCGGAGCGCGTCGCTCTACAACAACGACGTGAAGTACGACCAGCTGGAGCGCTGGCTGGAGCCCGCAGGCACCGGCGAGCCACCGGACAAGACCCCGCCGGGGCTCGGCATCGGCGAGGACAGCCGGCAGATCAACATCACGTGGATGGTCCACGACGTGCGGCCCTGGCGGGTCGACCGGGTCTATCCGCCGCTGCCGGCCAGGAAGGGGGCCGACGTCTGGGTGCACAGGTCGACGGACACCGAGTCCCTGAACGGCGACTGGTATCGCGCCAAGGAGCCGGAGCGCCTGGTGTCCCTGTTCAAGAAGCTCGGGCTCATGGGCAAGGCGTCCGTCGAGGGCAGCAGCGGGGTTCCACCCGAGACCGGGGAGTATCCGCCGCCCACGGCGTCCGAGGAGAGTGCGGACGCGCAGGCGGGCGCGGCGGGAGGCGGCGGGCCGGGCAGTGACGGTACGGACTGGTGGTGGGCGATACCGGGCGCCGGGGCCGGCGCGGTCGCCGCGCTGCTGCTGCGGAGGCCGGTGACCGAAGGCTGGGCGACGGCCGTGGCATGGCGCCGCCGCCCTCGGGAGACGGGGCCTCGGCAGGGGTTGCGCGACCTCTGACCGGCGGCGCCCCCACTGCCGCTGCCCCGCCACGGGGGCGGGACAGCGGCCGAGCGGCTGCGAGTGGGTGGCGGCCGCTGAGGGGCTGCGGCTAGGCGGTCGGGAGGCCCGGGGCCGGGTGGGCGGCCATCAGGTCGGCGACCTCGGACCGGATCTTCGTCAGGGCGTCCTCGTCACCGGTGCGGGCGGCGGCGACACCACGGTCGATCCAGTCGGCGACGGTCGCCATGTGCTCGGTGCCGAGTCCGCGGGAGGTGAGGGAGGGCGTGCCGATGCGGACGCCCGAGGGGTCGAACGGCTTCCTGGGGTCGAACGGCACGGTGTTGTAGTTGACGACGATCCCGGCCCGGTCGAGGGCCTTGGCGGCGACCTTGCCCGGGACGTCCTTGGGGGTGAGGTCCATCAGGATCAGGTGGTTGTCGGTGCCGCCGGAGACCAGGTCGAAGCCGCGGGCGAGCAGGGCGTCGGCGAGGGCCTTGGCGTTGGCGACGACCGCGTGGGCGTAGTCGCGGAAGGAGGTGCGGGACGCCTCGTGGAGGGCGACCGCGATGGCTGCGGTGGTCTGGTTGTGCGGGCCGCCCTGGAGTCCGGGGAAGACCGCCTTGTCGATGGCCTTGGCGTGCTCCTCGCGGGACATCAGCATCGCGCCGCGCGGACCGCGCAGGGTCTTGTGGGTGGTCGTGGAGATCACGTCGGCGTGCGGCACCGGTGAGGGGTGGGCGCCACCGGCGATCAGGCCGGCGATGTGCGCGATGTCGGCCACCAGGACCGAACCGGCCTCGCGGGCGATCTCGGCGAAGGCGGCGAAGTCGATGGTGCGGGGGAGGGCGGTGCCACCGCAGAAGATCAGCTTGGGGCGTTCCTTGAGGGCGAGGTCGCGGACCTCGTCGAGGTCGATCCGGCCGTTCGTCTCGGGGTCCGACGTCTGGCGCACGCCGTACTGCACGCCGCGGAACCACTTGCCGGTGGCGGAGACGCCCCAGCCGTGGGTGAGGTGGCCGCCCATCGGCAGGGCCATGCCCATCACGGTGTCGCCGGGCTCGGCGAAGGCGAGGTAGACGGCGAGGTTGGCCGGGGAGCCGGAGTAGGGCTGGACGTTGGCGTGCTCGACGCCGAAGACGGCCTTGGCGCGGGCGATGGCCAGGCGCTCGACGGGGTCGATGTTCTGCTGGCCCTCGTAGTAGCGGCGGCCGGGGTAGCCCTCGCTGTACTTGTTCTGCAGGACGGTGCCGGAGGCCTCGAGAACCGCGGCGGAGACGTAGTTCTCGCTGGGGATCAGCCGCAGGGTGTCGGCCTGGAGCTGCTCCTCGGCACCGACGAGGGCGGCGAGTTCGGGGTCCTCGGCGGCGAGGGCGGGATGGTGCCCGGCAGAAGAGGAAGGAGTGGAAAGGGAAGAGAGAGTCATGGCGTCCTCCGGGGCGAGCGGTGAGTGTCCGGTCGTGGTCCCGGGGTGCCCAGGCGGTCGGCACCTCGAAGGTTCTGCCTCACACGGCTTCCTCGGGGTCCGTTCCCCGTACGCCAGTCGCCGTGCTGTAGGGGTCACCATAGCTGGCACGCCGACACGGCAGGTTTCTTCGTCCGCGATGCGAGCGACGATAGAACTTGGGCGCCACATCCGCCCCACGCCGCAGGACGATCGGAGAACCCGTGTCGACTACGTCATCTCCCCTCACGCCCTCGTCATCGTCGTCGACCGCACCGTCGCCGACGACCGAGGAGTTCATCGCCTCGGCCGAGGCGCACAGCGCGCACAACTACCATCCGCTGCCCGTCGTGGTCGCCTCGGCCGAAGGGGCGTGGATGACCGATGTCGAGGGGCGCCGCTATCTCGACATGCTGGCCGGGTACTCGGCGCTCAACTTCGGACACGGGAACCGCCGGCTGATCGACGCCGCCAAGGCGCAGCTGGACCGGGTGACGCTGACCTCGCGGGCCTTCCACCACGACCGGTTCGCCGAGTTCTGTACGCGCCTGGCCGAGCTCTGCGGCAAGGAGATGGTGCTGCCCATGAACACCGGCGCGGAGGCCGTGGAGACGGCCGTGAAGACCGCGCGGAAGTGGGGGTACCGGGTCAAGGGGGTGCCGGACGGGCAGGCGAAGATCGTCGTCGCGGCCGACAACTTCCACGGCCGGACCACGACCATCGTCAGTTTCTCCACCGACGAGGAGGCGCGGGCGGACTTCGGGCCGTACACGCCGGGCTTCGAGATCGTGCCCTACGGCGATCTGGAGGCGCTGCGGGCCGCGGTCACGGACAACACCGTGGCGGTCCTGATCGAGCCGATCCAGGGCGAGGCCGGAGTGCTGGTGCCGCCGGCCGGATATCTGCCTAGGGTAAGGGCGTTGACCCGGGAGCGTGGGGTGCTCTTCATCGCGGACGAGATCCAGTCGGGGCTCGGCAGGACGGGACGCACGTTCGCGTGTGAGCACGAGGGCGTGGTGCCGGACGTGTACGTGCTGGGCAAGGCGCTCGGGGGCGGGGTCGTGCCGGTGTCGGCGGTGGTGGCCGACGCGGATGTCCTCGGGGTGTTCAAGCCGGGTGAGCACGGCTCGACGTTCGGCGGCAATCCGCTCGCCTGTGCCGTGGGGCTCGAGGTGGTCGCGATGCTGTCGACGGGTGAGTTCCAGCAGCGGGCCACGGAGCTGGGCGAGCACCTGCACGCCGAGCTGGGGCTGTTGACCGGTTCCGGCAAGGTGACGGAGGTGCGGGGGCGCGGGCTGTGGGCGGGCGTCGACATCGCCCCGTCGTACGGCACGGGCCGGGAGATCTCGGAGAAGTTGATGGAGAAGGGGGTGCTGGTCAAGGACACGCACGGTTCGACGATCCGTATCGCTCCCCCGCTGGTGATCACCAAGGAGGATCTGGACTGGGGGCTCGATCAGCTGAGGGCGGTGCTGAGCTAGACCACGCGCCGGGGGCGTTCGCGGGACGTGTGTCGGGAGGGTTCGCGGGACGCGTGTCGGAGGTGTTCGCGGGGCGCGTGCCGGTGTCCGTTTCGGGACGTTCGCCCCTGGCCGGGGCTCGCGCCATCGCGTAGATTTGCTCCTCTTTTGTCCTGATGGGTGAGAGATGACGAGTAGGTCTGTGCGGCAAGGTGGGGGTCCGGTGAGGGTGGGGCTCGGGACGCGGGCGTGGCATTGGTTGGCTCTGGTGGCGGCGGCAGCGGGGCTGTTCGTCGCCGGCCAGGCCGCGTTCGGCGAGGAGGACAAGGCGCCGCGGTATGTGAAGGACGGGACCGCCGATCTCGAACTGACGGTCACCGGACGGCCGATCCCGGAGACGTTGGCCGTCGCCGAGCAGGCCGTGGTGCGACTCAAGGAGCGGGACGCCGAGGGTCTGGCGGAACTGGCGCGGGAGAGCGGCGGGGCCGAGTCGACCGCGCGGGACTGGGTGAAGAAGTGGGGGGATGCCGCGCAGAAGCCGGTGGTCGTGGATTTCGACAGCGACACGATCGACACGTGGTTCGTCGAGTTCCGCTTCAAGGGCGAGTCGAAGCCGTTGTCCGTGGAGCTGAGGCACAAGGGGGCGGGTCGGGGCGACACGTCCCAGGGCATCGGCATCGTCATGACCGAGGGGTACTACGACAAGTCCTAGCGCGGGGCGGCGGCCGGGTGGGTCAGGCCTCGGTGTCGGCGGCGGTGTCGGCGGCGGTGTCGGCGGCGGTGTCGGTGGCGGTGTCGGTGGCGGTGCCCTTCTCGTAGGCCGCTTCGAAGGCCGTGGCGCCGAGGGAGGCGCGGAGGCGGTGGGTGGCCCGGTCGACGTCGGCGCGTTCCGCGAGAGGCAGGGGTGCGCCTTCCGACGCGCGGATGCGGGCGGCGGTGCCGAGGAGGCCGGCGGCGTAGGTGTGGTCGTCCGGGTCGGTGGTCAGGGAGCGGGCGCCGGCGAGGCCTTCCAGGGCCAGGGCGACGGCGCGTTCGTCGCCCGTCGTGCGGGCCACGGCCAGGCCCTCGCGGTGGAGGGTCTCGGCGCGTGAGGCGTCGCCGCGCTGTTCGGCGGCGTAGCCGAGGTGGGCCAGGATCAGGGCGGCGCCGGAGTCGACGCCGAAGCGGCGGTTGAAGTCGAGCCAGGGAAGCAGGAGTTCCTCGGCGGTGTCCAGGTCGCCGCGGTGGCGGGCGCCGATGGCGAGGCCCGTCTCGGCGAACTGCTGGGCGGGGCGGTGGGACTGCTGGGCGGCCAGGCGGGCGGCGCGACGGTGGAAGTCGGTGGCGGCGGAGTCGTCGCCGGTGAGGAGGGCGAGTCTGCCGAGGCGGGAGAGGCGGAAGGAGACGTCGGTCCAGAGTTCGAGTTCCTCGGCGCCGCGCATGCCGTCGCGCTGGAGCCGGGCGGCGGTGTCGTAGTCGGCGGCGATCTCGGCGAGGACGCCCAGTTGTTCGGAGGACTGCAACTGGCCCCAGCGGTCGCCGAGTTCGGTGAAGAGGGCGGCACTGCGGGTGGCGTCGTGGCACAGGGCCGGGAGGTCGCCGCGGTAGAGGGCACGGGTGGCGCGGGTGGAGAGTGCGGCGGCCTCGCCCCAGCGGTCGCCCGCCGCGCGGAACTCCGCGAGCAGGGCGTCGACGCGGGCGGCCTCGCGGGGCGTGTGGTCGAAGCCGCAGCGCGCGAACGCGAGCAGCCAGCGGGAGCGGGCGTCGGCAGGGGTGGTGGTGGCGCGCTCGCACGTCCTGCCGTGTGCGCAGCCGTCCTCGCCGGTCAGCAGGGCGAAGGCGGCGTGGGCCGAGGCGGCGGCGGTACGGAGGGAGGACAGGGAAGGGGGCTGGGAAGGGAACTGGGAAAGGGAGGGGG
>NZ_LIRJ01000017.1 GCF_001419745.1 Streptomyces silaceus | reverse complement strand
AACTACACGTGCGTGGCCAAGATCCGCAAGGAATGGCTGCCACGGCGAGAGACGCACCGCGGACTGCACGCACACCTGCGCGAAACGGCCGCTTCACTCCCCCACCCCACGTCCCACAGCCCCTCCTAGCCCCCGTCTTGGCCTTCGCCTCGGCCAGGGCGGTGGATCACTCCAGTACAGCGCCAGGTCAGCGGATCCCCCCACTGAGAGGCAGGTCACTCATGGATCAAGCAAGACGCTTCCCCAGCAGGCGCCGACTGCTGCAGGGCGCGGTCGCCGCCGCCGTTCCCGCCGCGATCCTTCCCGCCACCCACGCCGCGGCCCAAGCCCAGGCAGTCGATTACCCCGGAGCCGAGTGGGTGCCGGCGAGCAGTTCCAACTACACGGCCTCGAACCGCCCCACCACGTATCCCGTCGACTACGTGGTCATCCACGTCACCCAGGAGACGTACGCGGACGCACTCGCCATCTTCCAGAACTCGGCCAAGCAGGTCTCGGCCCACTACGTGGTGCGCTCCAAGGACGGACACATCGCCCAGTGCGTCCGCGAGCGCAACGTCGCCTGGCACGCGGGCAACTGGAGCTACAACACACGCAGCATCGGCATCGAGCACGAAGGGTGGGTCGACAAACCGGAGTACTTCACCGACGCCATGTACGAGAAGTCCGCGGCGCTGACCGCCGCCATCTGCTCCAAGTACGGCATCCCCAGGGACCGCGAGCACATCATCGGCCACCACGAGGTTCCCGGTGCGGACCACACGGATCCCGGTCCGTACTGGGACTGGTCGCGCTACATAAGGCTCGTCAACTTCGTCTGAGGACGGCCGCGACGACGCGGCAGCGGCTCGGCATCCGTGCGACCTCGGTGCGCAAGCCCACGGGCCGGCTCCGAGATCCGTTCCGCATCCTTGTCGGCTTGTCCTTCCGGGGCGACGATGGCAGCACCGCATCGCCTTCCCGGGAGGCCGAGTTGACCGATCCATGGGTGGCCCTGGAGCCGGGCGCCGATCCTTCTGAGCGGGCGAGACAGCTGCGCCGGGCCCACGAAAGGTTCACCGCCGCGGGGACGGTCGTCCGTCCGGTGCGCTCGGTGGTGGCCGACTCGTGGCAGAGGTCGGCCAGGGCGCGGGTGAGTCCGGAAGGCACCGGTGCCGCGGTGGAGCTGACCGACGGCGATCTGGGGGCGTATCGGGCGGAGCATCCGCTGGCACGGGTGATGCCGTTGTTCCGTGAGTTGATGGGCACGTTCGCGGCGGACGGGGAACATTTGCTGGCCGTGTGCGACGCGCACGGGCGGTTGCTGTGGGTCGAGGGCCATCCGGTGACACGGCAGCGCGCGGGGCGGATGAACTTCGTGCCGGGTGCGCGGTGGGCCGAGTCCGCCATGGGGACCAACGCGCCGGGGACGGCGGTCGCCGTGGACCGACCGGTGCAGGTCTTCGCCGCGGAGCACTTCATCCGGCGCGTCCAGCCGTGGACGTGCGCGGCGGCACCCGTGCACGATCCGCGTACGGGACGGTTGATCGGCGCGGTGGACATCACCGGCGGGGACGGCCTGGCGCACCCGCACAGCCTGGCGTACGTGCAGGCCGTCGCGCGGGCGGCTGAGTCCCAACTGGCGCTGCTCGCACCGCCAGTGCAGACCGGGAACGCGGCCGAGTTGTCCGCGCTGGGGCGTGACGAGGCGCTGCTGCTGGTGGGTGGGCGGAAGGTGCGGCTCAGCCGCCGGCACAGCGAGATCGTCGTGCTGCTGGCCCGTCATCCAGAAGGGCTGACCGGGGACGAGTTGTCGTACGCGCTGTACGAGGACGAGTCGGTGTCGCAGGTGACGTTGCGGGCGGAGATGGCGCGGCTGCGGCGGGTGCTCGGCGCGGAGCTGCTGCGGTCACGGCCGTATCGGCTGGCGGTGACCGTCGAGTGCGACGTCGACACGGTCGAGCGCCGACTGGGGGCAGGTGCGATCACGGCTGCGGCCGCCGCGTATGCGGGACCGTTGTTGCCGCAGTCGCAGGCGCCGGCGTTGGTCAGGCTCCGGCACAGGCTCGCGGATCAGCTGCGGGCGGCGCTCGTCGAGCGGAGCGACCCCGACCTGCTGTCGGACTGGGCGCACGCTCCGTGGGGCGAGGACGACCTGGTGGTGTGGCGGACGCTGGCCGCGCTGCGGCCCACGGCTCCGGTGCTGGCCCGCCTGCGGCAGCTCGACGCCGATTTGGTGTCTGCCGGGGACGAGCACACGTAGCCGAAAGCGACCCTGAGCGGGACTTCCTCCGCGCTGATACGCACACCCGGACCGGGCCGCGCATCGTCAAGGCGCAGACAGACCAGGAAAGCGCCGCGCAGCGTCGAGACGCAGACCTGGACCGAGCTGCGCAGCATCCAGACGGAGACCTGAACCGGGCTGCGTATCGTCGGAGCACAGACCTGGGCCGGGCCGCAACGTTCTTGCAACGTCACCGTTTCTAGCCTTCGAGCGAGTGCTGCCCAACGGCGGGCAGCCGTCCACGGGAGGCATGTCGAAGATGACCCGTTACGCAGCGCCCGGCACCGAGGGTGCGATCGTCGCCTACCAGCCGCGCTACGACCACTTCATCGGTGGTGAGTACGTCGCCCCTGCCCGTGGCCAGTACTTCGAGAACCCGAGCCCGGTCAACGGTCGTCCCTTCACCGAGGTCGCCCGGGGCACTGCCGAGGACGTCGAGCGTGCCCTCGACGCGGCCCACGCGGCCGCGCCCGCGTGGGGGCGCACGTCCATCACCGAGCGTGCGGACGTGCTGCGGAAGATCGCCGACCGGATGGAGGCGAACCTGGAGCAGCTCGCGGTGGCCGAGAGCTGGGAGAACGGCAAGCCGGTCCGCGAGACGCTGGCCGCCGACATCCCGCTCGCCATCGATCACTTCCGCTACTTCGCCGGAGTGATCCGTGCGCAGGAGGGGTCGCTGAGTGAGGTCGACGAGGACACCGTCGCGTATCACTTCCACGAGCCGCTCGGCGTCGTCGCGCAGATCATCCCGTGGAACTTCCCGATCCTCATGGCCACGTGGAAGCTGGCGCCGGCGCTGGCCGCCGGCAACGCGGTCGTCCTCAAGCCCGCCGAGCAGACCCCGGCCTCCATCCACTACTGGATGAGCCTGGTCGCCGATCTGCTGCCGCCGGGGGTCGTCAACATCGTCAACGGTTTCGGGGTCGAGGCCGGCAAGCCGCTGGCGTCGAGTCCGCGCGTGGCGAAGGTCGCGTTCACCGGCGAGACGACCACGGGGCGGCTGATCATGCAGTACGCCTCCGAGAACATCAAGCCGGTGACGCTGGAGCTGGGCGGCAAGTCGCCGAACATCTTCTTCGACGACGTGTGGGCGGCCGACGACGACTTCCGGGACAAGGCGCTCGAGGGCTTCACGATGTTCGCCCTCAACCAGGGCGAGGTCTGCACGTGCCCGTCGCGGGCGCTGGTCCAGCGCGGGCACTACAGCGAGTTCATCGAGGCGGCGATCGCGCGGACCGAGCAAATCAAGGCCGGGCATCCGCTGGACACCGACACCATGATCGGCGCGCAGGCGTCCAACGACCAGTTGGAGAAGATCCTCTCCTACCTGGACATCGGGCAGCAGGAGGGCGCGAAGGTCCTGACGGGCGGGCAGCGGGTCGAGTACGACGGCGAGTTGGCGGGCGGCTACTACGTGCAGCCGACGATCTTCGAGGGTGACAACCGTATGCGGATCTTCCAGGAGGAGATCTTCGGCCCGGTCGTCTCGGTCGCGTCGTTCAGCGACTTCGACGACGCGATCAAGATTGCCAACGACTCGTTGTACGGGCTGGGGGCCGGGGTGTGGACGCGGGACATCAACACCGCGTACCGGGCGGGCCGCTCGATTCAGGCGGGCCGCGTCTGGACGAACTGCTATCACGCGTATCCCGCGCATGCGGCGTTCGGCGGCTACAAGCAGTCGGGCATCGGCCGCGAGACGCACAAGATGATGCTGGAGCACTACCAGCAGACGAAGAACGTTCTTGTTTCATACAGCCCAAAGAAACTTGGGTTCTTCTAGAGCCTCAAGTTGGGTGCCTGGAAGGACCTTTGCCCTTTCAGGCACCCACAGGGCACAGACACTATCCATAACTGTTCAGCAACCGTCCGGACCCATTCACCACGAATCTACGCCCGCCCCGGACCAGCCACCGGCCAATTGGGGCGCTACGTTGCGGCGCCCTCGGCAGAGCGAAGCATGCGATGAAGAGCAGACGACGTCGGGTGACGGTCGTGATCACACGGCGGCAGGCTCTCGGGTGGTCTCGAGGTCGTTAAGCACCGCGAGGACTGGCCCCCAGCACATGCCGACGGTGTCACGGTCCGGGATGACGCCACGTTCTCGTTGCTTGCGGAGGTGGACGAAGTTTCGATACTCACGAACGATCGCCATGAAGTCATGGGCGTCCATCTGAATCCACCCTCGGGTACGAGCGGTGTCGAGCAGCAGAGCAAAGCTTGCCCGTTCAGGGGCAACGCGCCGCTCCCCCTGGGGGAAGCCCCGTTGCAGGCTGGGGTCCCTGTGCGTGAGGACATCGAGGAGGAGAGCTTCGGTGAAGCTGCCGATACCGATGAGCGCCATTCCGTACGCACCGTGCTGCTCGCAGATCTGCGTTTCGGTGACCCTCTCCATGAGTTGTCGCAGGAACTCCTTGCTGCTGACGAGGGGACGGATTCGCTCTTCCAGGTCCTCGGGGGCGGAGAACAGCGTGCTGTGGCCGTCGGTGCCGACCTCTCCCAGGACGGGGCGCCCTGCGACGTATGTGACGGCCACTTGCTCTGCTGCGAGGAGGGTGTTCAGTTCTTGGCGGATGAGGTCGGCGGAGGAGCGGCCGTCGTCGTATTCGAGCGGGTCACAGATGCGGCAGAGCAGTCGACTGACAGCGGCGTGGTCATCGGTTCCGGCCACGAGGTCCGTAAGCCACGCGATGCGCGGTGAGCCGTCGTAGTCGGGAGGTGATGGCCAGGCTGCGCGTCGCAGGAGTTGTTCCAGCTGATAGCCGCGCCGTTCGAAGGGGCCGTCAATGTCGACGATGAGACGAGCGACGCGTTCAAGGGTCAGGACGTCGAGTTTCTTCATCAGTACGCTTCCTTGTCTGCCGGGTTCTGGGCCTGTTCGAAGGCGCGGATGAGACGTTCGGTGATCACGCGACCGCGTCGTTTGAAGCCGAGTTCGGTGAGGGCCTGACCGACCCGGGTGTCGCGATCGAGCTGGTAGCCGTCGCTCAGAAGCCAGTTGGCCAGCGCGAGCAGGTCGGCGTCGCTGTAGTCGGCGGTGCGTCCTCCTTGCGGCACGGTGGGGCGTGCGCCGCGGCCGACCGCCGGAGGCGGAGCCGGCGGGTGGTGGACCGGATCGGGGGTTGGCGCGCGGTCGGCCCGATCTATGGCATCACGCCAGGTGTCGAGGAGCCGTTCGAGTTCGGCGCTTGGGTTGGCAAACCAACTGGAGGCCCAGATGCGGTGGAAGCGCCATCCCAGTCGTTGCAGGTGTTCTTGGCGCAGTCGGTCGCGGTCGCGGGCGCTGGGAGCTCGGTGGTAGCGGTCGCCATCGGTTTCGACGGCGAGGACCATCTGTCCGGGCCGTGTGGGGTGGCCGAGCGCGAAGTCGATGCGGTAGCCGGACACGCCCCATTGCGGTGTGACCGGGACGTCAGCTGCTTCGAGGGCTGCGAGAACCTGTTGCTCGAAACCGTTGAGGTTCCAGTCGGTGCGTGCACTGCCGGTGCGGTGGAGATCTCCTCCGTGAGAGGCGTACTCCAGGAACGCGCGCAACATTTCGGGGCCGCGGTGGCGGGTGGCCAGGAGCTTGGACGGGTCGAAGTCGTGGTGGGTGAAGGAGGTGACGACGGTCATCGACTGGCGGGCGCGGGTGATCGCCACGTTCAGGCGGCGCTCTCCCCCTTCGTTGTTGAGTGGGCCGAAGTTCATGGCCAGGCGTCCGTTGGCGGCTTTCCCGTAGCCGATGCTGAGGATGATGGCGTCTCGTTCATCGCCTTGGACTTGCTCGATCGTTTTGACGAAGAAGCGTTGGCGTGGGCCTGCGTCGGGGCTGAAGTAGTCCTGCAGGTCCGGATGGTCCTTCAGAGCTTGGGGCAGAGCCAGTTCGATCCGGTCTGCGTGCCGCTGTCCCATGGTGATGACTCCGAGACTCTGGCTCGGTGTGTGGGTGGCGTGTGCCAGAGCGAGGTCGACGACTCGTTGTACTTCTTCGTCGGAGGAGCCGGATTGGCCGGGGCGGACCTGGGCGTCGACGATGTCCAGGCGTAGTGGACTCGCCTGCGTGGTGCCCGGAAAGGTGACGAGTGTGTCGTTGTAGATGGTGTGGTTGGCGAAAGCGATGAGGCGTTCGTCGCGGCTGCGGTAGTGCCATTTGAGGGTGTGGACGGGGAGGCGGCTGCAGAGCATGTCGAGGAGGGATTCGAAGGCATCTGGTGCGGCGTCGCCGGACTCGTCGTCATCGGGGTCTTCGTCTGCGCCGCTGAGAAGCTTCTGGAAGAAGGTCGTCGGGGGGAGTTGGTGCGGGTCGCCGGCGACGATGACCTGGTGGGCGCGCATGATAGATGTGATGGCGTCGTGCGGAAGGACCTGGCTTGCTTCGTCGAAGATGACGACGTCGAAGAGGCGGGTGGCGGGTAGGACGCGGCTGACGACGAGTGGGGACATGGCCCAGCACGGTTTGGCGGCCATGAGGACGTCCGGCGCCTTTTCGACCAGTCTGCGGAGGGACAAGTGTCGGGATTTTCGGTGGGCCTGGGTGCGCACGAGGGTGTTCTGGTCGAGGTGCGTGTCGCGGGCTTTCCGCAGGCGGGTGGCGACCTCGTACCGGACGCGAGCCGGGTTGAGGTCTCGGTGGGTGCGGTCGAGACGTTGGAACTGCTCGATCGTGTGATCGTGCTCGGTTCCGACGAAGGAGCGTAGGTAGGGGTGTTGCATGTGGGCCTCGTCCAGGACAGAGGCCCACCAGAGGTGGTTCAGGGTTCCGACAGCGGCGTCGGGCGCGGTTCCGGCTTCGGCGAGCTCGTCCAGGAAGTGGCCGAGCCCGGCCGACTCCAGGCGGTCGGTGAGCTGGTTGAGCTCGGGCATCCGCAACAGCGTCGCGCGGTCCTGGTCAAGTCGCTGGATGAATCGGTCGACCTCGTCGGTGGACGTGTTCTCCCATCCGTCCCAGCGCACGCAGAGGGCGATCGCAGCCAGCTGGTCACGGACCTGCGTGAAGGAGGCGACAGCTTTGGACAGCCCGGGGACGGCCCACGGGCTGCTGTCGTCAGTCGCAGCATGTTCCTGCCACCGGACCTTCTGATCGGCGGCCTCCGTGAGTGCTGCGTGCAGCAAGGGGCGCGTTCGACAGCCGTCCTTGGCCAGTCCCCGGGCTCTGGCTGTCAGCTTTCGACGTTGCCACCAACCGACCTTGACTGAGTGCTCCCTGCGCCAGGTGCGGTCGGCTGTCGCGGCGATCATGTCGTTCAGGCCGGAGTCGAAGACGGCTGCCTCGAAGCGGCTGAGGCTGGTGGTGACGTCGTGCAGCAGAGTGAGGAGGGATTGCCATCCATGGACGTCGTCGGCCGGTCGCAACCCCGCTGCGTTCACGAGCTTCTCGACGGTGAGTCGGGCATCTGTCAGAGCACGGCCGGTGAGTTGGTCGAGGCTGGCGACGACGGAATGCAGTTCGTTGTCGGAGCGGACCGGCAGGTGAGACCAGGGGGAGGATCCGCGTCGCACCAGAAGGCCGTTCTTGGCCACAAGGGCGCGCAGGTCGCTTTCGGTTTGGAGGAGCTGCTCTCCGTGGAGGCGGTACAGGTCGTCGCCGCGTAGCCGCAGTCGGGTGTGCTGGTCACGGGGGCTTGCCATGAGGCGCGTGATGAGTTGGTACGGGCTGATCTCCCAAGGCGCCAGTGGCTGGTGAAACTCCTGGACGTGCCGCAGGGCCTGCTCCCGATGGCCAACAAGACTTCGGTGGAGACCGTCAGGGCGGGGTGGAGGCTCTTTTCCGGCGCGTTCCAGGGCCTCATACAGCTGCTGGGCGGTCTGGCGGCGGCTGAGCTTGTTGCCATGCAGGTCGAAGACCAGTCCATCGAGGTCGACCTCGGCAAGACTGTCGGTCACTGCTTCGATGGCGGCACGCTTCTCGGCGACGAAGAGCGTCCGCTTACCCAGTGCAGCGAAGGCGGCGATCAGGTTGGCGATGGTCTGGCTCTTGCCCGTGCCGGGTGGCCCTTCAATGACGAGGTGAGCGCCGGCCAATGCGGCGCTGATGGCCTTCTGTTGAGAGCCGTTGGCGTCCCTGACCAGATACTCCGACCGAGGTGCCGTGGAGTCCGCGCTGGACGGCACGTGAGAGGGTGCCTCCGCACGCAGAGCACGTTCGGCCTCTTTGTCCTTGGCCAGGGCCGCTACAACCGGGTGGCTCGCCAGCAGGTCGACCGACCGGGCGAGGTCGTTGACCATGGGAAGCCGGTCGAAACTGAAGACGCCGGCCACCACGCGTTCTTCCAGTTCCACACTGAGATGGGTACGGGTGCAGGCCGTCTGCAGCACCGCATAGGCGCAACGGGTACGGTCACCAGGATCCGCGCACTCCTCGACCGCGTTCGCGATCTTCTCAGAGAGCTCCTCGAGATCGCCGTCCAGGCCGTACTGACGGCCCAGGGCGTAGAGCAGAACCGGGTTGATCTCGGATTCGCTCACTCCTTCGAGGACGAAGTCGCTCTCCGTCGCGGTGCGCGGTTCAATGGTCAACGGCTGCAGGAGAAGGGGAGCACGCAGGGCTGTAAGTGGACGACCGCCACGCGTTGTTGGGGGCTCGACACGCACCAGGCCAAGCGCCAAGTGCCCGGCGTCGATGCCTTGTTCCTCCGCCAGTTCGACCATCTTGCGGCGGAGACCACGCGCTCGCGCCCACGCCGTTTTGTGATCCTCAGCGGCCGGGAATAGGCTGGCCAGTCGGGTTGTGCGGCCGTTCAGTAGTGAGGTCAGCGCTTGCGGCGCCGCATGCGTGACGTCCAGAGTCGCCCGCTTCGTGTCCTTGAAGTGCAACAGCGTGTTGTAGGGGCCGAAGTCGATCAGCGCATCGGACCACTGCTGTGCACAGACCTCCACCGCCCGACGGCGTGTAGGTCCCACGTGTTCGTCCACGTCTCCCCCTTGGCTGAACTGGGCTGCTAGCTCCGACCGTGTCTAGGTCGTTGTCCGCTCTCGGATCGAGACGAACAGATCAACATACGAGCGGAAGGGGTCATGCCACAGGCAAAATTGGGACACGCAGGGGGCGCGTCGGAAGCACACGCGGCGCAGATGCAGCGCACTTTCAACGAACCGGTCTGCTGGTGTACACAATGGCCTTCGGCTGCGGAGCCAGAGCATTTCCCTTTACTCGCCTACGATCGCGACCTGCCACTGCCGAGTGCCGCCTCTTCACCTGCCGCAGGCACCACGTTGACATCAGCGCTGTCAAGAACCTCACCTCGCCACGATCGCAAAATGTAAGAGAGGCAATCCCGCCTGCCGCGAGGCAGGTGCTTGGCAGTCGAACCGCACCACGGCGCTCTTCGGGACCACCTGAGAGGCGACCATGTTGCCCAGGATGGATCTACGCGAGGTGAACTCATTTCGGGCCAAGTCGACATTCACATGCCATGCGCACTTGCGTGCGCCTGGCTACCCCGAACTACGTTCCACGCCAGCCAACAGTGGACGCCAGCGTAGGGGGATGGATGGCCAGGACCGCGCGACAGACGATGAACGCGCTCCGACGCCCAGCGAGCATCTACCTCCACTCCACCCAGGAGCTCGTCGCCCAGGTCGAGTCGACGGCAGCAGTCGTCGACAAGAAGCGGCGCGCAAAGGGGCACAGCGTGCTCCGCAGGAAGCCCACACTTCACCCCGTCGCCCGCGCACAGTCAGGCTCCACGATTGAACTGACGCCTTGGCAAGTACTGCACGCCCTGGCGCGCGGCTACGTGTTGTCAGGCCAGGGCATGGGGCACGGACTCGCAGAACACTGGCTGAGTCTGAAGTTCTGCGAAGCCCTCGATGGGAACCGCGCCCGCGCCATGGATCTCACTGAGAGAGGGCGTACACCCGAGAGCTGGTACAAGGGGATGCAAGCACGCGAGTTGGCCGTGGGATTTGGACTCGCAGCAGCGGAACACATCGTGCAACAACGCTATCCGGGCCACATCATCTCGGTAGTGGATACGGGGACGGTTCTGCGTGCCGGCTGGCCGCCAAACGTCTCGCAGCGCAGCAAGTCCTCGCGGCCGCGCCCTGACTACATCCTTGAGGCTTGGAAGCCCGGCGAACCTTCGAAGATCACGTTCGTAGCGTGCCGCGGCAACCACCAGCAGCCAAGCAAGCGGGGTGGCAAGACGCGCAGCACCACCCTTCAACAATTGATCAAGGGTGCCGAGCTGACTGAGGGCATGCAGATCGGAGACTGGAACACCGCTGCCAGCCTGATGCTCTCGACCGAACTCATCGGCCAAGGCGGCATCGTGGTCAACGTGATCGAGTCACCAGGTGACGCTCAGCTCCCCCTCCGAGTGCCAGGAGCGTCCGGAAACGCAGACGACGAGATCAGAGATAGACCTGGCATCCCCTACCCCAACGCCGTCCAGATCCCTGCCCGCGAAGGGCAACGAGCGCACCGAGTCGACGGATTTCAAGTAGGCCCTGACGACCTCGCGTGGTTCGGTCAACTGCTTGCTCGAACCGGAGCAGCCGGCCTGACGGCCTTCGCGGGCGGCGGCCCAAACACAGCCCGCTACCTGACCGCACGCCAAGGCCAAAAGCACTACCAGGTGCCCATTTTCGCCGCCACGTCAAGTGTCGACGACGCAGAAATCTATGTTGGTGGGGTCAAGTTCGTCGGAACCGATCACGTCTTCCGGCTGGGATCCGTACGCGTCGAGGCTTTCTCCGGAATGGCCGAGAACCTATACAAGCTGATCAAAGAGGGAGAGGTGGAAAGGTATCGGCGTGTAGCCCACAAACTGAGTTCGACCTGGGGCGATATCCAGAAAGCGGTTCGGCGGACAAGTCCCTTTTCGCTTCAACCGGACGGCACCGTGATGGCACTCAGGATTTTGCCGATTCGAGGACAGCGCAAGTCCTGAGGAACGCTTCGTGAATGTCATCACGCCGTTCCCAACGGATGTGCAAGCGGCGGAAGCCGTGCAACCACGCGATCGTGCGCTCGACCACGTACCGAAAGACACCCAGGCCCGTGCCGTGAGGCTGGCCGCGTTCGGCGATGACCGGACGGATGCCGCACTGCCGTACCTGGCAGCGGTAGATGTCATGGTCGTAACCGCGGTCGGCGAACAACAGGTCGAGCTTCCGCCTGTGTTGGCCGACCACCCCTGCCACGGCCGGGATCTTGTCCAGCAGAGGCAGGAGTTGGGTGACGTCATTTCGATTTCCGCCGGTCAGCGACACCGCGAGCGGGATGCCCTGGCCATCGCTGAGCACGTGGTGCTTGCTGCCCGGCCGCGCGCGGTCGACCGGGCTGGGGCCGCTTTTGGGGCCCGTCGTACAGCCCGGACGTGCGAGGAATCAATCACCGCCCGTGATATCTCGCGCCACACAGTCCGGGATGCTCTACAACCCTTAGGCACCGACAGCGGTCTGACGGTGCACACCGATCAACAACGCTGAAACAACTCATCTGGCCCTCCCCGCTCCCGCAGGATCCCGGAACGCCGGGGGCGTCGCGTGTCCCTCCCGGCCCAGCCGGACCGCTGGAAGAACAGGTGCACAGCAAGCAGTTCCCCTCCGACCCAGGCCTGGGCGCCCCGCGCAGCTCCTGCACCGCTTCTGTGGCTGCGTGGATGACGTCGGCCGAGGAGCAGGGCGCAGCGGGCCAGTAGGACGGGCGCCGGACATGCCAGGCAGCAGGCGGCCACCGCGTTCCGCACTAACGACAACCGAACCACCGGGGGCTGCCGCCTCGGTCAGCACCAGAGAGCACCGCCGATGAACGTGAATACGCAGCCTGTGTGGGCTGAAGAGAGATTCGGGCGCAACAAGGTCCGCCAGCTGTTAGTTCCCGGCCGCACGTTGGAGGTCACCGGGCAGGAGGGGCTCCTGCGCGTCTCCAACGTCTACGGAGACTGGCCGGCCGTGCGCACCGAGGCGGGCGCCTCCGAGGAGCTGACAGCCGTGCTGCCCGGCTCATCCGGCCGGAATGTGCGCTGGCGTGGCAGCCTCACCTGCACGCCGCAGACAGTGACGGAGTCATATCGGGAAGCCATCGGCTTTCGTCCGCACGGTGAGCTGCACAGCCTGCGCCGCCCGCAGATCGGCGCCCTGCACGCGGTGCTGGGGCACTGGGCCTCCGGCCTGAGCGATCCGGGGATCGTCGTCATGCCCACCGGGACCGGCAAGACCGAGACCATGCTGGCCCTGCTGGTGGCCGCGCGGATGGAACGACTACTGGTCCTGGTGCCCAGCTCGGCGTTGAGGGACCAGATCGCGGCGAAGTTCGAGACCCTGGGCATCCTGCAGCAGGAACAGATCGTGGCTCCCACTGCCCTGCGACCGCGGGTGGGCCAGCTCGAGCACGGGTTCAAGAACCCGGACGAGGCGGACCGGTTCGTTGCAGCCTGCAATGTTGTCGTCGCCACCCCCCACATCCTCAACAAGAGCGTGGGCAACGTGCGGACGTCAGTGCTGTCGTCGTTCTCCCATCTCATCGTGGACGAGGCCCACCACTCCCCTGCCGATACCTGGGCGCGGGTGATCGACGACTTCGCCGACCGTGCGGTGCTGTTGTTCACCGCCACACCGTTCAGGGAGGACGGCCGTCGGCTCCCCGGCCGTACCGTGTTCCGTTTCCCGCTGCGCGAAGCCCAGCGCCTGGAGTACTTCCGTCCCATCAACTACCGGGCGGTGTTCGGTGTCGAAGACGTCGACCGGGAGCTTGCCGAGCTAGCTGTGGCCCAGCTGCGCACCGATCGGGCCGACGGCTACGACCACTTGATGATGGCGCGGGCCGAGAGCATTCCGAAGGCCGAGAAACTGGGTGCGCTCTACCAGGAGCTGGCCCCCGACCTCGGGCCTCTCGTGGTGCACCAGAACGTGGGCGTCAGGCACCGCAAGGCAGCCCTGGAGGCGCTGCGAACGCGCGAGTGCCGCATCATCATCTGCGTCGACATGCTCGGTGAGGGCTTCGACGAACCCGCACTGAAGATCGCGGCAGTGCATGCGGCCCGCAAGAGCCTGAGCCCGATGATCCAGTTCATCGGCCGGTTCACACGAGCCGCGGAGGGCCTGGGCCAAGCCACAGTGTTCGTCGCGCAGGAGCCGGGCGTCAGCACGTCACCACTGCGCCGACTGCTGCGCGAGGACGCCGACTGGAACCATCTGCTGCGCGACCTCACCGACCGGGCCACCCTGGCCGCGGAGGAGACCAGCACCTTCGACACCACGTTCGCCGGTGCACCCGGTGATGTGGCGGTCAGCGTGCTGGAGCCGAAGATGAGCGCGGTCGCCTACCGCGCGACCGCCACGAAATGGAGACCCGAAGCCGCTCTCCTGCTCTGCAAGGGCAACGAGCGTGTCCTGGACGACGCCATGGCCCTGGGCGGCGAAGATTCCCCCGTTGCCTGGTATGTCATCGAGCGGCGCACGCCCGTGCGCTGGGGTGCTCCGCAGGAGTTGGAGCAGGTCGTCTATGAACTGATCGTGCTCTACTTCGACACCACCCGGCGGCTGCTATACATCCATGGCTCGGAGAAGTCGAGTACGTACCGGGACCTGGCCGAGGCGGTACTGGGCGAGGACTGCGAGCTGATCAATGGCGAGCAGACTTACCGGGTGCTGGCCCGCCTAGACCGGCTGGTGCCGACCAACGTGGGCCTGAAAGATGCCCGGGACTACTTCACGCGGTTTTCCCTGCACGTCGGCAGTGATGTCTCGCAAGGCTTCACCACCTCCCAGGAACACAAAAGCCAGACCCACATCGCCGCTTCCGGTTTCGACGACGGTGACAGTGTCTCGATCAGTGCCGCGCACTCGGGGCGATTCTGGTCTCCCGCCACCGCACCGAGCCTGAAGGCCTGGACCGACTGGTGCGACCGGCAGGGCACCAAGTTGCTGGACAGCACCATCAACCTGGAGCGCATCTTCGACGGGTTCATCATCCCCAAGGACATCACCGAACGGCCGCCCTACGTGCTACTCGGCGTGGAGTGGCCCTGGGAGCAGATCTACCTCGGCTCCCGCGATCGCTACACCCTCACCTACGACGATCGCAGCTACCCGCTCACCGACGTGGACTTCGAGGTCGACGACTACTCCACAACCGGACCGTTCCTGTTCTCTCTCACGACTCCTGCCTGGCGCGTCGGTTACGAGGCCGACTACGGCGCCAAAGGCCTGGTCTACCGTCCGCGGCAGCGGGACGCCGTCGTCATCGGCAGCAGCCGGACAGCACAGCCACAACAGCTGGAGGAGTGGCTCAACGCGCACAGACCTGACCTGTTCCTGGAGGGTGACCATCTCATCGACGAAGAGGGCAGGCTTTTCGCCCCGCGCTATACGCGTCGTCCCTATGATCCGGCGCTGCTCACGCCGCTGGAGTGGGAGGGCGTGAACCTCAGCAATGAGTCACAGCGGCCCGAGCGCCGAACAGACTCGATCCAGTACTACATGTCAGCCCATTTGCGCGCCTGCGACTCCTTCGATGTCCTGCTCGACGACGACGGCTCAGGTGAAGCAGCCGACCTCGTGGGGCTGAGGGTCGACGGCCGCTACCTGGATGTGACGCTCGTGCACTGCAAGTACTCCTCCAAACCCACCCCCGGAACACGCCTGGAAGACCTGTATGAGGTGTGCGGCCAGGCCATGCGTGGTGCCAAGTGGCGGCGTCAGAATGGGTTGCGCCTCCTGGCCCATCTGGCCGACCGGGCCACCAAGTACCTCCGGCGCAACCCCGGCGTCTCCCCCTACGAAATCGGCGGACGCAAGGAACTGTTCGCCATCCGCGACCAGGCCCACCTGCTGCGGCCCCGCTTCCACACCGTCATCGCCCAGCCCGGCCTTCAGGCCGGCCAAGCCACCGACGAGCAGCTCCTGCTGCTCGCAGGCGCGGAGAAGTTTGTCCGGGACGTCAGTGCGGGCGACTTCACCGTCTACTGCAGCCGGTAGATCCACAGCGGAGCCTGCTGGCTTCCCTGGCCGAAGTGAACTCTCCCCGTTTCGATGTAGCCTGCGCCGCCTACAGATTTGGGGGGAGAGGGGACAGATTGCGGCCCGCCGTCGGCAACGGGCAACAAGCAACTCCTGCACAAACGGATGTGGCCAACAGCGCCAACGTGCTGGTCGCCACGGATATCCGGTAGCCGAGAACACAAGATCCGGACCATTTCCGGACCAGTCCCCGACCGAAGGCTGCGCCAACTACCATTTCTCCTGCTCAACATGGGTGCAGCTGCTGTACCACCAGCAGACGAAGAACCTCTTGGTGTCGTACTCGCCGAAGAAGCTTGGGTTCTTTTAGAGCCTCACGTTGGGTGCCCGGAGAGGGTTCCCCTCCGGGCACCACAGAACGCGGCGACTACCTGTGATGGTTCAGCAACCTTCCGGACCCGTGCACCACGAGTCTGCGCCCATCCTGGACCAGCCAGGGACCAGTTGGGGCGGCTACGTTGCGTTGTCCTCGGCGGGGCAAAACATACGAAGAAGTGCGGACGACGCCGGGTGACGGGCGTGGTCACGCGGCAGTGGGCTCTCGGGTTGTCGCGAGGTCGTTGAGCACCGCGAGGCGCCTCGGAGGCTTCCAGCGCCACCTCGCACGAGGGCCCCGCCGAGAAAACGAAAGAGCCGGATCGGCACCGACGCAACGCCCAACTTGCCGCGATCAGATGAAGCCCTCCAGTCGATCTGGCATGCCGAGTTGAGGCTGGTGACGGTGCCATTCGCGAGCACGGAGCAGCGTTCGGGGCGCTGATGCGGTGAACCCGACAGGGGCGGCGTCCGTTCCGGACGCCGCCCCTTACACGACTGACCGGGGGTTACTTGACGTTGACGCCGGTCCAGGCAGCGGCCACGCGCTTGTACTCGGTGGAATTCGCGCCGTACAGGTCCTTCGCAGCGCTCAGCGTGCCCTTACGGGCCGCCTTGTAGTCGGTGGTCGACGTGAAGTACGTCGTCAGGGCCTTGAACCAGATCTTCTCGGCCTTGTCGCGGCCGATGCCCTCCACCTTGGAGCCGTCGGCGGTCGGCGAGTCGTACTTGACGCCGTTGATCTCCTTCTTGCCGCTGCCCTCGGACAGCAGGTAGAAGAAGTGGTTGGCGATGCCCGAGGAGTAGTGGACGTCGACGTTGCCGGCGTCGGCGGTCCACTTGTCCAGGGACTGGCCGTCCTTGGAGGGCTTGTCCATGTAGCGCAGCGGGGTGCCGTCGCCGTTGATGTCGATCTTCTCGCCGACGAGGTAGTCGCCGACGTCCTCGGTGTTCTTGGCGTTGAACTCGACGGCCGCCGCGAAGATGTCGGAGGTGGCCTCGTTCAGGCCGCCGGACTCGCCGCTGTATTCCATGTTGCCGGTGGCGGAGGTGACGCCGTGCGTCATCTCGTGGGCCGCGACGTCGATCGAGGTGAGCGGCTTCTTGTTGCCCTCGCCGTCGCCGTACGTCATGCAGAAGCAGCTGTCGTCCCAGAACGCGTTGACGTAGCCGTTGCCGTAGTGGACCCGCGAGGTCGCGCCCTTGCCGTCGCCGTTGATGCCGCTGCGGCCGTGCACGTCCTTGTAGTAGTCCCAGGTGAGCTGGGCGCCGTAGGCGGCGTCGACGGCCGCGGTCTGCGCGCTCGAGGGCTTGCCGTTGCCCCAGACGTCGTTGGCGTCCTTGAAGAGCTTGCCGGCGCCGCTCTCCGCGTGCTTCAGGTCGAAGGTGCGGTGGCCGCCTCGGGCCTTGTCGGTCAGCTCGTAGCCGCTCGTGCCCTTCTTGGAGCCGACCGTGACCTTGCCGCTGTACTGGCTGTTGCCGGTGCCGTTCTCGACGGCCTGCTACTGGAAGAGCTTCTTGCCGGTGGCGGCGTCCGTGATGACGTGCAGCCTGCTCGGCGTGCCGTCCTTCTGCATGCCGGTGACGACGGTCTCGTACGCGAGGACGGGCTTGCCGGTGGCGGCCCAGATCACCTTGCGCGGGGGCTGCGCGTCGGCCTTCGCGGTCTTCGCCTTGGCGGCGGTCGACTCCGCGGACTTGGCGACCGACGACTTGCCGAGCCTGGCGTCGGTGGAGGCGACCTTCACGGTGGCCTTCGTCGCCTTGGTGACGCCCTTGAGCTTGCCGCTCTTGGCGGTGTGCACGACGAGGTCGCCGCCGAGGACGGGCAGGCCGTCGTAGGTGCGCTCGTAGCGGGTGTGGGTGGTGCCGTCGGCGTCCTTGACGACGTCACGGACGACGAGCTTCTCCTTGGCGCCCAGGCCGATCTTGTCCGCCGTGGCGGCCTTGTCGGCGTTGGCGTCCTGGAGGAGGTCCGCACGGGCCGACTTCGACAGGGCCACAGGGGAGCCGGACGGCTCGTTGTCGTTGTCCGGCTGGGCGGAGGCGCCGGTGGTCAGTCCGGCGGTGAGAAGCGCTCCAGCCGCGACGGCAGTGGCGATCGCGAGCGTCGAACGCTTCCGGGATATGTGAGAGGTCACGCGGGCTCCATCTGTGGGGACCCGGGAGGCATGGAGGGCCGCCCGGAGCAGCAAAAGACGCGATGCGGGTGTGCAGCTAGTTGCTGTACGTGCAGCGTGTTGCGGGGGAGCGTGCCATTTCAACCAGGTACATGTCAGCATCTTGGCTAGATGTTTGCCGGAAATTGTCCGTTGAGCGATGGTCGACATACGTAATGCGAACAGATCACGAACGCGGCCGGGGTCGGCAACGTGGCTTCCCCGCCGAGGAGTTGATTGCCGCAGCGGCGATGCCCCTCGGTGAAGCGGAGCCGCCCAGCAGCCGCACCCGCGCCGTCCGCGAACCAAGTGATTGCGCCCCACGGCGGTCGCGACCGTGGTGCGCGCGGTCCATGGGAAGCGGCGAGCGAGACGCCGCCGCCCGGTCCCGACGAGCGGGTACGGGACCGACGCACCGGGACCAGCCCCGGCAGGTGCCCGACCGGGAAGCGGAGCGCTCGGCACAGCGGCTCCAAGCGCAGGCGCTTACCCCGTCAGCCGGGCGGTGAAGGTGCGTACCGCGACCGTAGATGCAACCGCGCAGCCGATCTGGCACGAGTGGGGTGGAGAGGCAACGGGCCGTTCTGGCTGCCAAGTTCGAGGCGACTCTGCCGCGCCCCGACGAGAGGCAGCGTCGCATGCCGATCGGAGCGGAGGCTCACCCTCTCGGTCACGACGGGACCGGAGCCCTCGCCCGTGCCGCCGGTGTGCGTGAGGCCACGGCCTCTTCCGGAGTGCGGAAAGCTCCAGCAAGACCTCGTCAAGAAGCATTCGCAGGTCTGACACCATCCGGACAGGGGCCGTCAACCGAAACCCAGCCGTCCGGGTAGCACTCCTAGCACGGATTGAGCCCGATACCCGTGAAGACCCCATGTCCCTGCTGTGCTGGGCCACCAAGTCCACCCCTACTACATCGCCGAGCATCGTCGCGAACGGCAACTTCATCTACTGAGCATCACCACAGGCCGGCACCTCTGGCGGACAATCGTCCATCGATTGAAGACGTATGTGGGGGCAAAGCAGCTATCGCGTCAACTACCGATGGATTTTGGAAAGTTCACACCTCGCCGGCCAGCCCGTCCGGTATGTTCCAACGGCATATGAGGCGACAGCTGACAGCGCAGGGAGACGCGTGAGCAATGACAGCATCGGCCGGCCCCACCTGTTGATCTCCATGATCGACGATGATCCACTGCGGGCCCGCAGTGACGCCCGCGAACTACTAGCCGAAGTGTCAGATGCGGATCCGGTGGCTTCCCTCCGCTCGCCCTCAGCTGGTCCCTCGGTCGGCACCGACAAGGGCGGCGACGTGTCGGAGGTCGTCGGCTTGGTCCTGAGTGCCGGTTCGTTTGCCGCGGCCTGCGTCCAGGTGTGGTTGGCCAAAGTCCCTCAGCGCACCATCATCGCGACCCGTCCCGACGGGGCCACCCTGCGCATCACAGGCCGCGAGGCGCGTCGGGACGACGCACGCCTCGCACAGTTCCTGGGCGAGGGATCCCTGGTAGCAGATGGGAGCGCCGCCCCCGGTGCGCCGGGCCAGGACGACACCTCCACGGCGGACTGACCGGGCGTGCGAAACAACGATCGGTACGCCCTTCTGATCGGCGCGTCCGCGTACGACAGTGAGCACTATCACGATCTTCCGGCGGTCCGTGCCGATCTGCACTACATGCAGGCTGTTCTACAGAGCACGGAAATCGGTCAGTACAACGACTGCGCGATGGTGCAGGATCCGACGCGTGCCGAAATGCTGCACGCCATCGAGTCGTTCCTCGCAGAGCGCCAGCAAAGTGAGAGCGCCCTGCTGTATTTCAGCGGGCATGGAGAGTTCTGCGAGGCCGACAATCAGCTGTACTTTCTCACCCGCGACAGCGACCCTGCCGACCTGCCCCGTACGGCGGTGCCGGCGGAGTTCCTGGAGCGGACTCTGCAGTCCTGCCGTGCCGCGTCCAAGATCGTGCTGCTCGACTGCTGCGCCAGCGGCTCCGTAGTCCAGGGCTGGCATGCCAAGGGCCGGAAGGGTGCGGAATCGGACGAGGCGGAGCACAGCACACTGTTGCGCCCCACCGGCGTGTACTTCATTACCGCCTCGGACGCGTTGCAGGCTGCCTCAGCCATGGCTCCCGAGGGATCGGCTCTCGGTACTTCGCGGTTCACCGGTGAAATTGTCGAAGGACTACGGAACGGACGGATCAAAGACAGCGGTTGGATCTCGCCGGAGAATCTCTTCGAGTACTTGACCGCGCAGATGGTGCGCAAGGGTGTGCCGGAGGAGCAACGCCCGACCAAGTCCACCATCCGCGCCACCCACACACTGCACTTCGCCCGGTCCGTGGCCCGCCCTGTCCATCTCCCCGCTTTGCCCCAAGATCCTCCCCCGCCATCGGCAGCTCATCTCAAGGCTCGCGAGCGGGTGGCGGCTGACCGTGAGAACGCCAACGACTGGCAGCGCCTGCTGCGCTACTACGCGCAGTGCCTCAGCGCGCAGGCCGCGGCAAGCATGCTGCCCGACCGGCGGGCAGGACGGAACTCGCAGTACTTCCTGATAGACGAGGGATCTGAGACCGTTCAGTCCGGTCTGAGCCCAGCACTGCCGGCCCCCAAGAATTTGTCCGGTGCGCACGGCTCGGGCGGCACCACGGCGAAGAAGGGCTCAGGGCGCGCTGCCGATCGGCACGAATACTGGTACGGGTATCCGGCCATCACGCTCCCCTCCCGCGGCGAGGGCAGTCGGCGCACGGATGTCGGGATCGCCCCGCTGTTGATTCAGCAAATGGAGTTGGCTCCAGACGAGAGCGGTCGCGCGGTGCTCCGTCCGAGCGGGGTTCCATCGCTGCACACGAAGCTGGTGACCGAGCTTCTCTCCGAGGACGAAGCCGCCCAGCTGCTGGCCCGTTGGCAGCCGACGTGGCAGCACGGCAACGACGCGCAGATGATCAAAGCCGTACGGGAGTTGCTCGACGTCCTTGGGCTCCCCGAGCTCGAACCGCTGGACGCCTCCGCTCTGAGCGGGGACTCGGTAAACGAGGCCCTGCGTCCCGGCGCGCACAACGCAGCCGTAGTCCTGGCCCCGTCGAGCGTGGAGCGGTTCGCCGGCGACGGCGTCGTGGAGAATCTCCTGGCCATCTCCACCCGCACGGAAGAGATCCCGGGTACGGCACTGGCGACCAGGCCGCACGGCAGGTCGAGGGTGAGGTGCGGCTGGCCCAGGTGTTGTCGCAGCGCGCCGACTTGGCCGGCAGGGTCGAGCTTCCGGTGCCACTCCTGTCACGGCTGTGGCAATCCGGCGACCTCTCGGCGCTGGCCCGCTGGGAAACGAGGGCGCGCCGGGCAGCAGCGGCGGGCGGCTGGTGGGGGCGCTGGCGCCGAACGCGCGCCATGAAAGCAATCGTCACCGCTGCCGGTACCGATGCAGCGGTCCCACTGCCCCCATGGGCCGGGGAACGACCCGTTGCCTCGGACCTTCTCGACGACCTGGCGGATCTGACCGGCCTGGAGCGCCAGGTGCGTGACCTCACGCCGGCTCAGGCCGCCTACGACGAGGAGACCGTGCGCCAGGCCCGCTCCGGCTGCGCCACGACACGGGCCCAGCTGTCCACAGAGCTGTGCGAGGCCGTGTCGGCGGAGGTGCTCGACCGCGGGCGATCGCTGCTGGACCAGCGGCTTCAGACATTGCGTCAGCGCAAAGGGACCCAGCGAAGCCAGCTGAACCTGCTGCGCCACTTGAAGGGGTGGGCGATCACCACTCATGCGGTGCGCCAGCTGAGGCCTGACCCGAAACTCTTCGACCTGGTCGTCATCGACGAGGCCAGCCAGTGCTCCATCGCGGCGGTGCTGCCCCTGCTGTTCCGCGCCCGCAGGGCTCTGATCATCGGGGATCCGATGCAGTTGACACATATCCCCGGCATATCGCCGGAACAGGAACGTCAGGCCCGCGTCAGGGCGGGACTGAGCGCCGCCTGGCTGGAAGACCGGCGCCTTGCCTACCACGTTCACTCCTCCTACCACGCCGCCGCACAGAACGGCGAGAGTGCACTGCTGCTCGACGAGCACTACCGTTGCCACCCGGAGATCGCCGAAATCGTCAACGGCCATTGCTACTCCGGCGCGCTGGAGATCATGACCGACGTGCGCCGGCACGTACCCGCGGTCGATCTCATGGACACCGGGAAAGCGGCCCCTGTACTCGCCTGGGCGAATGTGCCCGCCGGTGAGTCTGCACGCGGCCCCGGAGGAAAGTCCTGGCGCAACCCGTCCGAGGCTGCCGCTGTCGCCGACATCGTGCGGGCGCTGCTTCGCCGCCTGCCCGAGAGCGCGACCGTGGGCGTGGTGACTCCGTTCCGCGCGCAGAAGGACGCCATGGAGAGCATGATCGGCAGCGACCGGGTCCGGGTGGGAACGGTGCACGCTTTCCAGGGCGGCCAGCGCGATGTGATGATCCTCAGCCCGGTGGCCACCTTCAACACCCCGCAACGCACGGCCCACTGGGTGTCGAGCCAGGTCAATCTCTGGAATGTCGCGATCACGCGAGCCAGATCCCAGTTGATCACAGTGGGCAACCATGTCTACTGGCAGCAGGAGGCAGGACTCCCCCACGTGCTGTCCTCACGCTCGCTCCTGTGGGACCCGGCACAGACCACCAGCATGCAGCCAACTCCTGCGCCAGAGCCGCGTCTGCGGCAGGACCGCCACCGCAGAGATCTCACCGACACCGTGCAGCAGGTCCTCGCCGCAGGCGGTGTTGTCGAGCTGGAACGTGATGCGCTGGTCGGTGGACAGCGCATCGACCTGCTGTTCACCACGTCCGGCGGCAACACCGCGGTAGTCGTCGACACCGGCCCCGGGCCGGACCGTGATCCCGCACGACACCTTCGGCTGGTACACGAACGAGCCGGCCTGCTCGTCGGGCTTCCCTCAGGCGGTCGCGGTGCGAAGGCCGGTCCTGTCACGCGCGTGGTCCGTATTCCCGCCTGGCGCATCCTCGTCGGCCCGAACGCAATGGCACCGCTGTTCGACTGAGTGACCGATCGACTGCAAGCCCCTGCGGCGCAAGCCAGGCCTGCACTCGCTCCCAGGCACGGAGGTCGGCCTGTCCGTGACGTTGACGTTCTGGGACGTCCTGCATCAGTTGGGCCGCGGGCTGGCGCTGTCCCAGCGTGGTGCATCACGCGGGCCGGCTGAGCACTGGGGCAGTCTGAAGTACTGCCAGGCGCTCAGCGCCTACACCGAGACCCAGCTCGGCCTGTCGCATGAGGGCAACCTGCTCGGCCTGTCCGACGAGGGCAAGCGAATCGCCATGTACGACAAGGCACCGCAGTCCGAGGAGCGGGGACACGCCTTCGCCCTCGCCGTCAGCGAACTGATACTCTCCCGCCGCTGTCCGAACCACAGCATCTCGATCGTCCGTGCCGACGCCGCCCTGTCGTACTCGCCGAAGAAGCTCGGCTTCTTCTAGAGGCACGAGAAGGCGCCTGACCTGGCCTTTTACCCGTCAGGCGCCTTCTGCTCCGCGCACTCAGCGGGAGAGGGCGGTTTATGTCCTGCGACTGCTGCGCAACCTCATCGACAACGCCGCCCGCCACGCCGCACACCGCATCCAGATCACCATCCGGAACCAGGACCCCTGGATCGTCCTCACGGCGCACGACAACGGACCGGGCGTGCCCACCGAGGGCGCCGAGCGCCTCTTCGAACGCTTCGTCCGGCTCGACGACGCCCGCTCCCGCGACCACGGCGGCGCCGGCCTGGGCCTCGCCATCGCCCGCGACCTGGCCCAATGACACGGAGGCACTCTCACCCCCGGACCCTCGGCGCATGCTTCCAGCTACGCCTTCCCCGAGCGCCCACCCCGGCCGAGGAATGACGCGCAGTCCCCCTGATATGGTTCTCACGCACGCATGGCCGGTGGAAACCCCAGGTCAGACGGGCATCGGGACGTGGCGCAGCTTGGTAGCGCACTTGACTGGGGGTCAAGGGGTCGCAGGTTCAAATCCTGTCGTCCCGACAGGTTTTCATGCAGGTCGGGGCCGTTTCCGCAGATGCGAGAAGACAGCCTTCAGCGCTCTACGGGGCGTGCTGGTCGCAGCGCGATCACCCCCGTTCGCAAGTGGCACACGTGCCAGGTGCGCGGCGGCATACGCACATGGCCTTGCCCACACCCCGGTCCGGGCCCCCTCGCTGTGCGGGCGCCCGCGAACAGAGGACCCCAGGGGGAAGTGAGGTATGCCAGTGATTTGCGTCGGAGGCATGATCGGAATCGGCAAGACGAGTGTCGCCGAACTGATCGCCAAGGAGCTCGGTAGCGAGGTCTTCTACGAGAGCGTGGAAGACAACCCGATCCTGCCGCTCTTCTACACGGCGAGCCCTGACGAGATCCAGGCGAAGCGCTACCCCTTCCTGCTCCAGCTCTACTTCCTCCAGACGCGGTTCGCCTCGATCAAGGAGGCGTACAAGAAGGGCGACAACGTCCTCGACCGGTCCATCTACGAGGACTGGTACTTCGCCAAGGTCAACCACGACCTGGGGCGGATCAGCTCCCTCGAAATGCAGGTGTACGAGGGACTGCTCAACGAGATGATGCGCGAGATCGACGGCCTGCCCTACCGCAAGGCACCGGACCTCATGGTCTACCTCAAAGCGGACTTCGAGACGGTGCTGCACCGGATCGGGCTGCGGGGCCGCGATTTCGAACAGGACGAGAGCCTCGTCGCGTACTACCGGACGCTCTGGTCCGGCTACGACGACTGGGTGCACAAGCACTACTCGGCCAGCGAGGTGCTCGTCATCGACATGCAGCACACAGATGTGGTGAACAACCCCGAGGACGCTGCCCGCGTGGTGCAGGAAGTCAGGGACGTCCTGACGGAGGCCCGCCTCCGGGCATGAGCTGCCCTCGTGGCGCTGAATGGGCCGTATGCAAGCCCAGGCACAGGCACAGGCCCGACAGTGGAGTTCTGGGCAACGGTCCATGGCCTGCTTGGTTCGGTTGGTCCTCTTCTCTTGTGATGAAGAGGACCGTAGCCTTTCCTATCGACCGTCTGAGTCTCTCCGCACGGGCTGAGGACACGTGGACACTGCGAGTCTGCTTCTGATCGGCGCAGCAGGCGGAGCGGTGCGTGGAGTCGTGCACGCATACGACTGCATGTCCGAATGGCTTCTGCGAAGGCAGGAGTTCCGGCTCTCCGAGCACCATGAGGCGGAGAGGAAGCCTCCCGCATTCGGTGAGTTCTACGATGTCGCGGGCCAGAGCATCGCAACGGTCGTGCACATCGTGATGGGGGCCGGGGTGGCGGTTCTCCTGGATTCCTGGGGGCAGATCAGCGGTGGCGTCGCAACGTTCGCTGCCGGGGCATCGGCGCCCTTGATTCTCGTCCAGCTCAAGCACACACGGCTGGCGGAGGTCGTCATCGGCGACCCCAACGCGCCGCAGACCCCCCAGCCGCAGGACGCCCAGCCACCGGCCACCGGGCCGCCGAACGAACAGGCTGCCCCTCGACGGCCGACCGCGGGCCCGAGGGGCGCTGAATGACCCGGCCCACACTGCTCCGTCGCGCCGCCGCGGCCGCGATCGGAGTCGACCGGCGCCCGAGCCATGCTCGCAGCCTGCCCCTTGCGCAGGACCTCCCGTTGAGGCGCAGGGCCGCCGCCGCAATCATCGGCGTCCGGGCCTACCGCCTGCCCACGGCAACGAGAGCTGGGGCACCGGCCCAGCTCACGAGCGTGAGGAGTGCGAGCGAGGGCTCACGTCCCGGGCAACTCCCCCTGGTCACCCTCGCGCCGGTGCCCCTTGGCGTGCCCGAGGGAGAATCCGTCAGGGAACGGCCGCTGCGCCGGGGAGACGTCCTGGCCAAAGGACGGCCGCGCCGTGGACTCGTACTGACCACGGCAGCCGTCACTATCGCTATTGCCTTCGGTTCCTACGTCTACCACGAGGAAATCTTCGTGAATGGCCCCCCAGCGGGTGGGCCGCCCACGGCGACCTCCACGACCACAGAAACACCGACGACGGGCCCTGCAACGCCGACGGGCAAAGCGCCGCCGACAGGCGCGATGCCGAAGAAGTATCTCGGTACGTGGAAGGGCACGATCGAGAATGACCTCGGTCGCCACACCCGGTGGATGGTAATTCGACAGGCACAGGTGGGCGACACAGTGCTGACCTTGACCGCGGTCGGACCGACGAAAGACGGGGGCGGCTACCGCTGTGTGTTTGAAACCAGGCTCAATTCCGTGAAGGCCGACGCCGTCAAGACGAGCAGTTCGACGGTCACCTCAGCGAAGCCGAAATCCTCGTGCGCGCCTGGCAAACCCTCGACCCTGACTCTCGTGGGCGAAAACGGTCTGCGGCGCGCCACCAGCGATGACCGCGGGACCACGTACAACCGCTCTCAGTAGCACGACACCGTGTGGCGGCAGGGAGACGGCGCGCGGGTGTACAGGTGGGCCACGAGGATTCTGAGGTGACCCGTGCACGATGTCAACGCAGCCACTGGTCCTGGTCGGCGGGGCGGTACAGCGTGACCGCCTTGTGGACCTTGTCGAGGGTCAGGCGTCGGTAGGGGACGTCCGTGACCTCGCCGTCGTACGCGAAGTGCGGTTCACCCTCCAGTACTTCCAGCTCCAGTTCGCGTACTTGGGCGGTCGTCAGCACCCGGGAACTGTGCAGCGTCCCGGTCAGCACCGCCAGAAGCAGTCGGGTTCGTGCCAGCGGGGTCCCGGCCTCCACCGCGCGGACGTCGAGCAGCCCGTCGTCGAGCTGGGTGCGGTACGTCGGGGCGAACCCGGCCGGGTGGTAGATGCCGTTGCCCGCGAACAGCAGCCAGATCCGGCGGGGTCGGCCGTTGATGACCACCGAGAGCGGGCTGCCGGTCGCCAGGACCCTGGCCAGGCCCACGGCCAGCGCGGGCCATTTGCCGATGCGCTTCTCCAGGCGTTCCCTCACGTGCACGAGCTCGGAGTACACGCCGATGCTGAAGGTGTTCAGGAAGAGCTGCTGCCCGCCGCTGTCCCTGCTGGACCGGTTTTCCGTGCTGGAACCGCTGTCCGTGCTGGAACCGCCGTCCGTGCCGGACCGGGCTTCATCTTCGGGTTTCACGCCCGAGCCCTCCGGCCATGCCGCCCGGCCCACATCGGCGGTGACCGCGTCACCTGCCGCGATCGCGCGGGCGACGTCCTCCATCGTCTGGTTGCCGAGGTCCGCGGCGAAGTGGTTGAAGGTACCGCCGGGGAAGACCGCGAGGGGCACGTGGTGGCGTGCCGCCGTCTCGCTCGCCGCGTTCACCGTGCCGTCGCCCCCGCACACGCCCAGTGCCCCGCCGGCCGCGACGGCACTTGAGGCCGCGTCCTCCAGCAGTTCCACCAGGTCGTCCCCCGGCTCGAAGACGGTGATCGCGGCCTGGGGCAGCAGCGTACGCAGCATGTCGGCGGTGTCCTTGGACCAGGCGACGCCGGACGACGGATTGACCACCAGGTGGAGCCCCTTGCCCTCCTCCAGCGCGGGAGCGGGCCTACGTGGCCGGGAGGCCGCCGCCGCGGACTCCGGCTTCACCGGCCACCAGCGGCAGGTCAGCAGCGCGGCGCCCACTCCCGCGATCAGCCCGGCCGCGACACGACCGCGGTGATGGGGAACCCCACGGCTCCGCGCATAGGCCAGGCCGGCAGCCACCGGCACCACACCGAGGCCGTACCGGGGCGATTCCAGTACCACGCCCGCGCTGAACGCCGCGGCCGAAGCCATCGCGTTGGAGGGCAAGGACGCGGTCTCGGGCCGGGGGAAGACTCCGGGCAGGGCATCCAGGACCGGGCGGGCGCTCCGCGCGGCCGGCTTGGCCAGCATGTGATTGATGACCGTGACAATGGCCACGGAGCCGAGGCCGCGCAGCGCGGCCCTGCGGGCGTTCCTGCCTCCGGACATCCCCAGTACGGTCGCGGCTCCCAGCCATACGGCGTCGTGCCCGGCAGCCTTGCGCACCAGGTCCTTCGCGGACGATCCCTTCGCGGGACGCATCATGCCGAGGGACGCGGCCAGGCGCGTCCGCGGCCCCGATATCTGTCCCAGCCTTCCAGGTCGCTTCATACGCCCGTCACACCTCTGCCTCTAGGGATCCACCGCGCGCGACCGGACCGCAGCGCCGCCCCACCTTACCCGCGCGCCGGTCGTCCGAGACCGCCAACGCCCCTCCGCTGGAACCGTTCGCAGGCGCAGTGGTCGTCCGTTCAGGAGGTCGGGCAGAAGATGGTCTTCACGGCCTTGCCGATGTCGAGTTCCACGGTGCTGGGTTTGACACTCAGGGTGAGTGACATCGCGAGCTGGCGGCGGCCGTCCGGCGCGTAGGAGGTCAGGGCGATGGAGCCGGGGGCCAGCCCGCCCGCAATGTAGAAGTCGTCGCCGCAACCGTCGCCGCGGTCCTTGCCCTGGGGCCGCACGCCGTTGGGCGGCCGGTCGGTCAGGATTCGCTGGAGTTCCGGCGGCAGCAGTTTGCCCTGGGTGAAGGCCCTGTTGAAGGCGCTCACGTCGTGCGCGGTGGAGACCACGCCTCCGGCGCCCCCGCCGGTGAGAGCGGCATTGAACCGGTCCACGTCGCGGGGCCGGCCGTTGGCGTCGGGGTAGTAGCCGTGGCCGTGCGGCCCCTTGATGCCCTCCGGTGGCTGGACCCTGAGGTAGCTCTTGGTCATCTTGAGCGGGTCGAACAGGCGCGTGTCCAGCTCGGTGGCCAGGTCGTGGCCGGTCAGCCTTTCGACGATCAGGCCGAGGAGGGTGTAGTTGGTGTTGGAGTACGCCCACTTCTGGCCGGGGTCCCCGGTCCGGGGCCGCTCCCGGCTCCACCGCACCAGGTCCAGCGGCTGGTAGGGGGTCGTGAAGTCGAACACGTCGAACGCGGGGTCGCCCTCGCTGCCGTCCGGGTTCGGCTCGCCGGCCCACCAGTCGGGGATGCCGGAGGTGTGCTGGATCATCTGCCGTACCGTGATCTCGTCGGCCCGCGTCACCAGGTCCTTCTCCACCACCACCGGCAGCAGGTCGGCGAGCTTGTCGTCCACGTCCAGCTCGCCCTCCTCGACCAGTTGCAGGACCACGGTGGCCACCATCTGCTTGGTCTGGGACCAGATCGGGAAGCGGGTATCGGCGGGTATCTTCCCGCCCTTGCCGTCCAGCAGCCGGGAGCCCGCGCTGCCGAGACCGACGGCTTTCCCGTCGACGTAGGCCCCGCCGACGGCCCCCACCACCCCAGGAACCCTGGCCAGCTCCTCCATCGCCTTCTGTACGTTCCCGCCCCGCGCCGGGGCTGCGGTGGCGGGTCCTAAGGGGGCCAGCATCAGCAGGGCGAGACCGGCGGCCAGGCCGGCCCTCCTCAGAGACCGGCGAACATTCTCCTGTGACACGACGTGCTCCCCTTTCGTGAGCGCCTTCCGGCGCGCCGGGGCACCACGGCCTCGGCACGGACCTCTGTGGTCCGTGCCTCCATCGAAGCCAGGAGAACGTTGCGGTGACGTATGCGTTTTTGGATACGTCCGCGATACGTCCCCTCCGCGGCCGACTGAGGCCGACCGAGGTCGGCTCAGGTCAGGTTCGACTCAGGCCAGATCAAGGAAGCTCCACCGGGCGTCCGGCTGGGCGCCGCTCAGCCACTTGCCGCAGTTCTGGAGCACGACGGGGCTCGACGTGATGTGCTGCGTGCCCGTCCCGAGGTCGCGCAGGAAGCGGTCGACCGGGCCGCGGCGGATCGCCGCCGAGCCGGCCCAGCGGTGCACGGTGCGGCCCACCTCGTACGCGGTCGAGGTCGTGTGGTTGAGGACGAGCCGGATCAGGGTGTCCTGCTCCGTGCTCGGCACCTCACCCTGGTCCAGGGTCTGTTCGATGCCCTGCCATACGTCGTTCACCCAGGCCCTGGCCGACCGGAGCTGGGCCTCCGCCGTCGCGTACTCGGCGTGGAACTGGGAGGTGTCGACCGCGGCGCCCCGCGAACCGGCCCGCGCCGCGGCGACACGTTTCAGCTCGTCCAGGAGCCGCCGGCCCACACCGAGGGCCCAGCCCGTGTGCCCGATCGCCGACATGTTGACCAGGCCGAGGCGATAGACGGCGCCGCCGTTGACCGGGGTGTCCGTGGTCGCGACGTAGGTGTACTCGTGCGGTACGTACACATCGGTGCAGTGGTAGTCGATGCTGTGTGTCGCGCGCAGCCCGAGCACGTCCCAGTTGCCGTCCGGGGTCACCTGCGACTTCGGCATCGCCAGGACCCGCAGCTCACCGGTGCCCTCGACCTGGATCGCGCTGTGGATGTGGGTGGCATGCGCCATCCCGGAGGCGAACTGCCACTGGCCGCTGACCCGAAAGCCGCCCTCCACGGGGACGGCCCGGCCGGGACGTGTGCCGTGCCCGGAGAGCAGCGCGTACTTCCCGTTCGGCACGTCGGGGAACAGTTCGGCCGCCGCGTCCCCGGCGAGATACGCCGCGGTGGTCCCGGTCATCATCTGCAGCGCGAACATGGTCCATCCGGCCGCGGCGTCGTGGTAACTCACCCGCTCCGCCGTCTCGATCAGCTGCCGCGGCGCGAACTCGTATCCGCCGAGGCTCAACGGGAGTTCGGCCCGAATGATCCCGGTGTCCAGCAGCGCCCGCGCCGTGTCCTCCGGCAGCCTCCCCAACTCCTCGGCGGCATCGGCCCGTTCATCGAGCATCCCGCCGAGCGCGTCGATCCGCTCCAGGACCCCCGGCAGTTCCGCACTGACATGCAGCCGACCCTTGTCCCCCATGAAATCCCTCTCCTTGTGGCCTGTTTGCCGATCGTCTCACGCACCCGCCCGACGACCAGGTCCGGTCCGGTGGGCCGGCGTGCCACTGCCGGACGCCTCGAAGAACGCGACGGCGGCCCGACGTCACCCCTGCCGGGCACCTGCCAGCCGCCCCCGCGCGGCGGCCTGGATCCGTGAGGGTCCGAGCCCCCACTCAAGGGTGCGTCCGGCGGCCGTCGCCAGAGGCCGGTCCCAGCCGGCACGGACGAACGCCGGGCGGTGGATGCCGAGTTCGGCGCGGGCCCAGGCGGGGAGGAGTCCGACCGAGGCGCTCGTGAGCAGACCCACGACCAGTCGCTCGCGTCGGGTGCGTCCGAAGCGGCGGAGGAACAGCACCGAGTCCAACGCTGCCGGAGTGGCCTGGAGTTGGGGACGCATACGGGCCAGGTAGCTCTCGGCTTCCAGAGACGTACGCGGTACGTTCCGTGCGCCCAACGCCTCGGCCATGGGGGTGGCTTGGCGGTAGTAGGCGTCGCATTCGGCGGGGGTCAGCCGGTGCGACCGGGGTGCGTAGGCCTGGTGGCCGGCGAGGAAGCTGCGCACCTCGGCGGTGTGCACCCAGGTGAGCAGGTCGGGGTCGTCCGCACGGTACGGGCGGCCGTCAGGGGCGGTGCCGTGCACCCGGGTGTGGATCCGGCGGACGAGGTCGACCACCTCGCGGGCGGCGCCCGAGGAGCCGAAGGTGGTCGTGGTGATGAACCGTACGGTTCCGTTCAGCCGCCCGACCGGATCGGCGCGGAAGTCGGAGTGCTGGTCGACCCCCGCCATGGCCAGCGGATGCAGCGACTGGAGCATGAGCGCGGCGAACCCTCCGGTGAGCATCCCGGTGGCCTGCCCGTGCACCCGCCACACCGGATCCCCCGGCGCGATCCCGAACAGCCCGGGATCGCCGGGCGGCTCCGCGTACCGCTCCAGTTTGAGATCCCCGCCGTGCATGGTCGCCGTGAGTTCCGCCGCGATCCGTTCCCGCAGTCCCACCAGCACCTCCAGGGGCCTTGTCCCTCAGCCGAGGGTACCGACCCGCCCGGCGAGCACGGCGACGAGGATGAGCAGTCCGCACAGAGGATTGGTGCCGAACGCACGCCCGCAGGCTCCGACATCCGCGGGGTCGGCCCGCCACACCTGCCATCCCAACTGCGCGGCGACCAAGCACAGTCCGGGCCAGAACAGCGGCCCGAGCCCGGCCAGGATCCCGAACCAGCCGAGCAGCGCCACACACCCCGCGTACACGCCGCCCACCAGCACCCGGCTGCGCCGCCCCAACAGCACGGCGGCCGACCGCACCCCGGCGCGCACGTCGGCCTCCCGGTCCTGGCAGGCGTAGATCACATCCGTCCCGACGGCCCAACAGATCAGCGCCCCGTACAGCACTCCGCCCTCGAGCCCGAGCTCTCCGGTGAGCAGGACGTACACCAGCGGCACCGTCCAGTTGATGGTGATCCCCAGCCATACGTGCGGCCAGGGCGTGACCCGCTTCATGTACGGATACACCGCCGCGAGGGGCGCCCCGGCCGCCGCCCACACCACGGCCTCCAGGCTCCAGAACCCCATCACCAGCGGAGCGGCGGCCCCCACCACGACAGACAGCACCAGCGCCCGCCCTGCCGCCAGCCGTCCGGAGGCGACGGGCCGCCCCGCCGTACGCGGCACCTGAGCGTCGAACCGCGCGTCCAGCACGTCGTTGAGTCCGCAGGCGGCCCCTCTCGACAGCACTCCGTACACCAGGAGCAGCAGTCCGAGCAGGCCCCCGTCCCGAGGCTCGGCGATCGCCCCCAGGGCGATCCATCCGGGCACCACCAGCAGCCAGGCCCCGACCGGCCGGTCGAGCCGCAGCAACTCCAGGTACGGTCGCACCCCTTCGGGGGCCAGCCCCACCAACCGTGCGGCACGGCTTCGGGCCGGAGCTTGTAACGGGACGGTCATACCGATTCATGCCCCTTTCCAGGGGGATTGCCCACCGATCCGACCAACCTGGCCCGACCGGGCGGCACCTTCAATGGATCTTAGGCGGTGACGGTGACATGGCCGGGTGATACGTCGACATGAACTGCCTTACGGAGAGCGGAAGTTCACCTGGCCTCCCGGCCGTTGGGCAGCATGTCCACGCACTTGGATGAGCAAGCACTTCCGACGTGGGGCAGCAGCGGGAGTGCGTCCGCCGCGTCGCCGGCCGGGGACACCGCGGGCCGTACGGAGCAGACCTGGTTCCTCCTGCGTGAAGCGGAGGTAGCCGGTGCCGGCGGCACGGAAGCGGGCGCGGGCGATGGCCGCGGCAGGTGTCCCACGTGGGCTTTCCGTACCCGGTCACCGCCAGGGCCACCGCCCCCACGCGAACAGCACCCACTTGGTCCGTCTAAGCTCCTGCACGATCACTTGAGGGGCGCGGATCACCACACCCCTCGAATGTGGACATCGCACACAAGTGGCGGTCGGCGACTGTCCGGACGCCAGTCCCCAAGGGGGACCCGGTACTGATGGGCAAGATCACGCACTTCGTGCACCAGTCACTGGACGGCTTCATCGAGGGCCCGAACGGCGAGTTCGACTGGCCCCGCATGGACGCCGAGCTGTCCGCCTACTCGCGGGCCCTCACCGACAGCGCCGACATCTTCCTGTATGGCCGCGTGGTGTGGGACATGATGTCCGGCTTCTGGCCTCGCGCCGAGGAGTTCTCCACCCACGAGCACGACCTCGCCTTCGCGCCCGTCTGGCGCGAGGCCTCCAAGGTCGTCGTCTCCTCGACGCTGGCCGAGGCCGACTGGAACACCCGCGTCATCAACACCGATGTCGTCGAGCAGCTGACCGCCCTCAAGGACAGTGGCGCGCACCTTCTGCTGTTCGGCGGCTCCACGCTGGCCGGCTTCCTGACCGAGCACCAGCTGATCGACGAGTACCAGATCTTCGTCCACCCCGTCGTGCTCGGCGGCGGCAAGCCCGTCTTCGCCACACCCCAGCAGCGACTCGACCTGACCCTGTCGGATACCCGTACCTTCGACTCGCAGGTGGTCCTGCTGCACCACGAGCGCGCCGACCGCCCCTCCTGATGCGGAGGGGCGCTCCGCCGCGCATCGGAAGCCGCGCGCCGGAACAGGACCTGCCACGTCAGGATGGCGGCAGCTCAGTGCTGAGCCTGTCGGCGGGCACTCGCTCGACGCGGGTCCAGCCCCTCCAGCCACGTTCCTTCAAGATAGCCAACACCAGTTCGGCACCCGGCGCGGACTCCAGCATGGTTGAGTCCATCAGGGCGACGAACTGATCGTCGAAGCCATCGGTCCCCGCCTCGCCGGCCTCGACGGCCCGAATCATCAGACGCTCCAGGATGTCGGCGATCCGGACGATCCGTGGGTCGTCGGCCCGCCAGTCGATCTCCCCGGTGAAGAAGCTGTAGAGCCTCACCATGTCGGGGTCGTCCAGCTCCTCATGCTTCTTGGCGATCACGGAGTCGATCAGGTCAGGCACCTGCGCGGCGATCATGATCCAGGCATCCCGCTCCAGCTCGATGTACCGCTCCCCGACGCCGAGACCGCGCAGCCGGTCGAGGTAGTCCACGACGCTCTGCGGGAGCGCCAGGTGCTCTCCGGCGGCGAGCCGGGCGAGCCGGCTGCGGGTGCCCTGCAGCCGGCGGATCTCGGCGCGCAGATTCTTGTCGATCTCCTGGACGCCACCGACGAACTCCTCCGGGCCGGCGTCGAGGAGTTCCTGCACCCTGGCCAGCGGCACGCCGGCGTCGGCCAGGGTGCGGATCCGGATCAGCCGCACGACCGCGGCGGCATCGTAGGTCCGGTACCCGGACCGGTCGCGCTCGGGCTCGGGCAGCAGACCGATCTTGTGGTAGTGGCGTACCGCCCGGACCGTCACCCCCGCGTACGCCGCCAGCTGACTGATGGTGAGCATGGTCCCAGCCTGCCTCAGGCGATCTTCCGGCGATAGGCGATCATCGCGAAGACGTACGCCACGGCGAGAATGCCCACGCACCACGCGAGCGCGATCCAGATGTCGTCGCCGGTCGGCTGCCCCGTGAACAGAGCACGGATCGTGTCGACGATCGACGTCACCGGCTGATGCTCGGCGAACCAGCGCACCGGGCCGGGCATCGTTTCCGTGGGCACGAACGCCGAGCTCACGAACGGCAGGAAGATGAGCGGGTAGGCGAACGCGCCTGCTCCCTCGACCGACGACGCGGACAGTCCAGGGATGACGGCGAGCCAGGTCAGCGCCAGGGTGAACAAGAGCAGGATGCCGGCGACCGCGAGCCATGCCGACACTCCTGCCCCTGAGCGGAAGCCCATGAGAAGCGCGACACCCACGACGATCGCGAGCGAGATCAGGTTGGCGACCAGAGAAACGACGACATGGGCCCACAGCACCCCCGACCGTGCGATCGGCATGGACTGGAATCGCTCGAAGATCCCGCTCTTCACATCGGTGAACAGCCGGTACGCGGTGTAGGAGATGCCCGAGGCGATGGTCATGAGCAGGATGCCGGGCAGCATGTAGTTCACGTACGAAACCGACCCGGTATCGATGGCGCCGCCGAACACGTAGACGAACATCAGCATCATGGCGACCGGCGTGATGACGGTCGTGACAATGGTGTCCACACTGCGTGTGACATGGCGCAGTGTGCGCCCCGTGAGCGCGGCAGTGTCGCTGAAGAAGTATGCGGTCATCCTTGTCCCCCAGTTGTCGCGCCTGTGGCGTCGCTCTTGTCGCCGGCTATGACCGAGAGGAAGATCTCCTCCAGCGTCGGCTGCTTCTCGACGTACTCGACCTTGGCGGCCGGGAAGAGCTGCTTGAGTTCGGTGAGGGTGCCGTTCACGATGATCCGCCCCTGGTGGAGGATCGCGATCCGGTCGGCCAGCTGCTCGGCCTCCTCCAGATACTGCGTGGTGAGCAGCACCGTCGTGCCCTGGCCGGCGAGCTCCTTGACCGCATCCCACACCTCGATGCGCGCCTCGGGATCGAGCCCGGCCGTCGGCTCGTCCAGGAAGATCACCGGCGGATTCCCGATGAGGCTCATCGCGATGTCCAGCCGACGGCGCATCCCACCCGAATAAGTGGATACCTGCCGCGCGCCGGCGTCGGTCAGCGAGAAGCGCCTCAGCAGGTCATCCGCGACAGTGCCCGGGTCCTTGAGATGGCGCAGCCTGGCGACGAGCACGAGGTTCTCCCGGCCACTGAGGATCTCGTCGACGGCCGCGAACTGCCCGGTGAGGCTGATGGACTCCCGCACCTTCGCCGGTTGCGCGGCGACGTCGAAGCCGTGGACGTCGGCTGTCCCCGCGTCGGCCTTCAGAAGCGTGGCGAGAATCCGCACGGTCGTGGTCTTGCCCGCACCGTTGGAACCGAGCAGGGCGAAGATGTTGCCCCGCGTCACGTCGAAGTCCACGCCTCGCAGCACTTCGAGCTTCCCGTACGCCTTCTTCAGACCCCGCACGTGAATCGCCGGACCGGCGATCGCTTGGGTCACCACCATGGTCATCTGCCTCCTTCGCGGAGCTCCCGGTCGGCTGTGCGGAAGCTCCTGCCGGAAGGATGGAGGGTTGACCCGGCGTCAAGGTCAAGCCGGTCCGGCCACGGCATCCCCACAGGCTCCTGGCCTGCCACTTCATGGCGGCAGCTTGGGGCCGGCGCGAATCCGAGCGTCTGCCTGCTCGTGATGTGCTCGGCCTGGGCTCCCACGGCCGTGACGGACGCCTGTGGGTGGGCGCTGCGCATGCTCTCGGGCAGCACCCGAACGGCGTCGGGGACGGCGCCCATGCTGGTGGTTTCCAGATGCCCTCTTCGAGACCGAGGGTGCGCCAGCCCTTCTCCAGGTCGGCGGCGGCCAGTCCGCTGTTGTTCGGCGTGGTCACGTGCATGCTGATGTTCTCCGTGGTGCAGGAGGGGTGCGTCGCACGAACGTATTGCGAGTGTGGGACCGCTGCGCCGTGAGCTGCACCACGACACGAGTGCACCCGGTGCAGTCATGCCATGGTGGCCCTGTGAGGCGTTGGCAAACGGCTGGCTGCTGACGCATGCGGCTTCCCTCGGGAGGGACATCGTGAGGCTTCTTCTCACCGACTCGGGCATCAAGAACCCGAGCATCCAGGATGCGCTGGTCGACCTGCTGGGGAAGCCGGTCGCCGAGTCCCGCGCTCTGTGCATCCCCACTGCTGGGTACGGGGGTCCCGGCGGCGATCCGGACGGGCCCTGGCAGTTCATCAGCGGGCAGTCGCCCAGCCCCATGACGGAGCTGGGGTGGAAGTCGGTGGGGGTGTTGGAGCTCACGGCGTTGCCCAGCATCGAGGAGGCGCGTTGGGTCTCCTGGGTCCGGGAGGCCGACGTCCTGCTGGTCAATGGCGGTGACGCGCTGTACCTGTGCCACTGGATGCGGGAGTCCGGGCTGGCCGAACTCCTGCCGTCGCTGCGCGACACGGTCTACGTGGGCCTCAGCGCCGGGAGCTTGGTGATGACCCCCCGTGTTGGGGAGGACTTCGTGGGCTGGAAGCCGCCCACCGGCGGCGACCGCGCGCTGGGCGTGGTCGATTTTTCGATCTTCCCGCACCTGGATCATCCGGACTGTCCGGACAACACCATGGCCGCGGCAGAGCGGTGGGCGGCCGGCATCGGAGGTCCCGCGTACGCGATTGACGAGCAGACTGCCATCAAGGTGACCGGTGACGCCGTCGAAGTGGTCTCCGAGGGCCAATGGAAGTTGTTCTAGTGCCTATGTCAGATCCTTGCAAGACAAGCCAATGGACCTGTTGATGCGGTTCAGTGGCTCGTCGCACCCGACGAAGCGTCCGGACCGTGGCGATCCCAACTGCCTCTCAGTAGCGCTGCGGCGCCGCAGGCCTTCGTCACCCTCATGACCTGCTGGTCCAGGCACAACTCGCTGCAACCGCCCGAAGCCCGGAGGCTGCCGCAGCTCCTCGTCCGACCCGTCCCGTGCTGCCCGTTCAGTTCAGGAGTGCCAGCAGACGGTCGGCCTGTTGATCTACGGTGCCGGGCGGGTTCCTGGGGTTGTCCGGATCATCGAACGACAGCAGGAACTCTGCTCGACGAACGTCACTGCTGACCAACGAGAGTTGATGCACTTGAATCGCCGTACGCTCACCTCGATCACCGCCGAGGCGCACCCGTACGTACCTTCCACGAGAACCCGTCGATGACCTGGCGATGATGCCGCCGCCTGATCATTCTCAGGCGGCTCGGCTGACGTCCAGCCGTTCGGACGACGGCTCGTATCCAGCCGCCTTGTAGGTGGCGACGGCTGCAACGTTCGAGCTCGTGGTGCTGACGAGTGCGCTTGATGCACCCAGTTCACGCAGCGCTGCCGCAGCGGCGACGCTGATCGCCGTCCCGTAGCCGCGACCGCGATGGTCCGCGTGCACGCCCACCGGCTCCAGCAGGCCGGGCTTGCCGGGCCCGGCCGACCAGACCGTCGCCGCGGCCACCGCGTTGTCCTGGTCGTCGTAGCCGATCAGGCAGCGGGCATCGGCGTAGACCGGCCCGGCCGCGAGGACGTGCCAGATCTCCTCGGTGAACCTCGGGCTGCCGAACGCCGAGCGGTGCACCGCTGTCCGCACCCCAGCCGTCTCCGGACCCGCTACCTCGATCCGCAGGCCGGAGTCCTTCACCGGCTCGGCGAGGTCGCGGCGCAGCGGCGTCCACGGCTCGTCCAGATTCCAGCCCGCTTCCAAGAGGACCTCGCGAAGCAGGGCGCCGTTGGGGATTTCGAGGCCGACCTTCCCGGGCGGCAGGACCCCGCGCTCCGGATCATTGAGGTCGGCCAGCAGTCGGCGCGCCAGATGACCGTCCTGTCGCAGGTCCGGCGCGGTCGTCAGGCGCAGCACATCAGGGCCGTCCAGGTATCCGACGGCAATGATCCGACCGTCCACGCTCCACGTGCGGACGGCCGCGGCCAGCCTCTCCGCGCCCAGCGCCCAGGCCCAGCCGAGGTCTCCCGGATGGAGTTGCAGCGGCGTGCGGTCGTCCTGCCACACGCGGAGGGCATCCACTGCCCCGGTCAGCCCGTCGACGCCGGGCTCGTTCAGAACGATCGTCATGTCCCGCATCTCACCCCATCACGGCGACCGGCCGCACCTGGTTTTACTCAGCCAGCCGGATCGACAGGACGCGCCCCAGGTGGCCACCTCGCCGGACTCCGCCTCCGCGTCTCGACGATCTGGTTCAAGAACCTCAGCCGAGCGTGTTCCTGCCGCAACTGCCGTGTGCGGTGCCGAGGATCTGCGACGCCTGCTTTCCGGTCAGCCCGAGTTCCTTCTTGGTCTTCTTGGCCTGGTCGACGAGGGCCTGCCCTCGGGCGGCGCAGAGTGCGTCGCCATGGGCCACGAGCTCCTCGTCGCTGATGTCGTCCAGATCCGGGTAGTGCTCCCGGATCGTCCGGAGGTAGAGCCTGGCCGACAGCCCCTTCAGCCCACGCGCTTCGGCAGGAGGCGCCGACGGGCTCTCGGACGGGTTCGCCGACGCGGACTGAGTGGCCGGTGTTGCCGAGGCGCTTGCCCCACCGTCCTTGGAGGGGCCGCATGCCGACGCGCCGAAAGCGGCGAGCGCAAAACAGACGGTCAGCATGGGCAGGCGCTTGTACATGAATCTCCCCGTACATAAGTGAGCTTAGAGATTTTCCCCCATTCGTGACGTGATCCCCGACCATCTTTTCTCGCGCAAAGACCGGCAGGGGTTGAAAGGGCCGTCCATGACGTGCGCCGCGGCGCTCGGCCTGGACTCCAACAGAACGTGACAGAGGGTCCAGACCGGGCGATCGGGCTTGTGTCGTGCTCTGTTGGAGTTCAGGTCGGCCCGCCGAGTCGGCTCCCGGCACGTCGCGCTCAGCCGTGATGCCCTCAGCGGTCAGAGGTCGGATCCATTGCAAATGGTGCGTGCGGTGGTGATGGCCGCGGAGCCAGTCCGCGGGCCGAGGCCGCCCACAACGACAGGTGATGGGCGACGGGCGGCGGGCGACAGACGGAGTCAGGGCGTGGAGCCGGTCGCGGTGCACGCAGGGAGCCCTCGGCTCCCCCGCCACCGACCTTGGGCGTCAGACCTCAACCGGCCCGCGTACCACCGCGATTGTTAAACGGGGAGTGTCCCTGTATCTTCCGGAGGCAGAAACGAGGGCAGCCCCCGTTTAACCTCTGAGGAGTTTCCGGATCATGAGTGAAGAGACCGTCACGAGCACCGCGGGCCAGAGCCCACCGGCAGCCGAGGGGGCCGCGGCCCACCGCAGACCTGGCGTGGTTCTCGCCATCGTGCTCGCCCTCCAGACGATGCTCATCCTCGACGTGAACGTGGTGAACATCGCCCTGCCCGACCTCAAGGAGGCGCTGGACTTCACCCCGACCGGGCTCTCCTGGGTGCTCAGTTCCTACCTGCTGACCTTCGGCGGACTGCTGCTGCTCGGCGGCCGCGCCGGAGACGTACTCGGGCACCGCCGCGGAATGCTCATCGGGGTCACCGTGTTCACCCTCTCCTCACTGCTCGGCGGCTTCGCCCATTCGGCAGGGATGCTCCTTGCGGCCCGCGCTCTTCAGGGCGTCGGCGCCGCCGTCGCCGCGCCGACCGTGCTGGCGCTGATCGCCACCCACTTCACCGACGACACGTCCCGGGCCCGCGCCCTCGGCCTCTACGCGGCGGTATCCGGTTCCGGCGCCGCCATCGGTCTGATAGGCGGCGGCCTGCTGACCGACTGGCTCTCCTGGCGCTGGGTGCTCTTCATCAACGTGCCCATCGGCGTCGCCCTGCTGATCACGGCCCCGATGTTCATCCACGAGACCGAACGCAAGCCCGCCCGCTTCGACCTCGGTGGCGCCCTGACCTCGACCGTCGGGATGACCGCACTGGTCTACGGCTTCATCCGGGCCGCCGAGAGCGGCTGGAGCGACGCCCTCACCCTCGGCTCCTTCGCCCTCGCGATCGTCTTGCTCGCGCTCTTCGTCCTCATCGAGACCCACGCCAGGCAACCGATCACGCCGCTGCGGCTGTTCGCCGACCGCAACCGCGCGACCGGGTACCTGTCACTGCTGTTCGTCATGGCGGCCGGCAACGCGATGTTCTTCTTCCTGACCCAGTTCCTCCAGGAGGTCCGGGGCTTCACGCCGATCCAGGCGGGCCTGGCGTTCGTACCGCTCGCCGCGCTGATCCTCGTCGCTTCCAGCATCGCCGCGAAGGCGCTGCCCAGGGTCGGACCGCGCGTACTGACGGCCGTCGGCGCCGCCGCCATCAGCGTCGGTCTCATCTGGTTCGCGCGGATCACCCCGGAGGCCGAGTACCTCTCCGCGCTGCTCGGTCCCATGCTCGTCGCCGGTCTGGGGATGGGCACCCTGCTCGTCGGCGTCACCACCATCCTGATGTCCGGCATCGCGCCGGAGGAGACCGGCGCCGCGTCCGGCCTGCTCAACGTGATGCAGCAGATCGGTGGCGCGCTCGGCCTCGCCATCATGGTCACCGTCTTCGGCGCCGCGAGCCGCGCCGCCTCGGACGAGGTCCCGTCCGGTCTCGACGCCCGGGGCACAGCGGACTTCGTCCTCACCGAAGGCGTCACCACCGCGTTCGCCTGGGGCGCCGGATTCACCGCACTCACCATCCTGCTCACGCTCATCATGCGTGCCGTCCCCACGGGTGCGAGCGCAGCGGAACCTGCTCCGGCACCGGCACCGGCACCGGCACCGGAGCAGGACGCGAACCCTGCACGGGAGGTGACCGCACCGTAAGGAGGCCCCGGCACAGCGGGAGGGGTCGGGCCCGTCGCACCAACGCCCCGGGCCCGTCACGAATCACGCGGGATAGGATGTGGGGCCACACCCCGGTTCGGTGCCGCTCCCCTCGGCGACGGGAGCGGCATCCTGCCCCGCAGGCCAAGGAGAAGACAGCCCGATGCGCGCAGACGCCCGCCGCAACTACGAGCGACTCCTGTCCGAGGCCAGGACAGCCTTCGACGAACACGGCATCCACACCTCGCTCGACGACATCGCCAAGCAGGCGGGGCTGGGCAACGCGACGCTGTACCGCCACTTCCCCACCCGAGAAAGCCTGCTCGAGGCGATACTCCGCGACAGCATCTCCGAACTCGGCGACACCGGACAGGAACTGCTCACCACGGAGCCGGCCGGAGAGGCACTGGCCACCTGGGTACGGGCGGCCGTGACCCACGCCACCACGTACCGGGGCCTGGTGACCATGCTGATGGACAGCCTCAAGGACGAGACGTCCGACCTGAACAGCGCGTGCACCGCGATGCAGGCCGCCGGCAGGCAGCTCCTCGAACGGGCCCAGCACGCCGGGGAGGTACGGGACGACATCACGGCCACCGGCCTGTACGCCCTGATCGCGGCGGCGGCCTGGACCCGGGAACACGCCCCGGAGGAAGCCGACCAGGTCCTTGCCGTACTCATCAACGGCCTCTGGCAGCCCCGCAGCTGACCCCGCTCCCTGCTACTTATACACATCT
>NZ_LIRJ01000169.1 GCF_001419745.1 Streptomyces silaceus | reverse complement strand
AAGCTGCGCCACGTCCCGTTGCCCGTGTGACCTGGGGTTTCCCCCGGCCGAACGCGCACCGAAACCATACCGCACTCCGACCGGTGATCGCTCACCCCTTTCGTCGGGCCGGGCCGCTGTTGACCTCAAGCGGGGTTCAAGTTGCACGCTCGCGGCATGACGACCACCACGGATCACGCATACGGATACGCCGATCTGCCGCGGCTCATGGGCCGCATGACCGGGGCCGAGAAGCACGGACCCGCCGCGACGTCGACCCTGGACGCGCTCTGGGTGCTCTACGACCGCGTGCTCAGCGTCACACCGGAGCGGGCGGACGACCCGGCACGCGACCGGTTCCTGCTGTCCAAGGGGCACGGGCCCATGGCGTACTACGCCGTGCTCGCCGCCAAGGGGTTCCTGCCCGTCGACTGGCTGGAGGGCTTCGGGTCGTACGACTCGCCGCTCGGGCACCACCCGGACCGGGTGCTCGTACCGGGGGCCGAGATCGGCAGCGGTTCGCTGGGGCACGGGCTGCCGCTCGCCGTGGGGACGGTGCTCGGCCTGCGGGCGCGCGGGCTCACCGACCCCCGCGTATGGGTGCTGGTCGGCGACGCCGAGATGGACGAGGGCAGCAATCACGAGGCCGTCGCCTACGCCGGGCCCGCGGGGCTCGAACAACTGCACGCACTCGTGATCGACAACGCCTCGGCGAGCTACGCGAGGCCCGGCGGCATCGCCGCCCGGTTCGAGGCGGCCGGCTGGTCGGCCGAGACCGCCGACGGGCGCGACCACAAGGCGCTGTACGCGGCGTTCACGGCGCCGCACCCGGGACGGCCGCGCGTGGTCGTCGCCCGTGTCGAGCCCAAGGAGTCCCTGCGCGAACCGAGGATCGCGTGACCCGCCAGGCCCCGCCGCCGCTTCCCCACCCGCGCGTACAGCCGTACTTCCCGGAAGGACCCTTCTGCCATGGACACCATGCGTGACCGTTTCGCCCCCGTCGTCTCGCGGCTGCTCGACGAGGATCCCCGCGTCGCCGTCGTCCTCGCCGAGATCGGCAAGGACGGCTTCGAGGAGGCGATGCGCAAGCACCCGGACCGGGTGATCAACGTCGGCATCCGCGAGCAGCTCCTCGTGGGCGCGGGCGCCGGGCTCGCGCTCGCCGGGCTGCGGCCCGTCGTGCACACCTTCGCGAGCTTCCTCGTGGAGCGGCCCTTCGAGCAGATCAAGCTGGACTTCGGGCACCAGGGCGTGGGCGGGGTGCTGGTCAGCGCCGCCGCCTCCTTCGACTGGCCCGCGGGCGGCTTCACGCACATGTCGCCGGGCGACGTGGCGCTGCTCGACACGCTCGACGGCTGGACCGTGCACGTGCCGGGCCACCCCGACGAGGCCGAGACGCTGCTGCGGCACGCGGTGGCGGCGGGCGACGACAAGGTCTACGTACGACTTTCGGTGCAGGCCAACGCGCGGGCGCTGCCCGTCGACGGCGAACGGTTCCGCACCGTGCGTGAGGGCGGCCCCGACGGCGGCGTGGTGATCGCCGTCGGGCCGATGCTCGACTCGGTGCTCGCCGCGACGGAGGGGCTCGACACGACCGTCCTGTACGCGACGACCGTGCGGCCCTTCGACGGGCAGGCGCTGCGCCGGGCCGCGGGGGCCGGGGCGAGCGCCGACGTCGTGGTCGTCGAGCCGTATCTCGCGGGGACCTCGACCGCCGCCGCGAACGACGCGCTCGCCGATCTGCCGCACCGGGTCCTCGGTCTGGGGGTGGGCCGCGCCGAGCTGCGCCGCTACGGCCGGATCGAGGAGCACGTGGCCGCGCACGGTCTCGACGCGGCGTCGCTGCGCGGGCGGATCAGCGCCTTCCTTGGCGAGCGGAGGCGGACTGCCGTCCCCGCTTCGTGACACCGCCGGCGCGGGGGCTCCGCGCGGACGTCCGCGTGGTCGCGTCGACCCGCACGAGGCCCCGGATCGCGGGGACCGCGTACAGGCACAGACACACCACGACCGTCATCGCGCCGCCCGCGATCAGGACGTTCTCCGCGCCGAAGGCGCTCGCCGCGGGACCGGCGAGCGCCTGGCCGACGGGCAGCATGGCGAGCGATCCGGCGACGTCGTAGGCGTGGATGCGGTTGAGGACGTCCGGCGGGACCTGGGTCTGGACGCTCGTCGCCCACATCACGCCCCAGAAGGAGAGCCCGGCACCGGCGACGGCCGCGCCCACCGCCATCGCCGGCACGCCGAGCTGGAGGCCGACCGCCGTCGGGAAGGCGCCGTAGCCGATCAGGGCGAAGGTGCCGGCGCGGAGCATGCGGCGGGGGCGCAGGCGCAGGGCGACGAGGCCGCCGACGACGGTGCCCGCGCCGAGGGCGGAGTTCACCAGACCGTACGAGCCCGAGCCGTGTTCCTGGACGACGAGGGTCGCCACCAGCGGCACACTCGGGCCCGTGGTCATGATCATCAGCATGCTGTAGACGGCGATGACGCCCCACAGCCAGGTGCGGGCCCTGAACTCCCGCCACCCCTGCGCCAGATCGGCCCGGAAGCCGTCGCTGTGCGGCCGCGCTCCCAGGTGGGCGGGCGGCAGGCGGAGCAGGACGAGGCACAGGGCGCTGAGCGCGTACGTCGCCGCGTGGGCGGCGAACACGGCGCCGGGTGAGGCGAGGCCGACGAGCACACCGGCGACGGCCGGGCCCGCGAGGGACGCGGTCGACTCGGCGACGCGGATCGCGCCGTTGGCCTTCTGGACGTCGGCGGCCAGGCGGGGCACCGTGCTGGCCACGCCCGGCTGGAAGAGGGCGGCGGCCGCGCCGTTGACCGCGCCGATCGCGCAGATCTGCCAGAGCACGACGTGCCCGGTGAAGAAGAAGACCGCCGCCAGCGACTGCGTGACGAACCGGACGAGGTCGGCGCCGATCATCAGCAGCCGGGTGCTGAACCGGTCGGCGAAGACCCCGCCGAAGATCACCAGTCCGGCGAAGCAGACGGTCGTGGCGGCCATCGCGAGGCCGACGGCGCCCGCGCCGTGCCCGTACCGCAGCAGTCCCGCGGCGAGCGCCACCGGCAGCATGGTGTCGCCGAGCTTGGCCACGGCACGGGCCGCGAAGAACAGTCCGAAATCGCGCGACCAGATGCTCCGGTCGCCCTCCCCTTGCGTCCCCGCCCCTGACGGCACGCTGTCACCCCTCCCCTGCGGCACGGTGGGATCATGCCACGGGTGGCAGACAGCGCTCTCTATGTATTCAGTCCGTGGACGGCACCCCCAACTCCGGGTGCTCTTCGAGGAGTCGGGGCGGCGCGGCCTGGCGCCAGGAGTCGGCCAGGATGTCGGCGAGCTCCTGCTCGTCCAGCGCGGCGAGCCGCACCCGCACCCACGCGGACGCCGCCTCGTGGGCGGCCACCCAGAACTTGTCCGGCTCGGCGAGGACCAGTTCGTCGCGCTCGACCTTCGGACAGCGGACGGCGAAGGAGGTCTCGTCGTCCGGCACCGTCACGAACATCTTTCCGGACACGCGGAACGTGGGCATGCTCCACGCGATCTTCTCCACCGTGTCCGGCAGGGCGAGCGCGATGCGGCGCACGTCATCGGAGGTGACGCGGGCCCGTGATCTGGACTTCGACATGCGAAGAACCGTAACCAACCCCACTGACAATCACCCGCCGCACGCCTCGCCCCGGACCGTCCGGCTCACAGCACGCGCTTGTCCAGCCACGCCGTCAGGTCCTCGTGGACCTCGTCCCGGTTGGTCTCGTTGAGGATCTCGTGGCGCGTGTCCGGGTAGCCCTTCCACGTCAGGTCCTCGACGCCCACGTACCGGAAGTCCTCCAGGAGTTCGTGGACGAGCGTCATGCCCTGATTGCAGGGGTCCAGTTCGCCGACGGCGACATGGATCGGCAGATCGACGGGCACGCGCGCGAGGTTGCGCGGGTCGTTGATCTTCCGGATGCCGCGCACCCAGTCCAGCGAGAGCCCCGCGGAGAAGGCGAATCCGCAGCGCTCGTCGGCGGCGTACGCGTCGACCTCGGCCTCGTCGCGCGAGAGCCACTCGAAGCCGGTGCGGTGGACGTAGGGGTCGTTGAACGAGGCGAAGAGGTCGGGGACGTAGGAGGAGAGCGCGGCGCGGCCGTGGTCGGCGATCTCGCGCTCCAGACGGGCGATGTCGCCCTCCGTCTCGGCTCCGGGCAGCGAGCGGAACGTGCCCGAGAGGATCACGCCCGCGAGCTCGTCGGCGTACTCCTGGACGTAGTCCCGCGCGAGCATCGAGCCGAGGCTGTGTCCCAGGAGGAAGAACGGGACGCTCGGGTACAGGGCACGCGCTTGGTCGCCGATGGTCCTGAGGTCGTCGACGATCGCCCGCCAGCTGTCGGCGTCCTCGGCCCCGGGGCCCCCGGTGGTCACGCCGTAGCCTCCCGTGGCCTGCGCGGTGGCGCCGTGGCCGCGGTGGTCGGAGGCGAGCACGCCGTAGCCGTGCGCGGTCAGATGGCGGGCGAACCGGTCGTAGCGCTGGGCGTGTTCGGCGGCGCCGTGCGCGATCTGGACGAGGGCGCGGGGCCTGCCGTCGGCCGGCAGCCAGGTGTAGGTGGCGACGGGCACGCCGTCGCTCGTGGTGCACAGTCCGGCGGTGTACGCGGCGGGGGTGGTGTCGTCGGCTCGGTCGGGCATCGCTGGGGCTCCCCTGGGACGCGGCTGGTTTCCTCGGGGCAGCCTCCCCCGCGCGCGGGACCTCATGCGGGGCCGAAGGGGGTGGCGCCGACCGACCGCAGGGGGATGGCTCAGGCCGACCGCAGGGGGACGGCCGAGGCCGGCCGAAGGGGGATGGCTCAGGCCGGCCGAAGGGGTGCGCGGACCACCGGGACGCCCCGCGAGACCTCGTGCGACCCATTGACCCCCCGCGGAAGCGGAACCTACCCTGAGTCCCGCGCGTTGAAAGCGCTTTCTATCACACCGCGCGGATCGGCACCACCTCCCGCTCACGCTCACGCGCAGACGCGACTCACCGCACACCCGGCGACCGGCAGCCGGCCACCAGCCCAGCCAGCCCAGGGAGCGCCATGAGTTCCACGAGTTCCGCGGCACCGAAGAGCACGCCCGAGAGACCACCGAGGCCACCGAGGAACACGGCGCGCAGGACGCCGAGAGGCGGGCCGAGGCCCCTGCTCGTCCTCGTCGCCCTCCTCGCCCTCGTCGCGGGTCTGGGCCTCGCCGCCCCGCCCGGCGCGGCGGCCGCGCCCGCCTTCCGCGTCCTGGTCTTCTCCAAGGTCACGAACTACGCCCACGACTCGATCCCCGCGGGCGTGGAGGCGATCGAGAAGCTCGGCGCCGAGCACGGCTTCGAGGTCGAGGCCACCGACGACGCCTCGGCGTTCACCGACGCCAACCTCGCCCGCTTCCAGGCCGTCGTCTTCAACAACACCAACTCCACTCCGGAGAAGGGCGATCTGCTCGACGCGGCACAGCGCGCGGCCTTCCAGAAGTACGTCCGGGCGGGCGGCGGCTGGGTCGGGCTGCACGCGGCGTCGGCCAGCGAACGCGACTGGGACTGGTACGAGGGCCTGGTCGGCGCGATCTTCGACAAGCACCCCGAGGTGCAGACGGGGCGGGTCAAGGTCCTCGACCGCGCGCATCCGTCCACGCGGGGGCTGCCCGAGCTCTGGGAGCGCACGGAGGAGTGGTACAACTGGCGCACCAACCCCACGGGGAAGGTCCACACGCTCGCGCAGATCAAGGTGCGGGACGGCGTGTCGGGGCTCGACGAGGGCGTCGACCACCCGTGGTCCTGGTGCCAGAACTACGACGGCGGCCGCTCCTGGTACACGGCGGGCGGGCACGCCAAGTCGGCCTTCCAGGAGGAGGGTTTCCTCCGGCACGTCCTCGGCGGCATCCAGTGGGCGGCCGGTGACAAGCCCGGCGACTGCACCGCGACCAGGACGGGCAGCTTCCAGCGCACTCCCCTGGCCACCGCCGATCTCGCCGACCCCTTCGAGCTGGCCGTCGCGCCCGACCGCCGGGTCTTCTTCGTCCAGCGCACCGGGAAGCTGAAGATCATCGACCAGGAGACGCTCAAGGTCTCCACGGCGCTCGACCTCGCGTACACGCCGGAGATGACGAGCCAGTCCGACGGGCTGCTCGGGCTCGCGCTCGACCCGGATTTCAAGGACAACCACTGGCTCTATCTCCTGCACTCCGACAAGACGGAGAAACGCATCAATCTGTCCCGCTTCACCGAGGCGGGCGGGAAGGTCGATCCGGCGTCCGAGAAGCGTCTGTTGACCATTCCGACCCTGCGGGGCGAGGGCCGGGCGAATTCCCACATGGCGGGCTCCATCGCCTTCGACAAGAAGGGCGATCTGTACATCGCGACGGGTGACAACACCGATCCGTTCGCCTCGGACGGATTCGCCCCGATCGACGAGCGCGAGGGACGCCGCGCCTGGGACGCGCAGGGCACCGCGGGAAACACGAACGACCTGCGCGGAAAGGTCCTGCGGATCACGCCGAAGGACGACGGGACGTATGCCGTGCCGGAGGGAAACCTCTTCCCCGAGGGGACGGACAAGACGCGCTCCGAGATCTACGCGATGGGGCTGCGCAATCCCTTCCGGATCACGACGGACCCGATCAGCGGGGCGCTGCTGGTCGCCGACTACGGCCCCGACGCGCGCAAGGCCGTGCCCGACCGGGGCCCCGAGGGGACGGTCGAGTTCGACCGGATCACCAAGGCGGGCAATTTCGGCTGGCCCTACTGCATCGGCGACAACACCCCGTTCAACGACTACGACTTCGCGACGAAGACATCGAAGGAGAAGTTCGACTGCGCGAAGCTCGTCAACGACTCGCCGAACAACACGGGCCTGCGCGATCTCCCGCCCGCTCAGCCCGCCGACGTCTGGTACGCCTATGCGGCCTCCGAGGAGTTCCCCGAACTCGGCACGGGCGGCGGCGGACCGATGAGCGGTCCCGTCTACGACTACGACGCGGACAACCCGTACAAGACGAAGTTCCCCGAGTACTTCGAGGGGAAGTGGCTCACCTACGAGCTCACCCGGCAGTGGTTCAAGGCGTTCTCCCTCCAGGAGAAGGACCAGACGTTCACCGATCCGCGGTTCCCGCCGGCGAAGGCGGGCGATCTCCAGTCCATCAACTCCGTCTTCGGCGACATGAAGTGGAACCAGCCCTTCGACGCCGACTTCGGGCCTGACGGCGCGCTGTACGTCATCGACTTCGGACTCGGCAGCGGCACGGGCCGGGGCGGCAGCAACGAAGGCTCCGGCATCTACCGCATCGACTACGTCGCCGACGGCCGCCTCCCGGACGCCCGTGTCACGGCGTCCCCGGACAACGGCGGCGCCCCGCTGACCGTGGCGTTCTCCAGCGAGGGCTCCGGGCTCCCGGGCGGCAAACCGGTCACGTACGCGTGGGACTTCGACGGCGACGGCACGACCGACTCGACCGAGGCGAACCCGACGCACACCTACACCAAGAAGGGGCAGTTCAGCGCCCGCCTGAAGGTGACGGGTCCGGGCGACCTCAGCGGGCTCGCCGTGCGGGAGGTCACGGTCGGCAACACGCGTCCGACGGTGACGATCCAGCAGCCGCCGAACGGCGGGATGTTCAGCTTCGGCGACACCGTGCCCTTCACGGTCAAGGTGACCGACAAGGAGGACGGGCGGATCGACTGCGCGCGGGTCGTCGTCCAGTCCCAGCTGGGGCACGACTCCCATCTGCATCCGCTGGACAACTACACCGGGTGCACGGGCGAGATCGTGACGGACGCCGGCGACAGCCACGGGCCCGGACAGAACCTGTACTACGGCATCACGGCCCAGTACGAGGACAAGGGCGCCGGTGACGTGCCCGCGCTGACCGGGTCCGCGTCGCTGACGCTGCGGACGTCGTTCCGGGAGGCCGAGCACCGCACGGCAACCGGCGGCGCGCACGACGGGGTGGTCACCGGGGACCGCGCGGACGCGTCCGGCGGCAAGCGGCTCATCGAGATCGAGGACAAGGACTGGGTCTCCTTCGACCCGGTGCACCTCAAGGGCGTGGACTCCGTGACGGTGGGCGCCGCGTCGGGCGGGCTCGGCGGCGACGTGGAGTTCCGGGCCGGCTCCCCCACGGGCAAGCTGCTCGGCAAGGTGACCGTGCCGAACACCGGCGGCTGGGACCGGCTCGTCTCGCCGACCACCGCGCTGGCGAAGCACGACGGCACGACGAAGCTGTACGCGGTCTTCACCAACCCCCAGTGGTCGGCCGACAAGCCCGATCTCCTCACGCTCGACTGGCTGCGCTTCAACGGCCCGGGCGTGGAGAAGCGTCCGGGTGCGAGGGTCTCGCTCACCGCGGCCCCGGGCAGCGGCGCGCCGCCCCTGGCGGTGACGTTCACGAGCAAGGTGGAGCTGCCCGCCGGGCGGACCGCGGCCTCGTACCACTGGGACTTCGGTGACAACTCCAAGCCGTCCGGTGGCACGGAGGGGCCCGGCGCCACACACACCTACGCGCGCGCGGGCGCGTACACGGCTCATCTGACCGTGACGGACGACAAGGGCGACACGACGACCGGCGCGGTCCGGATCACGGCGAAGTGAGGACACGGCGATGAGCGGAGAAGGAAGAGAGATCCGTTCCGGCGGCTCCGGTCGCGTTGCCGGCTCCCGGCGTGCCTTTCTCGGTACGTCGCTGGGGCTCGCGGCGGCGCTCGGCGGGGCCCTGCCCGCGCGGGCCGCGCAGCAGGGGGTCCCCCGGCGGCGCATCCCGCGCGGGGGCATCGGCATGCATCTGTACACGATGCGCGACGCCCTGGCCCGGGACTTCGCGGGGACCCTGGAGCGGCTCGCGGCGATCGGGTACGCGACGGTCGGCGTGAGCGGCCGCCACGGGTACGGCGCCCCCGACATCCGGCGGATGCTGGACGCCGTGGGGCTGCGGGCGGTCCTGGAGCACGTCGCGTACCCCACGCTGACCGGCGACGGGCTGCCCCGGGCGCTCGACGACCTGCACACCCTGGGCGCCCGCTGGCCCGTGGTGCCGAGCCTGCCCGGCGCGCTGCACACGCCGGACGGGTTCCGGGAGGCGGCCCGGCAGTTCAACCGGATCGGGCGGGCCTCGCGCGAGGCGGGGCTCGGTCCTGTGCTCTTCCACAACCACGGCTCGGACCACGTGGTGGTGGAGGGCACGAACCTGTACGACGTCCTCGTCCGTGAGACCGATCCCGAGCTGGTCGCCTTCGAACTGGACGTGTACTGGGCGGTGAAGGGCGGCGCCGATCCGGCGACGTACTTCCGGCGCCATCCGCGCCGCTTCCCCGCGCTGCACGTGAAGGACATGGCGGCCGACGGCGGCTTCGCGGACGTCGGCTCGGGGACGCTGGACTTCGCCGGGATGTTCGCCCACGCGCGCGTGGGCGGCGTCCGGCAGTGGCTGGTCGAGCACGACAGTCCGGCGGATCCGTTCGCGACGGCGCGGAACAGCTACGCGTATCTGGCGGCGCTGCGCTACTGACCCGCCGCGCCGTCCGGCTCGGCGCCGCCGCGTGCGGCGCCGAGCCTCCGGTGGAACAGGGTGGTCGGGTGGAGGTTCCCCGCCGGGTCCGTCGCGTAGTCGGGGATGGTGCCCGACCGGATCCATCCCGCCCGCTCGTAGAGGGACTCGGCGGGACTGCCGGTCTCGGTGTCCAGGACGAGCAGGGTCACGCCCGCGCGGGCCGCCGTGTCCTCGGCGGCGGCCAGGAGCGTGCGGGCGAGGCCCTGTCCGCGGGCGCGGGGGTGGACCATCAGCTTGGCGATCTCGGCACGGTGCCGGCCGTTGGGCTTGTCGACGAAGGCGAGGGAGACGGTGCCCGTGACGCCGTCGGCGTCACGGGCCGCCCAGACGGCGAGGCGTCCCCCGGCGACCGCCGTGCCCTGTGCGCGCCACCAGGCGGCCGCCGTGGCGCGGTCCAGGCCGGCCAGGAAGCCGAGCGAGGCGCCGCCGCGCACGGTGTCGACGAGGAGGTCGGCCAGCGCGTCGGCGGACGCGTCCAGGGCGGCGGCGTCGAGCCGGGCGACGCCGGCCGTCGCCGGGGCCGCGGTCACGGCTGCACCACCACGAGCGCGTACCGCACGGCCTCCTCGCCGCGGCAGCGGAAGCGCGAGGCGCCCCACAGGCGGTAGCGCAGGCAGTCGCCGGTGCGCAGCGTGTGGACCTCGCCCTGCACCGTGACCTCCAGGCTCCCTTCGAGCACCCAGATGTGCTGTTCGAGTCCGGGCACGGCCGGCCGGTCGTACGCGATGTCGGCGCCCGGCTGCAGCCGTCCCTCGACGAGTTCGCCGCGCATCCCGATGTGCGGCGGCGAGACCTGCCAGCGCATGAAGCCCGCGTCGTCGTCCGCCCAGACCGCCTGGTCGACGGCGCGCACCAGCTGCGCGGGCTCGGCCTCCACCTCGCTCAGGAGCTGCGACATGGTCCGTTCGTAGACGGCGCACAGACGGTTCAGGAGGGCCGCCGTCGGGCTGATCTCCGCGCGCTCGGCGCGGGACAGGGTGGAGCGGCTGATCCCGCTCAGCTCGGCCAACTCACCCAGGGACCAGCCGCGTTCGGCGCGCAGCTCGGACAGCCGGGCGGCGAGCCGCGCGTCGACTCCTTCGTGTTCCATATTCGGCACGCTATCCCGGATACGGGATGTCGACAATGTGGTCTGCCTCTCAGCCGGGCGCCCGCGCGGCCGGGCGTCAGTCGTGCGCCGACGCCGCCCCGAGCAGCTCCCTGATCCGCCCGGTCGCCGTACGGAACTCGGCCGAGGCGAGGGTGGCCGCGTAGGCGCGCTCCGGCGGCAGACCCACGTCGATGACCTCCGTCACCGTGCCGGGCCGCGGGCTCATCACCACCACGCGGTCCGCCAGGTACGCGGCCTCGGCGATCGAGTGCGTCACCAGCAGGACGGTGGTGCCGGTCTCGCGCCAGATGCGGTTCAGCTCGACGTTCATCTGCTCCCGGGTGAGCGCGTCGAGCGCCCCGAACGGCTCGTCCATGAGCAGCACGGGCGGCTCGTGCAGCAGCGCCCGGCACAGCGCGACGCGCTGCTGCATGCCGCCGGACAGCTCGTGCGGATACGCGTCCTCGAAGCCGCCGAGCCCCGTCATGCGGATCAGCGCGTCGGCACGCGCGCGTGCCTCGGCCGCGGTCATCCTCCGCATCTCCGCCTGGAGCAGGATGTTGCGGCGTGCGGAGCGCCAGTCGAGGAGGGCGGCGCGCTGGAAGACGTATCCGATGTCGCGCCGTGGCCCCCGCACCCGCTCGCCGCCCAGGAGCACCTCGCCGGACGACGGCGTCAGCAGCCCCGCGATCAGCTTGAGCAGCGTGGACTTGCCGCAGCCCGAGGGCCCGACGATCGCCACGAACTCGCCGGCGCCGATGTCCAGTGAGACGTCGCTCAGCGCCGTGACGTCCTTCTTCTTCGTACGGAAGCGGACGGCGACGTCGTCGAGCCGCACGGCGGGCGCGGCGCCGCTGCCGCCCGTCCCGCCCGCGCGGGCCGTCTCCTTCTCGAGCGTCGCGTGCTGGGGCCGCGCGCTCCTGAGTCCCGTGTGGTCGGGCATGCTCACCCCTTGATCCCCTTGGCCGAATCCCAGTACTCCGACACGGACTTGAGGCTCTTGACCATGCCCGCCTCCGCGAAGACGTCGATGGTCTGCTTCCAGTCCGCCTCCGTGTTGGCTCCCGGCGCCTTCCCCTCGGTGGCGTCGGTGTGCAGCAGCGTCAGCGTGGTCGTGAACTGCTCGGACAGGACGTCCTTCGGCGGGAGTTGCTCGGACGCGCCCTCCATCGCGGCGACGGCGGGGCCCGGCCGCTTCTCGGCGGCCGCCCACGCGTCGCTGACCGCCGCGGTCATCCGTTTCGCCAGATCGCCCCTGCCCTGAAGGGTCTTGGCGCCCGCGATGAGGCCGTTGGAGTAGAAGTTCAGGCCGTGCTCGGAGAAGCGGAGGTAGGAGACGTCCTTCTTGGCCTTGTTCCGCATGGTCGGGCCCTGGTCGCTCGCGTAGCCGAGCAGCGCGTCCGTCCTGCCGGAGATCACCGCGGCGATCTTGCCCGCCGGGTCGGTGTTCTGGATGTCGACGTCGGAGACGTCCATGCCGTTCTTCTGCAGGAAGATCGGGAAGGTCTTGGTGAGCGCGTCGCCCGCCGTGCCCGCGACCGTCTTGCCCTTGAGGTCGTCGGGCGAGCCGACGCCCTCGGCCGTGAAGGACTGCACGGAGGCGGGCGTGGTCTGGAGGAACACCCCGAGGCTCTTCACCTTGACGCCCTGGTCGACGCCGGCGAGCAGGGCCGGGGTGTCGGCCCAGCCGAAGTCGGTCTGGCCGGCGCCGGTGGCCTGCACGGTCTTCTGCGATCCCTGGCCCGCCCTGATCTCCAGGTCGATGCCGTGCTTCTCGAAGATCTTCTGCTTCTTGCCGTAGTAGAACGGCGCGTGCTCGCCGTAGGGATACCAGTTGAGCGTCAGGGTCACCTTGTCGAGCTTCTCGCCGGAGTCGCTGACGCTCGTCTTCGCGTCGTCGCCGCAGGCCGTCGCGGTCGCCGCGACGAGCGCCAGGGGGACGAGGCCGGTGAGGAGTCTGCGCGCGTGCATGGAACGGCCCTTCTCGCGTACGGAGGACATGGCTGGGGCGTGGCCGGGGGGGGCGGCCGGGGCG
>NZ_LIRJ01000168.1 GCF_001419745.1 Streptomyces silaceus | reverse complement strand
CGGGGACCACTGGGCGGGCGGCGGTTGCTCCTTGGACCACTTGGAGGGGCCGCTCGGCCGGCCGGCGTCCGCGGGTTCGGTGGAGTCCGGCGTGCCGGAGTCCTGTCCGTCGGAGGGGGCAGATCCGGGCGAGGCCCAGCCCGGAGTGTCGTTCATCGTCGCTCCTTCAAGGTGCCCGTCCGCGGTTGCGGCGGCAGGTTGCCAGCCATCGTGCCACGGTGCACCCGCCGGGTGACCGGGCACCGTAGGGGCTGTACACCTTCAATTGTCCGCCTGGTACGGGGCAGACTGGGCGGATGGCTGATCAGTACGCGCAATCCAGCGAGCACAAACGGCCGACCGACACCCCGGCGATCGCCGCGATCCGATGGGACGACCCACCCGAAGGCCCCGTGGTGGTCCTGCTCGACCAGACCAGGCTGCCGGGCGAGGAGCTGGAGCTGGTGTGCACCGACGCACCGGCCCTGGTGGAGGCGATCCGGACGCTCGCGGTGCGCGGGGCGCCGCTGCTGGGGATCGCGGGGGCGTACGGCGTCGCGCTCGCCGCCGCCCGCGGTTTCGACGTGGACGAGGCGGCGGACTCCCTCGCGGGGGCGCGGCCCACCGCGGTCAACCTCGGGTACGGGGTGCGCCGGGCCCAGGCGGCGTACCGCACGGCGGTCGGCGGCGGCGCCGACCGGCGGCAGGCGGCGGACGCGGCGCTCGACGCGGCGCGGGCGCTGCACGCCGAGGACGCCGAGGCCAGCGCCCGGATGGCGGCGCACGGTCTGGCGCTGCTCGACGAGCTGCTGCCGGGCGGCGGGCACCGGATCCTCACGCACTGCAACACGGGGGCGCTGGTCTCCGGCGGGGAGGGCACGGCGTTCGCGGTGGCGCTCAGGGCGCACCGGGAGGGGCGGCTGCGCAGGCTGTGGGTGGACGAGACGCGGCCGTTGCTGCAGGGTGCCAGGCTCACCGCGTACGAGGCGGCGCGGAACGGAATGGCGTACACCTTGCTGACGGACAACGCGGCGGGTTCGCTGTTCGCGGCCGGTGAGGTGGACGCGGTGCTGATCGGCGCCGACCGCATCGCGGCCGACGGTTCGGTGGCCAACAAGGTGGGGAGCTATCCGCTCGCCGTGCTCGCGCGGTATCACCATGTGCCGTTCATCGTGGTGGCGCCGGTGACGACCGTGGATCCGGACACCCCGGACGGGGCGTCCATCGAGGTGGAGCAGCGGGCGGGTTTCGAGGTGACGGAGGTCACGGCGCCGCATGTGCCGGTGATCGGGATGGAAGCGGGAGGCGGTATTCCGGTGGCACCCCTGGGGACCCAGGCGTACAACCCCGCGTTCGATGTGACGCCACCCGAGTTGGTGACGGCCATCGTCACGGAAGAGGGCGTGCTGTCCCCTGTGACAGCGGAGGGCCTTGCCGAGCTGTGTGCCAGGTCACGCCAGGTAACGATGAGCTAATGGGATGATGTCAGGCATGAAGGGACGAGTCCTTGTCGTCGACGACGACACCGCACTGGCCGAGATGCTCGGGATTGTGCTGCGTGGTGAAGGTTTTGAGCCGTCGTTCGTAGCCGATGGCGACAAGGCGCTGGCCGCTTTTCGGGAGGTCAAGCCCGATCTTGTGCTGCTCGACCTCATGCTGCCGGGGCGCGACGGCATCGAGGTGTGCCGCCTGATCAGGGCGGAGTCCGGGGTGCCGATCGTCATGCTCACGGCCAAGAGCGACACCGTGGACGTGGTGGTCGGTCTGGAGTCGGGGGCGGACGACTACATCGTCAAGCCGTTCAAGCCGAAGGAGCTCGTGGCCCGGATCAGGGCGCGGCTGCGGAGGTCGGAGGAGCCCGCGCCGGAGCAGCTGGCCATCGGTGACCTGGTCATCGACGTGGCGGGGCACTCCGTGAAGCGGGACGGGCAGTCGATCGCGCTGACGCCGCTGGAGTTCGACCTGCTGGTCGCGCTGGCGCGCAAGCCGTGGCAGGTGTTCACGCGCGAGGTGCTGCTCGAGCAGGTCTGGGGCTACCGGCACGCGGCGGACACCCGTCTGGTGAACGTGCACGTGCAGCGGCTGCGCTCCAAGGTCGAGCGGGATCCCGAGCGGCCGGAGATCGTGGTGACCGTCCGCGGTGTCGGTTACAAGGCCGGACCGAGCTGACGTGTCCCGGGACAGCTCCACCTCGGCGCCCGGGGGTCCGGGGAATCGTTCGGGGCGGACTGGACCGGCGCGGCGCGCGGCACGGTTCGGGCGGCTCGTCGACGGCGGGCTGCTGTTGCAGGGCGGGGTGCAGGGCAGCCCCGTGCTGCGGCTCATCGCGCGCTGGGTGCGCCGCCCGCTGCTGCCCGCCGTGCGGCTGTGGCGGCGCAACATCCAGCTGAAGGTCGTCGTCACGACCCTGCTGATGTCGCTCGGTGTGGTGCTCATGCTCGGCTTCGCCGTCATGAGCTCCGTGAACAACGGCCTGCTCAAGGCCAAGGTGAAGGCCTCGCAGAGCCAGGCCGACGGTGGTTTCAGGGCCGCGCAGGACAGCGTCAACGCCGCGCGGCAGAGCGCGCAGGGGCAGGGCCAGGAGGGCAGTACGGCCGACGGGCGCAACGCCGCCGTATGGATGTCCGACCTCGTCGAGCAGCTCTCCAGCGGCGGACAGAACGCGTTCGCCGTGGTGACGCTCAGCCCCACGTCCGCGGGTGACGCGGGAAGCGTGCGCGGTTCGCGGGCCTCGGGCGGCGTGGAGCCGATCCTGAGCGTGCCCGAGGAACTGCGCCGGCAGGTCGACGACGGCACCGGCGTCTACCAGGCCAATACGCGCATCGTGTACGACGACGGGCGCGAGCCGCAGTCCGGTCTGGTGATCGGCAAGCGGCTCAACGACCTCAACGGCGATCCGTACCAGCTGTACTACCTCTTCCCGCTGACGCAGGAGGAGGAGTCGCTCAACCTCGTCAGGACGACGCTCGCGACCGCGGGGCTCTTCGTGGTGGTGCTGCTCGGCGCCATCGCGTGGCTGGTGGTGCGCCAGGTCGTCACGCCCGTGCGCATGGCGGCGGGGATCGCCGAGCGGCTGTCCGCCGGGCGCCTCCAGGAACGTATGAAGGTCACCGGAGAGGACGACATCGCGCGCCTCGGTGAGGCCTTCAACAAGATGGCGCAGAACCTCCAGCTGAAGATCCAGCAGCTGGAGGAGCTGTCGCGGATGCAGCGGCGGTTCGTGTCCGACGTGTCGCACGAGCTGCGTACGCCGCTGACGACCGTACGGATGGCCGCCGACGTCATCCACGAGGCGCGGGTGGACTTCGATCCGGTGACCGCGCGGTCGGCCGAGCTGCTCGCCGACCAGCTGGACCGGTTCGAGTCGCTGCTCGCGGATCTGCTGGAGATCAGCCGGTTCGACGCGGGCGCGGCGGCGCTGGAGGCCGAGCCGATAGACCTGCGCGAGGTCGTGCGCCGGGTCGTCGGTGGCGCGGAGATGCTCGCCGAGCGCAAGGGCACGCACATACGGATCGTCGGCGACCAGCAGCCCGTGGTCGCCGAGGCCGACGCGCGGCGCGTGGAGCGGGTGCTGCGCAATCTCGTCGTGAACGCCGTGGAGCACGGCGAGGGCAAGGACGTCGTGGTGCGGCTTGCCGCCGCGGGCGGCGCGGTCGCCGTCGCGGTGCGGGACTACGGCGTGGGCCTGAAGCCCGGCGAGGCGACCCGGGTGTTCAGCCGTTTCTGGCGGGCGGACCCGGCACGCGCGCGGACCACCGGCGGCACCGGACTCGGGCTGTCCATCGCCCTGGAGGACGCGCGGCTGCACGGGGGCTGGCTGCAGGCGTGGGGCGAGCCGGGAGGCGGCTCGCAGTTCAGGCTGACGTTGCCGAGGACGGCGGACGAGCCGCTGCGCGGGTCGCCGATACCGCTGGAGCCCGACGACTCGCGGCGCCACCGCGGGCTGAACGACGCGGGACTGCCGCTCGGGGGCGCGAGCAAGCTCGCCACGGTGCCCGCGCAGGCGTCCGCGGCGTCGGCGGCGGCGGCCGAGCGGGTGGCGCCTCCGGTGCCGGCGAAGGGACCGATACCGCCTCGGCTCGCGCAGGCCGCGACCGTGGATCCGACGGCGCTGCCCGGCAGCGGGGCGCGGGTCGTGCCGCGCAGGCCGCTGGACGGGGAGACGCCGGGCGGCAGCGAGAGCAACGGCGGTCATGGCAACGGCCGTGTCGACGGTGACAGCGGTGTCGGCAGCGACACCGGGCCGGACGGCGCCGCGCTCGACGCCGAGGCGGCCGCCGGAGCCGGTGACGGCGCGGCGGGGGAGCCCGCGGCGGGTTCGGACAGGGAAGAGGAGAGCACTCGTGGGCGCTGACCCCGACGGGCGCGGCCGCCGTGCGGGCCGCAGGCGTCCGCTGCGCACCGCGCTGCTGCTGGCCGCCTGCGGTGCGCTCCTGGCCGGCTGCGCCTCGATGCCCGACAGCGGGAATCTGAAGGCCGTCGACGCCTCGCAGCGCCCCGACTCGCAGTCGCAGGTCCGCGTCTACGCGCAGCCGCCGCGCGAGGGCGCGCGGCCCGTGGAGATCGTGCAGGGCTTCCTTGAGGCGCTGACCAGCGATGATCCGCAGTTCGCGATGGCGCGCAAGTATCTGACCGGCAAGGCGTCGAAGGCGTGGAATCCGGAGGAGTCCACGACGGTGCTCGCCGACGGTCCCAACACGGACGCGGGCAACGCGGGCAACGACGGCGAGGGCAGCCGCCGCTACACCCTCACCGGCCGGCAGGTCGCGCGGGTCGACAAGCAGCACGCGTACCGGCCGGAGGACGCCTCGTACAGCCAGTCCGTCCACCTGAGCCAGGTCGGCGGTCCGAACGGCAAGGAATGGCGCATCGACCAGCCGCCGCCGGGCGTGGTGCTCGGCGAGTCGGACTTCCAGCGGATCTACCGGTCCGTCAACAAGTACTACTTCGCCGCGCCCACCGGTGCCGGGGTGAGCGGCGGGACGGGTCTCGTCGCGGATCCCGTCTACATACGGCAGCGCATCGACCCGCTCACGCAGACGGTGAAGACGCTCCTGGAGGGGCCGACCAACTGGCTGCGGCCGGTGGTCCGTTCGAGTTTCACCAGTGGTACGCGGCTCAAGGACCCCGACAAGCCGCTGACGCTGGACGACCAGAACCGGCTGACCGTACAGCTGAACAGCCGTTCCGACGGCGACGGGCAGACCAAGTGCAAGCGGATGGCGGCGCAAATGCTGTTCACGCTGCAGGACTTGACGCCCTCGGGGGTCGAGCAGGTGACGCTGGAGCGTTCGAACGGCTCGATGCTCTGTGTCCTGAGCCAGGAGCGCGCGGAGACCGTCGCGGCGTACCGCAGCCTGGACCGCCCGGTCTACCAGTACTTCGTCGACGAGAAGCACCGGCTGGTCAGGATGTCGGCCAACGCGAGCACCGTGGACCCGGAGCCGGTGACGGGCGTGCTCGGCACCGGTGAGCAGCCGCTGCTGTCGGCGGCGGTCTCGCGCGACGAGAAGCGGGCGGCCGGGGTGTCGCTGGACGGCAAGTCGCTGTACACGGGGTCGCTGCTCACCGACGACTCGCTCACCAAGACGCAGGTGCGCAGCAAGGCGAAGACGGAGGGGCAGCGTCTCTCCGCGCCGAGCTGGGACGGCAGGGGCAACCTGTGGGTGGCCGACCGCGATCCGAAGCGGCCGCGGCTGCTCTGGCTGGAGCGGGGCGAGGGCGAGCCGGTCGAGGTCGAGGTGCCCGCGCTGGACGGCCGCGTCGAGGCGGTGCGGGTGTCGGCCGACGGCGTGCGCATCGCGCTGCTGGTGGAGAAGAAGGGCAAGACGTCCCTGTGGATCGGCCGGGCCGAGAAGAGCGCCGGCAAGGGTGAGCGGCCCGAGATCTCGGTGCTCGACCCCACTCCGGCGGCCCCGCAGATGGAAGAGGTCACGGCCATGTCGTGGGCGGGCGGCGGCCGGCTCGTGGTGGTGGGCCGGGAGACCGGCGGGGTGCAGCAGCTCCGGTACGTCCAGTGCGACGGCTCGGTGTTGCCCGGGACCGCGCTGCCCGGTCTGACCGGCGTCATGGAGATCGCGGCGTCCGAGGACGAGCGGCAGCCGCTGGTGGCGCACTCCGACGACGGGATCGTGCGGCTGCCGACGGGATCGCAGTGGAAGACCGTGGTGAAGGAAGGCCAGGGGCCGATCTACCCCGGGTGAGGCGGGCCGAGCCGTTCCGGCCGGGGCGGGCGGGCTGAGCCGTTCTGTCCGCGGCGGGCTGAGCCGTTTCCGCCGGGGCGGGCCGGCCGTTCCGTGCTGCCCCGAGTGGGCCGGGCCGCTCTGCTCCACCCCGGGTGAGCCGGGTGGTTCCGCGCTGTCAGTGGGTGCGTTTTCCCTGGTGAGATGGGTCGGGCCGCAACGGTGGGCAGTTGTCCACAGGGGGTTGTCCACAGGGGTGGCCGCGCGGTCCGCGGCTTGGCACAGTGGTGGGCATGCGGGGGTGGTGGCGGGATCTCACCGACCTGGTGCTGCCGGCCGAGTGCGGAGGCTGCGGGAGGCCTCGGGCGGCGCTCTGCGACGAGTGCCGTGCCGCGCTGTGCGGGGCCGGGCCGCGCCGGGTGCGGCCGGTGCCGGAGCCGTACGGGCTGCCGGTGGTGCACGCGGCGGCGGCGTACGAGGACGCGGTGCGGGCCGTGCTGCTCGCGCACAAGGAGCGGGGCGCCCTGGGGCTCGCCGGTCCGCTGGGGGCGGCGCTGGCCGCGGCCGTGTGGGCCGGTCTGCGGGGCGAAAGCAGCGATCCGGGCGGTAGGGACGCGCAAGTGTGGGTAGGCGGCACACAAGGTGGTCCACAGGGGCTGGTGATGCCGTTGTCGCTCGTTCCCGTGCCCTCGGCGCGTGCCGCCGTGCGGGCACGCGGTCACGACCCGGTGCGGCGGATCGCGCTCGTCGCGGCGGGTGAGCTGCGGCGGGCCGGGATCCCGGCGCGGGTGGCCGCGGTGCTGCGTCAACGGCGGGCCGTGGCCGATCAGTCGGGGCTTGATTCCCGGCAGCGGCAGGCCAATCTGGCGGGCGCGCTGGAGGTGGCCGCCGGGGGCGGTCGGCTGCTGGCACGCGGCGGCCGGATCGTGGTCGTCGACGACTTGATGACCACCGGTGCCTCCGTGGCGGAGGCCGCCCGCGCAATACATGACGTACACACGGAAGAGAACGCGGGAGCGGAGACCGCGCGCGGTACGGGAACGGAAGCCGTGCGGGGCCCGGGAACGGACGGCGGCGCGCCGGTACGGAGCCCGGTATTGGGCTGCGAGAACGTGATCAGTGCAGCCGTTGTCGCCGCTCCACCGGATTCTTTCGAAATAAACCGGAACTGATTGAGAACTTGCATCGTTGCAGGTGATGAGAGGGTGGATACACCTGAATGGAGGTACGCCTCAGTAGAGGGTGACGACATCCGTCCGGGCGAGATATGTTCGGTTGTGAGGAATGGTGAACGCCGTCCCTCGCATATCGGAATGCCGGTCTGCGGGTTTTCCGCAATCACCCGCGCCGGTGGGGTGGAGATCTTGTCCACGGGGGAGGAGGAGGTGGAAGTCACCGAGTCCGAGGCTCCGGGATTCACCGGGGTCTGGTGCAAAAGGGAGATGCTCCGCAGGAGAAGCGGAGCGATCCGGGAACGGAGTTCTGCGTGGACATCGTCGTCAAGGGCCGCAAGACCGAGGTGCCCGAGCGGTTCCGCAAGCACGTGGCCGAGAAGCTGAAGCTGGACAAGATCCAGAAGCTCGACGGCAAGGTGATCAGCCTCGACGTCGAGGTGTCCAAGGAAACCAACCCGCGTCAGGCCGACCGTTCCGACCGCGTGGAGATCACCCTTCGCGGACGCGGGCCCGTGATTCGTGCGGAGGCCTCGGCAACGGATCCGTACGCGGCGCTCGACCTGGCCACCGCCAAGCTCGACGCACGACTGCGCAAGCAGCACGAGAAGCGCCACAACCGGCGAGGCAACGGCAGGCTCTCCGCCGCCGAGGTCGCCGAGCGGGTCCCGGACGCGGCGTATCTCAACGGCGACGGGACCGTCGCCCGCGAGGAAGAGCCGGACGGCGTGCCGGTCAAGAAGATCGGCTCACTGGAGATCCAGGGCGAAGGCCCTCTCGTGGTCCGCGAGAAGACGCACGTCGCCGCACCCATGTCGCTCGACCAGGCTCTCTACGAGATGGAACTGGTCGGCCACGACTTCTACTTGTTCGTCGACTCCGAATCCAAGGAACCCAGTGTCGTCTACCGGCGGCACGCCTACGACTACGGCGTCATCCGCCTCAACACCGACCCCATGGTCGCCAAGGCCGAATCGGCCGGTGGAGGCGGAGCACTCGGCGGCTGAGTCTGCCGCGTGACCGCTGAGGTGGTGCCCCTGGAGCGCGTGTGCGCCCCCAGGGGCACCACCGTGCGCCCAGTGCGCGCACCGCTCCGGCGTCGGGCATGAAATCATGGGCGAGCCGGTCAACCGGTGTGCTGACGCCTGGGGTTGGGCGCAGCAGAGGCACAACAGGCCACGGCCTTCATGGGGGAGGAACGATGGCGGACAGCTTCGGACCGATGCGACACGAGGATGCCGAGGACGGCATCGGCATCGGCACGGACGCGGGCGCCCCACGCAAGGAGCCCATCAGGGTCCTTGTGGTGGATGACCACGCCCTCTTCCGCCGGGGCCTGGAGATCGTCCTCGCCGCCGAGGAGGACATCCAGGTCGTCGGGGAGGCGGGCGACGGTGCCGAGGCGGTCGACAAGGCCGCCGACCTGCTGCCCGACATCGTGCTCATGGACGTCCGCATGCCCAAGCGCGGCGGCATCGAGGCGTGCACCTCCATCAAGGAGGTGGCACCCAGCGCGAAGATCATCATGCTGACGATCAGCGACGAGGAGGCCGACCTCTACGACGCGATCAAGGCGGGCGCCACCGGCTATCTCCTCAAGGAGATCTCCACCGACGAGGTCGCCACCGCGATCCGCGCGGTCGCCGACGGGCAGTCGCAGATCAGCCCCTCGATGGCGTCCAAGCTGCTCACGGAATTCAAGTCGATGATCCAGCGCACGGACGAGCGGCGGCTCGTGCCCGCGCCCCGGCTGACCGACCGGGAGCTGGAGGTGCTCAAGCTGGTGGCCACCGGGATGAACAACCGGGACATCGCCAAGGAGCTGTTCATCTCCGAGAACACCGTGAAGAACCACGTGCGCAACATTCTGGAGAAGCTGCAGCTGCACTCCAGAATGGAGGCCGTGGTCTACGCGATGCGCGAGAAGATCCTGGAGATCCGCTGACCGGATCGGCCGACCGAACCGGCTGAGCCGGCCGAACCGACCGAACCGGCCGAACCAGCCGGCCGGATCCGGTGACCGGGCGCCCTCAGGCCAGGGCCGCGGTCAGTTCCGCCGTCAGCTCCGGGCGGTTCATCCGCTCCACGCGTACGGAATCGCAGCCGACCCAGGACGCCGCCTCGCGCAGCGCCTGCGCCATCGGCGCCACCGCCTTCGGGGTGTCCAGTGAGACCTGCTTGGCCACCAGGGTGCTGCCCTCGCGCGCGGGGTCGACGCGGCCGAGGAGCTTGCCGCCCGCGAGCAGCGGCATCGCGAAATAGCCGTGGATCCGCTTGGGCTTGGGCACATACGCCTCCAGGCGGTGCGTGAAGCCGAAGATCCGCTCCGTGCGCGCCCGCTCCCAGATCAGGGAGTCGAAGGGCGAGAGCAGCGTCGTGCGGTGCCGGCCGCGCGGGGCCGACTCCAGTGCCTCGGGGGCCGCCCAGGCGGGCTTGTCCCAGCCCTGCACCGTCACCGGCACCAGGCCCGTGTCCGCGACCACCGCATCGAACTGCTCGCCCTTGAGGCGGTGATAGTCGGCGATGTCCGCGCGCGTGCCGACACCGAGGGCCTCGCCGGCCTGCCGGACCAGCCGGCGCAGACACTCCGCGTCGTCCAGGTCGTCGTGCAGCAGAGTCTCCGGGACGGCGCGCTCCGCCAGGTCGTAGACCCGCTTCCAGGAGCGGCGCTCCGTGCACACCACCTCGCCGTACATCAGCGCGCGCTCGACGGCGATCTTCGACTCGGACCAGTCCCACCACTCGCCCTTGTTCTTCGCGCCGCCCAACTCCGTGGCCGTGAGCGGGCCTTCGGCGCGGAGCTGCTTGATCACCTGGTCGTACGCCCCGTCGGACAGGTCGTGGTGCCAGTGCGGGCGGGTGCGGTAGGCGCGGCGGCGGAAGGCGAAGTGCGGCCACTCCTCGATGGGCAGGATGCACGCGGCGTGCGACCAGTACTCGAAGGCGTGCGGACGGGCGGGGCCCTGGCCCGTCCTGCTGTCCCAGTACGCCGCCTCGACCCGGTCGCGGCCCACGGCGCCCAGGCGCGCGTACGGAATCAGCTCGTGCGAGCGGGCCAGCACCGAGATCGTGTCGAGCTGCACCGCGCCGAGGTGGCGCAGGACGCCCCGGACGCCCGACCTGCGGTCGGGGGCGCCGATGAATCCCTGGGCGCGCAGGGCGATGCGGCGCGCCTCGTCGGCGGAGAGGTCGATGGCGGGACTCGGCAGGCTCGTCATGGTCCGAACGATAAGCGGCGGCACTGACAATCCGCCGGGGACGCTCACGCGTCCCGGTCTACTCCGCCTTCGCCGGGAGGTACGGGAGCGCCGAGGTCATGCCGAGGTCCGAGGGGAGCAGCGCGCCGACCCAGGCGTCACGGTGGGTGCCCTTGTTCAGCAGGCCCGCGCGGAGCACGCCCTCCACGGTGAAGCCGGCCTTCTCCACGACCGCGCGCGAGCCCGTGTTGCCGACCTCCGCGCGCCACTCCAGGCGGGGGCAGCGCAGATCGGTGAAGGCCCAGCGGGCGAGGCCGAGGACGGTCTCCGTCATGTAGCCGCGGCCCCGGTGCTCCTTGGCCGTCCAGTAGCCGATTTCCCAGGTGCCCGAGCGCGGGGAGTGCAGGCTGGTGGCGGCGAGCAGCGGGCCGCCCTCCCGGGGACGGACGCCGAAGGTGTACTCCACGTCGTCGCGCCAGGCGGCCGGGACCCGGTGGTTGACGAAGTCCTCGGCGTGCACGCGCGCGTAGGGCGAGGGAACCGTGGTCCAGCGCTGGATGTCGGGGTCCTGGCAGGCCAGATGGATCTCGTCGATGTCCTCGGGCACGAAGGTGCGCAGGCACAGACGTTCGGTGGTGAGTTCTACGGGCTCCATCAACCGATTCTGTGGGGGAGCTCTCCAGGTGGCCAGTGTTTTTCAGGGTCGCCTGGATCACGGTGCCGGGGCGCCCGCATCGCGGGGCGAGGACCGCGCGGGGCCCCACGCACGGGCCCACGCGCGCGGCTCACCCCCGGTCACTACCGGCTGTGCGCGACCACCACCCGCGAGGTACTCATGGGCGCAACCCGGCACCTTCGGCGCTCCTCGCCCGTTGTCCTCATGGCAGACCTCCCGGCGCAGCCGGGTCCTCGCATACGATGGCCGTTGCCCGACGAGTAAAACCGACCATGCCAGGCCCGACCGGCAAGGAGACCAACCCCCGTGTCCGTCCTCTCGAAGATCATGCGTGCAGGCGAAGGCAAGATCCTGCGCAAGCTGCACCGCATCGCGGACCAGGTCAACTCCATCGAAGAGGACTTCGTCAGCCTCTCCGACGCCGAGCTGCGCGCGCTGACCGAGGAGTACAAGGAGCGTTACGCCGACGGCGAGACGCTCGACGACCTCCTCCCCGAGGCCTTCGCCACCGTCCGTGAGGCCGCCAAGCGCGTCCTGGGCCAGCGTCACTACGACGTCCAGCTGATGGGCGGCGCCGCCCTGCACATGGGCTATGTCGCCGAGATGAAGACCGGTGAGGGCAAGACCCTCGTCGGCACGCTGCCGGCGTACCTGAACGCGCTGTCCGGCAAGGGCGTCCACCTGATCACGGTGAACGACTACCTGGCCGAGCGCGACTCCGAGCTCATGGGCCGCGTCCACAAGTTCCTGGGCCTGACCGTCGGCTGCATCCTGGCCAACATGACGCCGGCCCAGCGCCGTGAGCAGTACAACTGCGACATCACCTACGGCACGAACAACGAGTTCGGCTTCGACTACCTCCGCGACAACATGGCGTGGTCGCAGGACGAGTTGGTGCAGCGCGGCCACAACTTCGCGGTGGTCGACGAGGTCGACTCGATCCTCGTCGACGAGGCCCGTACGCCGCTGATCATCTCCGGCCCCGCCGACCAGGCCACCAAGTGGTACGGCGACTTCGCCAAGCTCGTCACCCGCCTCACCAAGGGCGAGCCCGGCAACCCCCTCAAGGGCATCGAGGAGACCGGGGACTACGAGGTCGACGAGAAGAAGCGGACCGTCGGCATCCACGAGACCGGCGTGAGCAAGGTCGAGGACTGGCTCGGCATCGACAACCTCTACGAGTCGGTGAACACGCCCCTCGTCGGTTACCTCAACAACGCCATCAAGGCGAAGGAACTCTTCAAGAAGGACAAGGACTACGTCGTCATCGACGGCGAAGTCATGATCGTCGACGAGCACACCGGCCGTATCCTCGCCGGCCGCCGCTACAACGAGGGCATGCACCAGGCGATCGAGGCGAAGGAAGGGGTGGACATCAAGGACGAGAACCAGACGCTCGCCACGATCACCCTTCAGAACTTCTTCCGCCTCTACAAGCGCGACGGCTACGACAGCGGCCTGTCCGGCATGACCGGTACGGCCATGACCGAGGCCGCCGAGTTCCACCAGATCTACAAGCTGGGCGTCGTGCCGATCCCGACGAACCGGCCGATGGTGCGCGCCGACCAGTCCGACCTGATCTACCGCACCGAGGTCGCGAAGTTCGCGGCCGTCGTCGACGACATCGCCGAGAAGCACGAGAAGGGCCAGCCGATCCTGGTCGGCACGACCTCCGTCGAGAAGTCGGAGTACCTCTCGCAGCAGCTCTCCAAGCGCGGCATCCAGCACGAGGTGCTGAACGCGAAGCAGCACGACCGCGAGGCGACGATCGTCGCCCAGGCCGGCCGCAAGGGCTCCGTCACCGTCGCCACGAACATGGCGGGACGAGGCACCGACATCAAGCTCGGCGGCAACCCCGACGACCTCGCCGAGGCGGAGCTGCGCCAGCGAGGCCTCGACCCCGTCGAGCACGTCGAGGAGTGGGCCGCGGCGCTGCCCGCCGCCCTGGAGAAGGCCGAGCGCGCCGTCAAGGCCGAGTTCGAAGAGGTCAAGGAGCTCGGCGGGCTCTACGTCCTGGGCACCGAGCGCCACGAGTCGCGGCGCATCGACAACCAGCTGCGTGGTCGTTCCGGCCGTCAGGGCGACCCGGGCGAGTCCCGCTTCTACCTCTCCCTCGGCGACGACCTGATGCGTCTGTTCAAGGCGCAGATGGTCGAGCGCGTGATGTCGATGGCGAACGTCCCGGACGACGTGCCGATCGAGAACAAGATGGTGACGCGCGCCATCGCGTCCGCGCAGTCGCAGGTCGAGCAGCAGAACTTCGAGACGCGTAAGAACGTCCTCAAGTACGACGAGGTCCTCAACCGCCAGCGCGAGGTCATCTACGGCGAGCGTCGCCGCGTCCTGGAGGGCGAGGACCTGCACGAGCAGATCCAGCACTTCATGGACGACACGATCGACGCGTACATCGCCGCCGAGACCGCCGAGGGCTTCGCCGAGGAGTGGGACCTGGACCGGCTGTGGGGCGCCTTCAAGCAGCTCTACCCGGTGAAGGTCACGGTGGACGAGCTGGAGGAGGCGGCGGGCGACCGCGCGGGCCTCACCGCCGAGTTCATCTCCGAGTCCATCAAGGACGACATCAACGAGCAGTACGAGGCGCGTGAGGCGCAGCTCGGCTCGGACATCATGCGTGAGCTGGAGCGCCGGGTCGTCCTCTCGGTGCTCGACCGCAAGTGGCGCGAG
>NZ_LIRJ01000167.1 GCF_001419745.1 Streptomyces silaceus | reverse complement strand
CCCCGCTTCTCCAGCCGGCACCGCCCCGGCGCGGTGCCCTCCGGCGGGCACCACTCGACGACCTCCATGACGTCGTCGAAGCCGAGCGGTCCCAGCGCGCTCCGGGCGACGAAGACCGTGCCCGCGTGGGTGGGCGGGGGAGTGCGGACGGTGACGCGGGTGAGGGGGACGACGTCGCCGTGCCGCTCCCAGGCGGTCAGGCGGCGCCAGGCCTCGGCGGCGGGCAGGGGGATGTCTCGGGTGATCTGGAAGAGGGCCACACCGAGAGCCTGCCAGGCCGCGGGGCCGTCAGCGGTACACCTTGCCCGGTTCGGCCTTCCCCGGCGCGAGGAGCTGGGGCACCGTCACGAAGACGTAGCCGCGCTTCTTCAGCTCGTCGATGACGCCGGGCACGGCCGGGACGGTGCCCTTGTAGATGTCGTGCAGCAGGATGATGCCGTCCCGCTTGGTCTGGTCGATGACCCGCTTCTGGATCAGCTTGGAGTCGTCGGTCGTGTAGTCCTTGGCCGTGACGGTCCACAGGATCTCCGCGAGGCCGAGTTCCTTGGAGAGCTTGTTGACGTCGTCGTTCGTACGGCCCTGCGGCGGGCGCATCAGTGTCGGCTTCTTGCCGATGAGCTTCTCGATCGCCTCGTTGGGGCGCTCCAGCTCCTTGCGCGCCTCCTTGGCGTCGATCTTCGTGAGGATCTTGTGCGACCAGGTGTGGCTGGCGACCTCGTGGCCCTCGGCGTCCATCTGCTTCACGAGCTCGGGATACTTCTCGATGTGGTTCTTGCCGAGCGTGAAGAAGGTGGCAGGGACCTTCTTCTCCTTGAGGATTCTCAGCAGCCGGGGTGTGTTCTCACTGGGGCCCGCGTCGAAGGTCAGGGCCACGCACTTGGCCTTGCGGCAGTCGACGGTGCCGAACGCCGCCCGGTCGGCACCCTTCGCCTCCGCGGCGTCCTTGCGGACGGTGCTGGGCGAGGTGGTGTCGAGCTTGGTGCACCCGGAGAGCGCGAGGGTCAGGGCCGCCCCCGCCGCGAGGGCGGAGGCGGCACGACGCAACCTCTTGGTCGAACGCGTCGTCTTCATCGGGGCAGGCATGTTCACGGCTGGCATGCGAGCACTATACATAGGACGTATACAGTCCGTTCATAGTGGTCGCATAAAGACCGTCCGTGCAGGTCAGGGCCTTGCTGCCCCGGCGCAGACCCCGGTGCCCGACGGGATCAGACCGGGACCACCCTGATCGAGGGGTGGATCGCCGTGTTCAGGTAGAGCCGCTCCTTCTTGCCCTCCTGCTCCAGCTCCAGGACGAGCCGGTACCGGTACAGACCGGGCTTCGCGGTGCTCATGACCGTGCCCGCCCAGTAGTAGTAGACGGGCGTGAACTTGTCCCGGACGCGGTCCGGCATCCCGTAGATCTTCAGTTCGTTGAAGATCCGCCGCTCCGCCACGTCCTCCTCGTCGCCCACCTCGGTGTCGAGAAAGACGATGTTGTTGATCTTCGGCATGGGCGGCCAGGTGCCGTCCAGGCGCTTCTCCATGTCGATGGGGCGCACGATCCAGTTGAGGACCTGCCCCTGCTTGCACACGGTCTCCAGCGAGGACGTGCCCTGGCCCTTGCCGCCGATGCTGTTGTCCATCATGTACATCGAGTCGCTCAGCGAGCCCGTCTCCGCCGCCCGCTCCATGTTGATGAGCGTCACGATGTTGAGCTGGACCGAGTTGAGCTGACCGGGATTCTGCTTCTCGCGCGTGCCGCCCTGCTTCTCGCTCTGCGTGCTGGTGCTCACCGTTGCTCCTTCGCGTACGCCGACATGACTGCCCGGCACCTAGCCGACGATGGCCGAGGACAGGGTGGTGGTGATCGGTTCGTCCCTCGTGCCCAGCTTGAACTTGATCTGGTACGTGATCGGGCCCGCGTCGGCCTTCTTCACCGTCCCGGTCCAGTACGCGACGTCGGTACCCGGGTACACCTTCCGCTCCGGCTCGCAGATCTCGCTGTCGATGATGATGCCGTCGATGGCGACGTACGCCTCGCACTCCAGCGCGAGACAGTTCCACAGCAGCTGGTCGCCGCGCTTGGCGAAGGTCTGCAGCTCTCCGGTGCCGAACCCGGTGGAGCCGCCCGACTTGTTCGAGTCGTACATGTACAGGTGCCCGCGCAGGTCGCCGGCCGCCAGGGCGCCCACGGCGTCCACGACCGCGGTGATGGAGATCGGCCGCTTCGCGGCGGATTCCCGCCTCTGCTTGGTGGTCATCGGTTTCTCCTCGTCCGGTGGGGGTCAGGCGCCGCTGCCGGGCCGCGGGGCCGGCGGGATGGGCAGCGGGCCGATGCCCGCCTTGGTGAAGGCGTTGCGCCGGGGCTCCGAGGTGATCCTCAGCGACGAGGAACACGTCAGGTCCACCGGCTCCCAGCGGAGTTCGCCGTTCGTCTGCGCCAGCTTGTGCAGCTGGATGCGCATCGTGTACGAGTACGTCCCCGGCCGGGACGTATCGACGGACGCCGACCAGTACCAGCCGTCGGTCACCATGTCCGGCGAGCCGTACTCCGCCGGATACATGATCTTGGCGTCGACCGCCTCGCCGTAGATGTCCGTGATCACGGGCGCGGGGTAGCTGTACGCGCTCGTCGCCTCCTCGGTGACGACCCGTCCGGTGATGTCCAGGATCTTCTGGCCGGACAGCCGGCCGCGGGTGCGCCGCGTGGTCTTGATCCGGCTGCCCACGTTCTTGCGGATGCGGTTGATCTCGGCCGCCGCGTCGGCGCTCGGCACCGAGGACTTGGCCGCCAGGTCCTGCAGTTCGTTGAGGGCCTGCTCGTCGCTCTGCCGGGCCCGCTCGACCTCGTAGCCGCGGGGCACGGTCGGCGGGATGGAACCCAGGCTGTACGGCAGCCAGTTGAGCACCTGCTCGCTGGCCTGCGATCCGTCCCGCCAGTACGAGCCGTGGATCGCGGTGACCAGGTCGCCGGTCCCCTGGTTCTCGGAGCCGTGCAGCTTCATGTTGTCGAACAGGTAGGTGTTGCCGTCGAGCGTGTGGGACTCCAGCGCGGTGCCGACGTCCACGAGCACGATGATCGCCAACTGTTGGGGCATGATTCCGCCTTCGTCGTCGTTCCCGGCCTGGCCGGTGCCGTGATCGGGTCGGCCGCTACTGGCACATGAGCGCGGGGGAGTCGATGTGCATGATGCTGTTGGAGCCGTCGTACATCTGGACCTCCAGGCGGTACTGGTAGGGCACGCCCCGTGCCATCCAGTGCGGCACCACGCCGGTCCACACGTCGAGGTCGAGCTTCGCGCTCGCCGGGTCGCCGTGGGCCGCGCCCTGCGGGGAAGAGCCGCCCTGGCCCTGCGACTGCGCGCCGGGCGTGCCGTACGCGGACTGCTGCGTCCCGTACGGGGCACCCTGCGGGGAGCCGCCGAGCGTGCCCTGCGGCGAACCGCCGAGCGCGCCCTGCGGTGAGCCGCCGTACGCGCCTTGCCCCAGGGAGCCGTACGAGGCCGCGCCCTGCCCCGGGGAGCCGTACGAGGCCGCGCCCGGCGCGCCCGCGCCGAGCTGCCCGTTGCCCGGCGTGAACGAGATGTTCTTGATCTCGACCGGGGTCTGCAGGTCCACGGCGAGCGCGGTCCACGAGACGACCTGGCCGGGCTTGACCACGGTGATGAGGTTCGGCGTCCCCTGGTGGGTGCTGTTGAACGCCCCGTCGTCCACCATGCAGAGGTTGCCCTCCAGCAGTGACTTGATCGACAGCGCGCCGATGACGTCCACGACGGCGATGATGTTCACTTGTGACTTCGGTCCACTCACGGTGATTCCACTCCTGTCTGCGCACCTGGTGGTTGCGCGCGGTGCCCCGCGCCTAGCCGCGGTCCCGCACCAGCGGGACCTTTCCGACAGCGGTCCGTTCGATCTCGGCGGACAGCCTGGGCACGAACGTGAGCTGCAGGGTGTACCCGGTCTTCTCGATCGACGCGGCGTTCGCCTCCCCGTGGTTGAAGAGGGACAGCGCGCGCGGCAGGGCGTTCACGAACACCTGCTGGAGGCCGTAGGGGCCGAGCACCGAGTCCGCCCGGTAGGTCAGCCCGAGCACGTCGTCCACCGCCGCGTACAGCGTGATCGTCCGGCCCTCGCGGTGGTTGACGAACTGGATCTCGTGCGCGACCGCGTCCAGGTCGACCACCCCGGCGGCCTTCAGCTCGTCGCGCAGCGAGGCGTAGGCGCGCGCGGCCGAGTACTGGCTGTCGTTGAGGTGCAGGATGTCGCCGGTGCGGCCCGCGAACTCGAACTGCCGGGTCTTCAGACCGGGCCCGTCCATGCGCGGGCGGTGGATCATCCGGTCGCCCAGCTTCAGGCGCAGCAGCGGCGTCTCGTGGGCGTGCAGGCGGGTGACGACGAGCTCGCCCTCCTCGCCCTCGGGGACCTGGCGCCCCTCCTCGTCGACGATCTCGATGAAGTGCAGGCCGGGCACCGCAGCGAGCTGGGGGGAGGAGGCGTCCAGCTGCAGGCCGATGGTCTCCGCCTGGGTGGCGGCGAAGTAGCTGAGGATCGACAGGTTCGGGTACAGCGCCTGGAGCTCCACGCGCTTGCGCTGGGGGAGCACGCCGCTGCCGTACAGCGCGACGCGGAAGCTGTCGCGGTACTCCTGGCGCATGCCCGCGCCGAGTTCGGCGAGGATCGCGATGCCCGCGGAGATGCCCATCAGGGCCTTGGGGCCCCGATACGAGAACATGTGCTCCAGGACGGGGGCGGTGACGGGTCCCGCGCCGACGTAGTTCACGCCCGGGACGTGCTGGAGCACGCCGCCGACCATCGTGCCGCTGCTCCACATCTGGTAGTCGGCCAGCGTGGTGAACAGCCACTTGGGGTCGGTGCCCGCGAGGTGTCTCGCCAGTTGATAGGCGCCCATGAAGCGGCCGGCGATCTCGTAGGTGTCCTTCAGCTCCCGCAGGGAGTACACGACTTCGAGCGGCTGGCCGCCGCTGGTGCCGCCGCTCGCCACGATCTCGAACTCGCCGCGGGTCAGGGGCACCACCATGCCCGGCCGCGTGTCCATGAAGAAGTCGCGCTGGACGTCCTTGTCGGACAGCGGGATGTTCTGCCATTCCTCGTACGTCTTGGGGGCGTCCGTGATGCCGGCGCCGCGCAGCCGCTCGCGCCACAGCGGATTGAGCAGCGTGGTGTTCACCGTCTGCTGGAGGCGGCGCAGCACGAGGGCGTCCTGGATCTCGTGCGAGATCTCGCTGTACAGGGTCTGGCAGACCCGCTCGCACTCGCGCATCTTGCTCGCGAACGAGGGGAGTACGGCGACGGCCTCGACGGACTCGGGGCGCAGCTCCCAGTCCGGGATGAGCCATTCGGCCAGTTCGCGGGCGCCGCCGGGAGCCGGCGCGGGCGGTGGAACATACGTTGCCTGTGGAGCGTGAGATGTACTCAACATCCGTCCCCTCTATGCTTTTTCTGTTCCCTCTTCGCTGCTGAGCAGGTCCTGCCCGGTCCTTCTGATTTCGGAGAGCAGCATCCTGAAGTGCTCCCCGGTGATCTGGTGGTTCATCATGACCACGCGCAGGGCCGCCACGCCCTCGACGTTCACCTTCGAGATGAAGAAATTTCCCTCGAACTTCACGCGATTCCTGATGGCGAGCTGCAGCCGGTGCACGTCTTTCTTGTCGAGCCGCTTCCCGGTCCTTTTCATGAGATCGGCCGGGTGGTAGCGGAAGCACAGGATGTTGGCCTCCGGGCGGTGCAGCGTCTCGAAATCGGGATCGGCCCGCACGGCGTCGTGGGCCTCCTGCGTCAATTGGCAGAGATACTCGATCTTCTCCGCGAAAAGGGCCCTTCCATAAATGGCCCACAGCGCCCACAGCGTCATGATCATGGGGCGTTTGGTGCACTCGAAGTTCTTTCCGCCGCTGTCGAAGGCGGTGTAGACGTCCTGCTCCTCGTCGAAGACGTAGCTGGCCTTCTGCCGGAATGCCGAGAGCGCCGTTTCCTTGTTCCGGTAGAAGAGCATCGTGCAGGGTCCTGGGACGAACATCATCTTGTGCGCGTCCCAGGTCAGGGAGTCCGCCCTGTCGATGCCGCGCAGCTTCTCGCGGAGCGTGTCCGAGACGAGCAGGCTCGCGCCGTGCGCGCCGTCGATGTGCAGCCAGATGTCCTGCTCCCGGGCCACGTCGGCGAGTTCGTCGATCGGGTCGAAGGCGCCCAGCGAGGTGCTGCCCGCCGAGGCGACCATGCAGAACACCTTGAGGTTCTGCCGTTCGGCGGCGGCCAGCGTGGCGCGGACCTCGCTCGGGGAGATCTGCCCCTGCCGGTTGAGGGGCAGGCGGACGAGCTGCGCGTCGCCGATGCCGAGCACGCCGGCCGCCCGCGCGACGCTGTAGTGGACGTCGGCACCGACCGCGATGGCGGGCCGGGGCTGGCCGCGCACCGCGGAACCCCCCTGTGACCAGTACCCGGGCAGTTTCTCGTTCCTGGCCGCGAGCAGCGCGGTCAGGTTGGCCAGCGAGCCGCCGGAGGTGGTCACCATGGTGAACCGCTCCGGGTCCCAGCCGATGAACCGGTTCAGCTCGTCGGCCATGATCCGCTCCACGACGTTGGGCAACTGGCCCGCCTCGTAGAAGGACGCGGGCTGGTTGACCATGGCGCTCACGAAGTCGATGACCCCGGCGAGCGGCACGACGCCCGAGAACTGCCGCCCCATGTAGCCGGGGGAGTGCACCTGGATCCCGGTCCTGATGTACAGGTCGATGATGCCCGCGAGACGCTCCTCGTCGAAGGCGGCGACGCTCTGGTGCTCGGTCGTCATCAGCGCCTTCGCGGCCTGGGACAGCTTCGCGGGCTCGATCAGTTCAAGGCCCCTGATCGAGATGTCCGACAGATGTTTCTCCAGCTTCGCGAGAGCTGTTTCTGAGTTCTCCCGGAAGTGCTGCGGGTCAAATGCGTCGAGCAGTAATCCACTCCGTTCGGATACGGGATCACCGGATCGAGATTCCGTCACTAGGGTCCCCCCTCGGAAAGCCCCCGTGTAAACCGTCATGACTGAACAGGCGCACGCCGACAGGGCCCGTCCGGGTCGGTCGCGTGCCACAACGAGGCGTGCCGTCCGGCTGGTCGAACCCGACGGAACCGCCTTTACCGGCGGCACGCGTTCAGCGTCGGCCGCACGGAATCCCCCTCGAAGACTTCTACGCGGCTGTCATCCCCCCGGCATGGTCAGTGCCCTGCCCCCTCAGCGACAACCGTAGGCCGTGCCGATTCAACGAGAAATCGAAAGTCCTGGGTCTGTCCGAAAAGGAGCGCGGACCATCTGATGGTTCGTCAATCAACAGCGGTCACACGCGTATCCGCAGGTATCGGTAACTCCACGGGCCCTCCGTCACTTTCGGACACCATGCCGTCGGCACGTGCACGGCAGAAAGGGAGAGAGGGCAGCGCGCGGGGCGTGCCCGGTGCGGCGCAAGACCTTTCCTGCCATTCTCACCACCGGTTTCCGGGCGCCCTTCCAGGGTTCGCGAGGGGCCGCGAGAGGGGCGGGTAATTCCCTCCCCGTCACGGCGATCCGGCCACCCCTGACCGCCGGTAACGGGACGGCGGAGGGCGCGGGTGTCGAACGGTTGTTGTCCTGATGCGTCGTACGGCAGCCGCGCGAGGCCCCCTACGCCGGTCGTCGCGGGCGAACCCGCGACGACCGGTGCCCGCCCGCGGCCCCCGCGCTAGTCGCCCGACGGGATCAGGAAGAGGTGGATCGACTGGTCCTTGGCGCGGTAGCGGTCGTTCGCCGCGCCCTTCTTCGCGCGGTCCGAGACCACCACGACATGGTCGGACGACACCCAGGACACGCCCTCCGCGTTGCCGTACGCGGTACGGCCCTTGCCGCCCGTGGGCAGCCGGTACACCGTGCCCTGGTCCACCGCCCACTTCTTGGTGGACAGCCGGCCCACCCAGAGCGCCGAGGACGCCTGCGACAGCACGGCGATCCTGCCGTCGCGCACGGACACGCTGCTGTAGTCCTCGAACGGCAGCGACCGGGGCAGCCGGACCGTCCCCGCGTGCTCCCACCGGCCGGCGCCGCGCCGGAAGACCTGGATGCGGCCCCCGCCGGGCCGCTGCCCCTCCTTGCCGCCCGCGCAGCGGTTGCCCTCGCACAGCGCGAGCAGATGCCCGACGCCGCCCCGATCGACCCATTCCAGGCCTTCCATGCCCTTGTTGGCGTCGGTCAGCGCGAAGTCGAGCAGGGCGGAGCCGCGCACGCGCATCCGGCCGTCGTACTCGTGGACGCGGGCACGGAACCCGGCCTTGACCGGGACGGACTCGGTCAGCGCGTAGTAGCGGTCCTGGGCGGGGTCGTGGGCGAGGTCCTCGTACCCCGCGACCTCAAGGGCCTTCTTGCCCTTCGCGCCGCCCCTCGCGCGAGCGCCGGTGCCGACGCCCTTGGGCTGCAGCACGCCGTTCTCCGGTGCCTTCGGGGAGAGTTCACTGCCGACCCGGATGAACGACGTCAGGTTGTCGCACACCACCAGGAAGACGCCGTCGCGGTAGAGCACCCCGCTCGCCTCCAGGCGGCTGCCCGCGCCGTCGCCGATCAGGTCCTGGATCTTGGCCTCCTTGACGAGGCGCAGCTCGGGGGCGTCGGACTGCTTCTGCTTCTTGGCTGCGGTCGTCTTCTTGCCTGCGGTCATGACGGCAGAACCTCCATCGCGCCGGGGAAGACGGCGCCGGAGGCGCCGTTCGGGTAGGTCTTGCGCAGCTCGGCCAGCTGCGCGCGGGCGCTGTCGTAGCGCATCCGCGTGTAGTGGTAGACGCCGTACGTGAACTGGGCGCCGCGGCTCAGCTCCCACTGCCGGTACGCCGCCCGGTACACCTCGTCGTTGGTGAACTGCCGCCCGGTGGAGGGCTGTCCGTCCGGGGTGGCCGACTCGGCGTACGCGGCGGACGAGACGACGCGCTGCCACAGCCCGTCGGTGCGGCCCGAGCCCTCCGCGCCCATCAGCGCGGCGACCCGGTCGGGGCTGAACTCCGTGTCGAGCAGGTACTCCAGGTGGTCCAGGTAGTACTGGCAGAAGTCGTGGTGCCGCAGGAGGTTCGTGAACAGCGGCAGCCGCGACGTCGCGTGCGGGGCGTGCGTGATCCGGCAGTAGTTGCGGCTCATCGCGGGCCAGTCGAGCAGGTCCGTGTACTGCCAGGGGGTGGCGAAGAAGTCGATGCCCGAGCTGTTGTCGTAGTCCCAGGGCACGAAGGTGAAGTACGGGCGTGCCCTGAAGCCCTTGGGGTCGCCGAGCCGGCCCGAGTTGTACAGGTAGTAGTTCGACGGCGTGGCGAAGTAGTTGTCCCAGCTGCCCAGGAGCACGTTGGCGCCCGCCCAGCGCAGGAAGGCCCGCGCGTTCAGGACGTCCTCGACGGAAGCGCGGAAGGCGTCGGTGGTGAACCTCACGTCGTCGCCCGGGAGTTCGACGCCGTTGACCGTGCGGACGAGCGCGGCGAGGTCGTCGTAGGTGTTCGCGGCCGGGTCGTCCTCGTTCGTCTTGAGGCGGTACGTCCGGTCGTCGTCGCGGCTGCCCGCCGTGAAGTACATCCGGCCGCCGTCCGTGCCGTCCGCGGCGGCCCGGTGCTCCAGCGTCGCGCAGCCGACGTCGCCGCAGTACGCCTTGTAGAGGTTGCCCTCGGAGTTCTTGCCGAAGCGGTCCTTGAGGAACTTCTTGTCGACCTGCTCGATGACCGAGAAGAGGCCCATGTAGCGGTCGTTGAGGAAGAACGTCGCGTACGTGTGCTGCGAGGCCGGGATCCCCGCGCGTTCGAGGAGCTGCCAGGCGACGGCCTCCCGCATCTGCGAGGGGTCGTTGTACATCGCCTTGAGGTTGAGCCGCTCCATGCCGTGCAGCCGGTCCTCGCTCTCGCCGACCTCGAGGTCGGCCTT
>NZ_LIRJ01000166.1 GCF_001419745.1 Streptomyces silaceus | reverse complement strand
GTCTTCGCGATGCACGCCCTGGCCCTGGACGCGATGCGCGCTCCCGGCCCCCGCCCCCTGGTCCGGGCCCTCGACTACTGGTCCGAGGAACACCCGTCCCGAACGGACGCGCGGGCCGCCACCGCCCCGGACACGAGCGAGTCGGCCTTCCGCGGCCACCTCGGGGCGGGCGGGTGCGCGGCGCCGCTGCTCGCCTCCTGGCGGCAGGCGCTGACCTGGTGGGACCACGCCGAGCGGCCCCGCTGGACGGACACCCCGGCCCGTACCTTCGAGCGCCGCATCGCGGTGTACGACCGCCTCGGCCTGGAGCCAGGGACACGCAGGCTGCTCACGGAGCTGATCCCGATGTCCTTCCCCGAGGGACCGATCGTCATCGGCCACGAGCACTCCCCCTGGTACACCCCCGCGCACACGCCCGGGCACCCCTGGTACTGGTCCGCCTACGAGAGCTACCTGACACGGGTCAGAGGGTGGAGCACCTCGGCCGTGGCCGGTGTCGGCGAGAGCGCCGCCCAGGTGGTCGCGCGGCTCGCGGACCCGACCGCCGCGGCCGCGTACCAGTCCAGGGGCCTGGTCGTCGGGTACGTGCAGTCCGGCAAGACCGCCAACATCATCGGGGTGATCGCCAAGGCCGTCGACGCGGGCTACCGGCTGGTCATCGTCCTCAGCGGCAGCCTCAACATCCTCCGCGCCCAGACGCAGCGGCGCATCGACATGGAGCTGGTGGGGCGCGAGAACATCCTGCGCGACGCCCCCGAGGAGGACTGCGAGTACGCCGATGACCCGGAGTGGCGCGCCGGGGAGTTCCTGACGCACGGCGGCCTTCCGTCCCGCCTCGGCTCCTTCGACGTCCTGCGGCTCACGACTCTGAACAGCGACTACCAGTCGCTGCGCCAGGGGATCACAGCGCTGGAGTTCGAGAAGCGGGACGTCACGCTGCCGCTGCACCACCCGGCCAATCTGCACCGCACGGCGGCCCGGCTGATGGTGGTCAAGAAGAACAAGGCGGTGCTCGACTCGCTGGTCCGCGACCTGCGCAGGCTCGGTCCGCAGTTGACGGAGATCCCCGTACTGATCGTGGACGACGAGTCCGACCACGGTTCGGTCAACACGCTGCACGCCTGGACGCAGCGCGAGGGGCGCGAGCGCAGCGCCATCAACGGGCTCATCTCACGGCTCCTCCGCATGCTGCCGCGCGCGCAGTACGTCGCCTACACGGCGACGCCGTTCGCGAACGTCCTCATCGATCCGCACGACTCCGAGGACGTCTTCCCGAGGGACTTCGTGCTCTCTCTGCCGCGCCCGGCGGGGTACATGGGGGTGCGTGACTTCCACGACATCGACTCCGATGTGCCGCCCGGGGAGCGGACGGTCGCCAACTCCCGGGAGATGGCCCACGTCCGTCCCGTCCTCGACGACGCCGACGACGACTCCTCCCTGCGCCAGGCGCTGGACGCGTTCGTCCTGACCGGGGCGCTCAAGCTCTACCGCGCGGCCGTCGACCCGACCCGACCCGTCTACCGCCACCACACCATGCTGGTCCACGAGTCCGTGCGCGTCGCCGACCACCGGGACCTCAGGGAGCGGCTGCTCGGGCTCTGGTCCGAGGGTGGGACGCCCGAAGCCGCCTACCTCGACGGGCTGCGCGCTCTCCACGACCAGGACTTCGCGCCGGTGTCCGCCCACCACGCCGCGGGGCTCGCAGTCCCCTCCTCGTTCGACGCGCTGATTCCGTACGTGGATGCCGCGCGCGCCCGCATCGCGGGCGACGGGGAGCCGGTGATCGTCGTGAACGGCGACCGGGACATCGAGACGGTCGGCGTGGACTTCGAACGACGCCCGGTGTGGAAGATCCTCGTCGGAGGCGCCAAGCTCGCCCGCGGCTTCACCGTCGAGGGCCTCACCGTCAGCTACTACCGCAGGGCCGCCTCGCAGGCGGACACCCTGATGCAGATGGGCCGTTGGTTCGGCTTCCGTCCGGGCTACGCCGATCTGGTGCGCCTCTACATCAGCCGGGGCGGCGGCGCCACGGGCAAGGAGCCCGATCTCTACGAGGCGTTCGAGGCGATGTGCCGCGACGAGGAGGCGTTCCGCGCCCAGCTCTCCGACTACGCCCATCTGGTGGACGGCCGCCCGATGGTCACGCCCGCCCAACTGCCGCCCCTGGTGGCCCAGTTCCTGCCCTGGCTCCGGCCGACCAGCCGCAGCAAGATGCACAACGCGGAACGCGTGGAGTCCACGTCGCCGGCGACGTGGATCGAACCCTCGGGGTACCCGGTGGAGGGTGCGGCCAAGCGCCGGAACACGGAACGCTGGCGCCCTGTCCTCAAGAGGCTGAAGGGTCCGGTGACCACCGTCTCCGTGCCGGCCGAGGGACACCGGCGGGGGGTGTCCTTCCCCGCGTACCGCACGGTCGTCCCGCACCCGCTGCTGCTCCAGGTACTCGGCGAGCTGGAGTGGCTGCACCCGGGCACCTTCACCCCGCACCTCGACCGCCTGCGCTCCGCCACGGCGGGTGCGCCGGTCGAGGAGTGGCTGCTGCTCGCCCCGCAGCTCGCCTCGCCCCGGCGCCGGGCCGGGACGGTGCTCGAATCCGGGGAGCTGTCCTTGTTCGTACGCAGTCGGCGCCGGGCGCCGCACTTCGGGCGGATCAGCGATCCGCGCCACCGCGACGCGGCCCGCTCACTCGGCGCCGGCATCGCCGACCACGCGGAGCTCGCCGACCGCAGGGGCATCGCCCTGCTCTATCCGGTCCTCGACCCCGAGAACGCCGACGACTACACCGACATGCCGCCCGGCATGCCCGTCAGCCCGTCCCACGTCTCCCTGGCCTTCGCCCTGCTCCCGCCCGGCCGGCCGAACGACGCCCTGGATCCGGCGGCCCCTCTGGTGCGGTTCCGCGCCAAGGACTCCTCGCCGACCGACCCTCCAGCCGTCGTCGAGTGAGGGGCGAAGCGATCGGAGTCCAGGTCAACTACCTTTAGCTGCAAGCTTTCTGACGGGTCAACAACTTCCGTCCCCACAGCCCCTTTTCAAACGGCACAGCACCTTCTCAAACTCTGAACCATGTGCAATGGTACATGTCACATACCGGCCGTGCTCATGTCATGCATGGCCGCTACCCGGCCAGGAGGCCACCTTGAATTCCAGACCCCCCACACTGACCGCGCGCGCCCGTGCGCTGATAACGGCCCTGGTCGTCTGTCTGGGGCTCGCCCTGCTGACGCCGCTCGGCGGACCGGCCGCCGCGGCCGATTCCGGCACCGACTCCGCGCCGCGCAAGCCGAGTTCGCGGCCCGCGCCGCAGCCGGCCACCCCCACTCCGGCCAACGCCGAGGCCGACCGGCAGGCCCGGCCCGACAAGGACGTGTCGGACCGGCCGCCGCTGCGGATCGCGCCCGAGAAGAAGCGCTCGGCCAAGGGCGGCGCCGCGGAGTGCCGGGTCTCCGACTTCACCTCCAAGACCGGGGCCGCCCTGGTCGAGCAGATCAAGAAGTCGGAGACCACCTGCATCAACACGCTGTTCACCGTGACCGGTACGGACGCCAGGGACCTGTTCCGCGAGGAGCAGATGGTCACCGTGGCGAACGCGCTGCGCGACACCGCCGCCAACTACCCCGGTGACAACAGCACGTCGGCCGGTCAGGTCGTCCTCTACCTGCGCGCCGGGTACTACGTGCAGTGGGGCAACGAGGACCAGGTCGGCGAGTACGGCCCCGCGCTGAAGAGTGCCATCCAGGGCGGCCTCGACGCCTTCTACGCCTCGTCCCACGCCTTCGACGTCACCGACGCCAACGGCAACATCCTCAACGAGGCCGTCATCCTGATCGACAGCGCCCAGGAGAACGACCGCTACCTGAACGTCACCAAGCGCCTGCTGACCGACTACGACGCCTCGTACGACGAGTTCTGGGGCATGGTCGCGGCCGTCAACAGCACCTTCACGGTCTACTTCCGCGGCCACCAGGTCCCGGCGTTCCTGACCGCGGTCAAGGCGGACCAGAGCAACCTGACGATCCTGCGCGACTTCGCCGTCAAGCACGACGACCTGCTCGGCACCGACCGGTCCTACCTCGTCTACAACGCCGGGCGCGAGCTCGGCCGCTTCCTCCAGCACGCGGACTTCAAGCCGGCGGTCGGCCCGCTGGCCAAGGAGCTCCTCGGCCGCAGCAAGATGACCGGCCGCACCGCCCGCCTCTGGGTCGGCGTGGCCGAGATGACGGACGCCTACGACAAGGCGAACTGTGCCGAGTACGGCACCTGCGACCTGGCGAACCGCGTGCGTGACGCGGTGCTCACCGTCAAGCACACCTGCAGCGACAGCCTGAAGATCGCCGCGCAGCAGATGACCGCCGAGGAACTGGCGTCCTCCTGCGACAGCCTCGCCAAGCAGGACGCCTTCTTCCACGGCGTGGCCAAGGACAACGGCCCGGTCAAGGACGACAAGAACACCCAGCTCGAAGTGGTCGCGTTCAACTCCAGCGACGACTACCAGACCTACGCCGGCGTGATCTTCGGGATCGACACCAACAACGGCGGCATGTACCTGGAGGGCAACCCCGCCCAGGAGGGCAACCTGCCGCGCTTCATCGCCTACGAGCAGCCCAAGCAGGACGGTTCCTTCCAGATCTGGAACCTGAACCACGAGTACACCCACTACCTCGACGGCCGCTTCAACATGTACGGCGACTTCGCGGAGAACATGAAGACGCCGACCGTGATGTGGGTGGAGGGCTTCGCCGAGTACATCTCCTACTCGTACCGGGGCGTCACGTACGACAACGCGATCTCCGAGGCGGGCAAGAAGACGTACCGGCTCAGCACGCTCTTCGACACCACCTACGAGAACACCAACACCACCCGCACCTATCCGTGGGGCTACCTGGCGGTGCGCTACCTCCTCCAGTCCCACCCGCAGGACGTGGCCACGCTGCTCGGCCACTACCGCGTCGGTGAGTGGGACGCCGCCCGCACCTTCCTGACCAGCACCATCGGCAACCGCTACGACGCCGACTTCGACGCGTGGCTCGACAGGTGCGCCGCCGGGAACTGCGACGCGTAGGCCGGGCGGCGGCCGCCTCACGGCCGGCTGAGCAGCGGCAGCAGGAGCGCCGCCGACCAGCTGAAGTTGGGTGAGTTGAGAGGGGCTCCGGTCAGGGGGTTGTAGTTCTCCATGACCGGGGCCCTTCCCTTGAGGCCCGACGCGTGGGCGAGCAGGCGGTCGGTGAGGGCGTCCGCGTCGCGGCCGTAGCCGTAGCGGCGCAGGCCGCCGAGGGCGAAGTGGGCCTGGTCGAGCCAGACCGGGCCGCGCCAGTACCGCGTCGCGGCGAAGTACGGGGAGGACGCGGCGACGGTCGGGAACGGCACCGTCGTCGCGAACTCGCCCGGGTCGACGAGCTTCGCCCGTACCGCGCGCGCCTGCTCCCGGGACGCGGTGCCCGTCCACAGCGGCACCGCGCCCTCGATCCCCCGGCCCCGGGCGGTGAGCCGAGCGCCGGTGGTGAGGTCCGTGTCGTGGAACCAGCCGTCACCGCGGTCGTACATCGTCGCGCGCACGGCGGCGTGCGTGGCGTCCGCCCTGCGCTGCCAGCGCGCGGCGTCGGCGTGCTTGCCCAGGGCCTTCGCGATACGCGCCAAGTAGCCCTGGTCCTGGGCGAGATAGGCGTTCAGGTCGACGGACTCCTGGGTGAGGGAGTAGCCGAGCAGGGTGCCGTCGGAGGCGCGGTTGGCCACGACGGAGGTGCCGAGGTCCGCGTCGAAGCGGGGCGCGTTGTCCATGCCGCTCTCCCAGGCGGCGGCCAGCCGGCGCTCCTCGGCGGAGTCGTTGGCGGGGTCGACGGTGGCGCCGTACTCCGCGAGGCCGTCGTGGTCGTGGTCGCGGTTGCGGTACCACCAGGCCTGGTAGGCGGCGAGCTTCGGGTACATCTCGCGCAGGAAGGACCGGTCACCGCTCTTTCGGTACACCTCCCACACGGACCAACCGGCGAGCGGGGGCTTGGAGTTGCGTTCGTTCCAGTTGCCGCCGTCGCGCGCGGGGTCGTTGTAGAAGACGGCATCGGGGATCATGCCCGCGTCCTGCGGGCGCGTCCTGGAGTCCGGGGTGATCTGCCAGTCGAACATGGCGCGGATCTGCGTCTGCGCGAGCTCCGGGTCGAAGCGCGCGGTGCCCACGGCCTGCTTCCAGGTGTCCCAGGACCACAGTCCGCCGGCGAACCACTTGTACGAGAGGGACGGTGTGATGCCGTCGTGCTTCAACTGCCCTGCAGCCGAACGCCAGTTGGTGACCAGGGTCTCCAGGGATTTGACGGCGGTGCGGCGGCGGTCGGCGGGCACGCCGCGCGTCACGCCGGCGACGTACCCGTGCCAGCGCTCGTCGGTCTTCGTGGCGTACGTGTGCGGGCGGGCCAGGACGTCACGGACCCGCCTGGCCTCGCGGGCGCGCTCGGCCCCGGTGAACGTGTACGACTCCGTCCAGTCGAAGCGGTGCGCGGCGCCCGGCGCGAGGGCGACGGGCGCGGTGGTCTCGGTGCGGTAGGAGTCGCCGTCGAGCGTGGTGCGGACGGGGTCGGCGTGGGTGACCTCGAAGCGCTCGGTGCCGTCGGTGAGGTAGTCCCAGGTCTCGCGGACCTTCGCGAAGTCGACGCCGACGCCGGTGGCGGTCGCGGCGAGCGAGGGTGCGCTCCGCATCGGCTCCTTCTCGGGCCGCAGCAGGCTGCCCGTCCAGTCGGCGCCGAGGGTGCGCGTCCTTGCGCCGGTGTTGCGGACCTCGGCGCGGACGAGGGCGCTGCGGTCGGTGGCGAACCGCAGCGTCAGCGTGACGCGCAGGCCGCGTCCGAGGTCGTAGGACTGGACGAGCCGGCCGGGCAGGGAGGCCGTGCGGGGCGTGCCGCCCGCGGCGAGGTCGAGGGGGCGGCCGTGCTCGGTGAGCCGGATCCGGGTGAAGGACCGGCTGAGCCACCACGGGTACTCCTGGGCGATGTGGAGGGGGCCGCTGAAGCCGCCGTACGCGTCGCGGTCGCCGGGCTCGGGCAGGGCGTACGCGTGCCAGGCGCCCCGGTCGGCGAAGACGTTGACGGGGTTGTTGCCGTCGGCGTCGCCGGGCAGGGCGGCGGCGGGGGTGCCGTGCAGGTCGAGGACGTCGGCGTAGGGGGCGGAGAAGGTCGTGCGGCCGGGGGTCTGGC
>NZ_LIRJ01000165.1 GCF_001419745.1 Streptomyces silaceus | reverse complement strand
GATCCGGCGCAGCGCGTCCGGGTCGCGGCCGGCCTCGTCGGCGGCGCGCCGCGCGGTGTCCCAGAGCCCGGCGTGGATCTCGGGCGGCATGACGATGCCGACCCAGCCCTCGGCGCGCCGTCCGACGCGGCGCATCGCGGCCGGGGTGAAGCCGCCCAAGTACACGGGCGGGCCCGGCTGCTGGGCGGGGCGCAGTCCGACGTACGAACGGGGGATCGTCCAGTGCGGTCCCTCGTGCCCGAACTCCTCCTCGGTCCAGTAGCCCTCCAGGATGTCGAGGATCTCGTCGAGACGGGCGCCGCGCCGGGCGAACTCGGCGTTGACGGCGGTGTATTCGTCGCGCAGCCAGCCGATGCCGAGTCCGGCGTCGAGCCTGCCGCCGCTGACCCGGTCCAGCGAGGTGAGGCTGCGCGCGAGCAGCAGTGGCGGGTACCAGGGGGCGTTGAGCGTGCTGGTGCCGAGCCGGGCCCGGCTCGTGGCCGTCGCGGCGACGGTCAGCACGGTCAGCGGATCGAGGAAGGTCTTGAACTCGGGCGGGTAGGGGTTCTCGGGAGTGCCGCCGGGATAGAGGTCACTGGGTTCGACGGGGGTCAGGGAGCGGTCTCCCGTCCACAACGAGGCGAACCCGGCCTCCTCGGCGGAGCGGGCGAACCCGGCGATCTCCGCGGGGCGTGCGTGGGTGCCGTACTGGGGCAGGGCGATGCCCAGATCCATGCCTATGTCCATGGCCCCATCCTGGTTTTTCGGCGGGCCGTCTCCTAAGCGGCGCTCCAGGCGGGCGGCGCNNGAAGGTGTCGGCGGTCGGTATGCCCCGCCGCCCCGCTGTCCGGCGGACTACGCGTCCAGCCAGGGGCGGCGGCCCGGCCCGGTCGGGTGGGTGCCGGTGACCCCCAGGACCACGGAGTAGAGGCTGGTCTCCGCCGCGATGAAGAGGCGGTTGCGCTTGGCGCCGCCCCAGGAGATGTTGGCGACCGCCTCCGGGACGCGGAGCCGCCCGATCAGCGTCCCGTCGGGGTCGTAGCAGTGCACTCCGTCGCCCATCGCCGCGGCCCAGAGCCGGCCGCCGTCGTCGAAGCGGAGATTGTCGAACCGTGCCTCGGGCCGGGCACCTGCCTCGGCGAAGACCTTGCCGTCCGACAACGTGCCGTCCTCGCGCACGTCGAAGACGCGGATGAAGCCGGCCCGGGTGTCGGAGACGAGGAGCAGACTCTCGTCGGCGGAGAAGACCAGGCCGTTCGGCGCGCCGAAACAGTCGGCGACGAGCCGTACGTCACCGGTGTCCGGGTCGATGCGGTAGACGTTGTTCGCGCCGATCTCGCTCTCCGCGCGGTATCCCTCGTAGTCACTGGTGATGCCGAAGTCCGGGTCGGAGAACCAGATCGAACCGTCGGACTTCACCGCCGCGTCGTTCGGGCTGTTCAGCCTCTTGCCCTGCCAGTGGTCCGCCAGCACGGTCACGGTGCCGTCGTGTTCGGTGCGGGTCACCCGACGGTTTCCCTGCTCGCAGGTGATCAGGCGGCCCTGGCGGTCGAGGGTGTTGCCGTTCGTGTGCCCCGCGGAGCGGCGGAAGACGCCGACGGCGCCCGTCTCCTCGTCCCAGCGCAGCATCCGGTCGTTGGGGATGTCGCTCCACACGACCTGCCGCCAGGCCGGTACGTA
>NZ_LIRJ01000164.1:242-14539 GCF_001419745.1 Streptomyces silaceus | reverse complement strand
AACCGGTCGACGGCCGAGGTGGGGTTCAACCTGCCGGGTGCCCTCGCCGTGGCCAACAGGATGCGGAAGGAAGGGCGCCGTGGTGAGTGACCCGAGCGTGTACGACGAGACGGCGATCGAGGCCTACGACCTGGTGTCCTCGATGCTCTCCCCGGGGGCCGGGCTCGCCGCCTGGGTGTCCTCCCACCGGCCCCTGGCCGGGCGGTCGGTCCTGGACCTGGGGTGCGGCACGGGGGTGTCCTCGTTCGCGCTCGCCGAGGCCGGCGCGCGGGTCGTGGCGGTCGACGCCTCGCGGCCGTCGCTGGACCTCCTGGAGAAGAACCGCCTCGACCGCGAGGTCGAAGCCGTGCGGGGCGACTTCCGCGAGCTGCGGCTCGACGCCACGTTCGACGTCGTGACCCTCTCGCGGAACACCTTCTTCCTCGCCCAGGAGCAGGAGGAGAAGATCGACCTCCTGCGTGTGGTCGCCCGCCATCTGGAGCCGGGCGGCGCGGCGTTCCTCGACTGCACCGACCCCGCCGAGTACCTGCGCGCGGGCGGGGACGCGCAGTCGGTCACCTATCCGCTGGGCCGCGAGAAGATAGTGACGATCACGCAGACCGCGGACCGGGCCGCCCAGGCGGTCCTGAGCATCTTCCTGGTCCAGGGCGCGTCGACCCTCACCGCGTTCCACGAGCAGGCCACCTGGGCTACGCTCGCGGAGATCCGCCTGATGGCACGGATCGCGGGTCTGGAGGTGGCGGGCGTCAACGGTTCGTACGCGGGAGAGCCCTACGGCGCGCGCTCCCGGGAGATGCTCGTCGTGCTGGAGCGGCCGTGACCGACGTGCCCGCGATCGCCGCGGAGGGCGCCACGGTCGTCCTGGACGGGACCACCCTGCTCGCGCCGACGACGTTCGCGGTGATGCCCGGCGAGTTCTGGTGCCTCACCGGCAGCAACGGCTCCGGCAAGACGACCCTCCTGCGCGCCTTCCTGGGAAGCCGCCGGCTGACCGACGGCGCCGTCCTCGTGCAGGGCGAGCGCGTCGACCTGGCCAGGCCCCGGCACCGGCGGCTCGTCGCCTCGCTCGTCGAACCGGTGCCCGTGGCGCGCGACATGACGCTGCGCGAGCAGGTCACCCTGGTCGCCGCCTCCTGGTACGGCAACACCGCGACGACCGCCGAGCGCGCCGAGGAGGTCATCGACCGCCTGGGCCTCGCCGCGCTGGGCGAGCGGTTCCCCTCGCAGCTCTCCTCCGGCCAGCTGCAGCTCTTCAGCCTCGCCCTGACCCTGGTCCGCCCCGCCGACGTCGTCCTGCTCGACGAGCCCGAGCGGCACCTCGACACCGACCGCGTCGACCTCGTCGCCACGCTGCTCAGCGAGCGCGCCGAACAGGGGACCTCGTTCCTCGTCGCCACCCATGAGGCCGCCGTGGTGGAAGCCTGCGACGGCGTCATGGAGCTGGGATGACGACGGACAGCATCACCGCCGTCGAGGCCGACCCCAGGGCCCGCGTCCACGCCGTACGGCACCGGTACGCCCACCGCGGCGACCGCGCCACGGTGCACGACTGGGCGTACACCATCTACCTCACCGTCATCCTCGCCTTCGTCTACGTGGCGCCGGTCGTCTACCTGGTGCGCACCTCGAAGGCGCTCGTCTCCCTGGAGTCCGCCGAGGCGGCGACGCCCGTGGCGTGCCTGGCCGCGGCGGCGGTGGTCTGGGGCGCCCAGCTCACCGGCCGGTTCTGGGGACCGCTGGTGCTCAAGCCGTTCCTGCTGCACGTCTTCATGTCCACGGACCTGTCCCCGACGCACTACCTCGGCACGATCGCCCGCCGCCGCCTCGCGTACGCCGGACTCGGCACGCTCCTCGCGGTGTGCACGGCGACGTTCCTCGTGACCGACCTGTTCGACGACGCGGGCAGCTCGCTCGTCCCGCCGGGCGTGGCCGTCGCGGTGGGCATCGGCGCCGTCGCCGCCGTGGCGTGGCTGTGGGGCCAGGTCCGGACGGTGCGCGACAACCTCCTGCTCGCCGCCGCCGTGGCCGCCGCGGGCGCGGCCGTCGCGCTGCTCGGCGGGTCCGCGTTCCTGGGCGGGGGCGGCCTGTGGCTGCTCTTCGGCGTGCTCGCGGTCGCCGCGGGGGTGCTCGGCCGGGCCGCCTTCCGGTCCGTGCGCACGGTCGATCTCGCCCGGCTCGCCCGCGAGTCGGCGCGCGCCGCCGAGGCCCAGACCTTCGCCTGGACCGGCACGCTCCACCACGCCCTCGACCTGTACCGCCCGCAGCCGCGCGGGCTCACCTCGGCCCTGGTGCGGCCGGACGGACGCCTGCGCGGCCATCTCGCGCAGGGCGCGGTCCGCGCCCTGCGCACGCAGGGCCGCGCGAGCGCGGCCGCGGCGTTCCTGCTGGCCGGCGGCGCGGTCCTCACGCTCGGCGTCGCGGAGCCGGACGCCCGGCTCGCGACGTTCTCCTGGGTCGTCGGCGCGGTCGCCGTGTACTGGGGGTCCGGGTGGGTCGGCGAGACCTGGCGCGGCCTGCGCGACGAGCTGACGCTGGCCCCGCTGTTCGGTGAGTGGTGGGGCGGGATGCTCGCCCGCACCCTGGCCTGGCCGGTCCTCGCGGTGGTCGCCGCCGTGGGCCTGGCGGGCGGTGTCACGGCCGTGACGCGATGGCCGCTCCAGGACGGCCGGGCGGCCGACGCGCCGCTGCTCGTCGCGGCCTCCGTGGTGCTCGTGCTCGGCGCCAGGTTCCTGCGCGAGATGAAGATGAACCTGCCCATCGAACTGCTGCTCCCCATCATCACGCCCCTGGGCGACCTCTCCGGACTGCGCGTCTTCGTCTGGCAGTTCGACGGACTCGTCGTCGTCCTGGCCGGCGTCCTCGTGATGAACGAGATGCCGACCGCGCTCGGCGCGGCCCTGGTGGCGCTGGGCACCGCGCTCTGGTGCGTCTGGGCGGGCCTGCGCCGGACCGGGTGGGCGCGCAGGGCGCTGTTCACGCGCCTACGCCGGGCCTAGTCGCGCCCCGCCACGAGCCGCCCCCGGGCCGCCCGGGGGACAGGGCTCCCGTGCGCGGGGGCGACGGCAGGGCAGGATGGGTCCATGCCGAACCGACTGGCCCATGAGACGTCCCCCTACCTGCTCCAGCACGCCGACAACCCCGTCGACTGGTGGCCCTGGTCGACCGAGGCCTTCGAGGAGGCACGCGAGCGCGGGGTGCCGGTGCTGCTCAGCGTCGGCTACAGCAGTTGTCACTGGTGCCACGTCATGGCGCACGAGTCCTTCGAGGACGCGGCGACGGCCGCGCTCATGAACGAGAAGTTCGTGAACATCAAGGTCGACCGCGAGGAGCGGCCCGACGTCGACGCCGTCTACATGGAGGCCGTGCAGGCCGCGACGGGACAGGGCGGCTGGCCCATGACCGTCTTCCTCACGCCCGACGCCGAACCCTTCTACTTCGGCACGTACTTCCCGCCGGAGCCCCGGCACGGCATGCCGTCCTTCCCACAGGTCCTCGACGGCGTCCACCGGGCGTGGACGGACCGGCGCGGCGAGGTCGCCGAGGTCGCGGGGAAGATCGTGCGCGACCTCGGGGAGCGGCAGCTCACGCACAACGCCGACGAGAAGCCCGGCGACGGCGAGCTCGCGCAGGCGCTGCTCGGGCTGACCCGCGACTACGACACGGCGCACGGCGGCTTCGGCGGCGCCCCCAAGTTCCCGCCGTCCATGGCGGTCGAGTTCCTGCTGCGGCACTACGCCCGCACGGGCGCCGAGGGCGCGCTCCAGATGGCCGCCGACACCTGCGAGCGGATGGCGCGCGGCGGCATCTACGACCAGCTCGGCGGCGGCTTCGCCCGCTACTCCGTCGACCGCGAGTGGATCGTGCCGCACTTCGAGAAGATGCTGTACGACAACGCGCTGCTGTGCCGCGCCTACGCCCATCTGTGGCGGGCCACGGGCTCGGAGCTCGCGCGCCGGATCGCCCTGGAGACCGCGGACTTCATGGTCCGCGAACTGCGCACGAACGAGGGCGGGTTCGCCTCCGCGCTGGACGCCGACAGCGAGGACCCGGCGACGGGCGAGCACGTCGAGGGCGCGTACTACGTCTGGACCGCCGCGCAGGTGCGGGAGGTCCTCGGCGAGGCCGACGCGGAGCTGGCGATGACCCTCTTCGGGGTGACCGAGGAGGGCACCTTCGAGAAGGGCGCCTCGGTCCTGCAACTCCCGCTGAACGAAGGCCCGTTGGCGGACGCGGGGCGGCTGGCCTCCGTGCGGGAGCGGCTGCTCGCGGCGCGTTCGCGGCGGCCCGCGCCGGGGCGCGACGACAAGGTGGTCGCCGCCTGGAACGGCCTCGCCATCGCCGCGCTCGCCGAGGCCGGCGCGTACTTCGACCGGCCGGACCTGATCGCGGCGGCCGTCGGCGCGGGCGATCTGCTCGTACGTCTGCACATGGACGCCCGCGCACGCCTGGCCCGCACCTCCAAGGACGGCCAGGCCGGCGCCAACGCGGGTGTTCTGGAGGACTACGCCGACGTGGCGGAGGGCTTCCTCGCGCTGGCCTCGGTCACGGGGGAGGGGGTGTGGCTGGAGTTCGCCGGGTTCCTGCTGGACCACGTCCTCGCGCAGTTCGTCGACGCGGAGAGCGGCGCGCTGTACGACACGGCGGCGGACGCCGAGCGGCTCATCCGGCGCCCGCAGGACCCGACGGACAACGCGGCGCCGTCCGGGTGGACGGCGGCGGCGGGCGCGCTCCTGTCGTACGCGGCGCACACCGGAGCGGAGCCGCACCGCACGGCGGCGGAGCGCGCGCTCGGCATCGTCAAGGCGCTCGGCCCCCGCGTCCCGCGCTTCATCGGCCACGGCCTCGCCGTCGCGGAGGCGGCGCTGGACGGCCCCCGCGAGGTCGCGGTCGTCGGCGAGGTCCTGGGCGACCTGCACCGCACCGCGCTGCTGGGCACGGCGCCGGGCGCGGTGGTCGCGGCGGGGGCGCCCGGCTCGGGCGAACTCCCGCTGCTCGCCGACCGGCCCCTGGTCGACGGCCGCCCCGCCGCGTACGTCTGCCGTGGCTTCGTCTGCGCGGCCCCGACGACGGATCCGGCGGAGCTGGCGGAGCAGTTGTCCTAGGCCCCGGCGTCGTCCGCCCCTACGGCGAAGCGGTCAGTCCCTTCCCGCCGCCGTACGGGCCGTGGGCCGGCCGGAGTCCGCGCCGAACTCCTCGACGGCGCCGGCCACGATCGCCTCCAGGCGGTCGTGGTGGGCGCCCCGCCAGTACACGCGCGCGCACTGACCGCACTGGGCGAAGACGTCGTACGTGCCCCGGGTGCCGCCCTCCAGGAGGTCGGCCACCTCGTCCTTCGTGGCCGGGCGCAGCGCGCCGTTGCAGGCCGTGCAGCGGGTCCAGGGCGTCAGCTCGGGGGCGAAACGGCCGAGGACGTCGCGGAGCTGGTCGTCGGGGCGGTCGCTGTAGACGTACGCACCCGCCCACAGCTCGCGGCGCCGCAGCAGCCCGCGGTCGCGGCTGAGCAGCACGCGCCGCTCGTCGGCCGAGCGCGTGGCGAGCGCGGGGTCGCCGATGTCCGTGCTCTCGTACGCCGCGTCGACGCCGAGGAGGCGCAATCGCCGTGCCAGCGTGCCGAGATGGACGTCGAGGAGGAAGCGGAGCGGGGCGCCGGGGACGGCCTGGGGGCGGACGACCGCGCGGACGTCGACGGTCTCTCCGGCCGCCGGGACGTGTCCGGTGGCGACCTCGCGGCCGTCCACCACGAGCGCGCCGACCTCCGTCAGCGGGACGCCGAGGGACTCGACGACGTGCCCGAGCGTGGACACTCCGTCCGTCATCGCCGTGGTGGGGCCGCCCCTTCGCTCGTGCGGGACGAAGACCCCCAGTTCGGGGGCGAAACCGACGACAATCTCCGGACCGTTCATGCGGTCAGGATGGCATGTCCGGGTCGGGCGTCACCGGGGATTTTCGGCCCCCGCGAACCCGCGGGTCAGCGTCGACAGGGTTCGGTCCACCAGTGTGGCCAGGTCGTCCTTGTGGTCGTGCTCGGCCCAGTAGGCGGTGGTCTCGGTGAGCGCGCCGATCAGCCCCATGGCGAACGTGCGCACCTCCAGGTCGCCCGGGTCACGGCCGGTGCGCTCGGCGATGACGCGGCACAGGATCCCGCCGGTGACGGACATGCTCTCCAGCATGCGCGAGCGCACGGCGGGCACCTCGATCATCAGCTTCGTGCGCAGCCGGGTGGTCTCGGGCTCCTCGGTGAAGCCGAGGACGACGGCTCGGCGCAGCACGTGCCGCAGCGACTCCACGATCGGCTCGTCGGCGGGCCGCCTGCGCAACTCGCCCTCCAGGAGCGGGTCGAACTCGTCGGCGAGGACGATGTCCTCCTTGGTCGGGAAGTAGCGGAAGACCGTGGAGGGCGACACCTCCGCGGCCTCCGCGATCTGCTCGACCGTGGTGGCCTCGTACCCCTGCTCCCCGATCAGCCGGTACGTCGCCTCCCGGATCGCGAGGCGGGTCTTGAGCTTCTTGCGCTCGCGCAGCCCGAGCGGGGGCGCGGTCTCGGCGAGCGGGGTCCGTGCGGCCTTCATGGGATTCATTGTCGGGCATCGGCTCCGCCCCGCTCCGTGTCGCGCGCCTCGCCCCGGTCCTCGTCCCCCGTCCCCGCGCGGCGTGCGCGCGGCGCCGGAGCGGGGCAGGGGGGTGCGCGGGAGGCGTGCGGAAGCAGTCGCACGCGAAAGTGGCCGCGGCTGAAGAGCCGCGGCCACCGGGGTGGAAGGGGGGGAGAGCGTCAGGCGTGCTGGTACGCCACCAGGGAGATGCCGACGTAGTGCACCGCGAAGGCCGCGAGCGTCAGGGAGTGGAAGACCTCATGGAAGCCGAAGAAGCGGGGCGAGGGGTTGGGGCGCTTGATGCCGTAGATCACGCCGCCCGCGCTGTAGAGCAGCCCGCCGACGACGACCAGGACGAGCACCGCGATGCCGCCCTTCTGCATGAAGTCCGGCAGGAAGAAGACCGCGGCCCAGCCCATCGCGATATAGCACGGGGTGTACAGCCAGCGCGGGGCGCCGACCCACAGGACGCGGAAGGCGATGCCGGCGACGGCCGCTCCCCAGACACCCCAGAGCAGCCACCGCCCCTTCGCCTCGGGGAGGAGCAGCAGCGTCAGTGGGGTGTAGGTGCCCGCGATGATCAGGAAGATGTTCGAGTGGTCGAGTCTGCGGAGGATGCCGTCGGCTCTCGGGCCCCAGTTGCCCCGGTGGTACAGCGCGCTCACGCCGAAGAGCAGACAGGCGGACAGGGCGAAGATGCCGCAGGCGATCCGGCCGCGGGTGGAGTCCGCGAGCGCGGTCAGCACCAGGCCCGCGATCAGCACCGCGGGGAACATGCCGGCGTGCAGCCAGCCGCGCATCTTCGGCTTCGCGGGGAGCGGCAGAGGTGGCCGCGGTGGGGCGAGCGAAGCGGTGCCCGCGGGCTCGGGGACCACTTCGGGGACAGGGGCGGTCATGGGCCGCATCGTACCTACGGCTCCGTAAGTCGTACATCAAACGGACGGATCACCGCCCTCACCCCCGTACGCGTACAAGTGGCAATGCTCACGCCGCTCAGGTGTGAGGCCCTCTGGACAGATGGGCGTGCGCGTCGGATGATCAAATGAGTGCGGTCGGCACCGGATGAGCGCCAGAGGGACATCACGTGAAGCGTCCGGGTCGCAGCCCCCACGGGGCATACATCATCAAAAACCCCTCGATTAGGAGCAATCGTGGCGCGCGACATCGCGGCTCCCCTGTCCTTGGGCACTGCCCCGACCACCCACCAGGAGCTCGTCTCCTGGGTCAACGAGATCGCCGAACTGACCCAGCCGGACAACGTCGTCTGGTGTGACGGCTCCGAGGCCGAGTACGAGCGCCTGTGCGGGGAGCTCGTCGCCAAGGGCACCTTCAAGAAGCTCGACCCGATCAAGCGCCCCAACTCCTACTACGCGGCCTCCGACCCGACCGATGTCGCGCGGGTCGAGGACCGCACCTTCATCTGCTCCGCGAAGGAGGAGGACGCGGGCCCGACCAACCACTGGAAGGCTCCCGCCGAGATGCGGGAGATCTTCGCCGGCGAGAAGGGCATCTTCCGCGGCTCCATGCGCGGCCGCACGATGTACGTCGTGCCCTTCTGCATGGGCCCGGTCGGCTCGCCGCTGTCCGCGATCGGCGTCGAGATCACCGACTCCGCGTACGTCGCCGTCTCGATGCGCACCATGACCCGGATGGGCCAGAGCGTCCTGGACGAGCTGGGCTCCGACGGCTTCTTCGTGAAGGCCGTCCACACCCTGGGCGCGCCGCTGGCGGAGGGCGAGGCCGACGTGCCGTGGCCCTGCAGCTCCACCAAGTACATCTCGCACTTCCCCGAGGACCGCGAGATCTGGTCGTACGGCTCGGGCTACGGCGGCAACGCCCTGCTCGGCAAGAAGTGCTACGCCCTGCGCATCGCCTCCGTCATGGCGCGCGACGAGGGCTGGCTCGCCGAGCACATGCTGATCCTCAAGCTGACCCCGCCGCAGGGCGAGTCGAAGTACGTCGCCGCCGCGTTCCCGAGCGCCTGCGGCAAGACCAACCTCGCCATGCTGGAGCCCACGATCTCCGGCTGGACCGTGGAGACCATCGGCGACGACATCGCCTGGATGCGGTTCGGCGAGGACGGCCGCCTCTACGCGATCAACCCCGAGGCCGGCTTCTTCGGCGTCGCGCCCGGCACCGGCGAGCACACCAACGCCAACGCGATGAAGACGCTGTGGGGCAACTCCGTCTTCACGAACGTCGCGCTCACCGACGACGGCGACGTGTGGTGGGAGGGCATGACGGAGGAGACTCCGGCGCACCTGACCGACTGGAAGGGCAACGACTGGACTCCCGAGTCCGGCGTCCCCGCCGCTCACCCGAACGCCCGCTTCACCACCCCGGCGGCGCAGTGCCCGATCATCGCGCCCGAGTGGGAGGACCCCAAGGGCGTGCCGATCTCGGCGATCCTCTTCGGCGGCCGCCGCGCCTCCGCGGTGCCGCTGGTGACCGAGTCCTTCGACTGGAACCACGGCGTGTTCCTCGGCGCCAACGTCGCCTCCGAGAAGACCGCCGCCGCCGAGGGCAAGGTCGGCGAGCTGCGCCGCGACCCGTTCGCCATGCTGCCGTTCTGCGGCTACAACATGGGCGACTACATGGCCCACTGGGTCAAGGTCGGCGCCGACAAGGACCAGGCGAAGCTGCCCAAGATCTACTACGTCAACTGGTTCCGGAAGAACGCCGACGGCGCGTTCGTGTGGCCCGGCTTCGGCGAGAACGCCCGCGTCCTGAAGTGGATCGTGGACCGCCTCGACGGCAGGGCCGAGGGCGTCGAGACCCCCATCGGCATCCTGCCGACGGCCGCCTCGCTCGACACGAACGGCCTCGACCTGGCCGACGCCGACCTGGAGTTCCTGCTCACGGTCGACAAGGAGGTCTGGCGCGAGGAGGCCTCCCTGGTACCCGAGCACCTCAACACCTTCGGCGACCACACGCCCAAGGAGCTGTGGGACGAGTACCGCGCGCTGGTGCAGCGCCTGGGCTGACGCACCCCGCATTCCGGATGGGCCCCGCACAACGGCGTGCGGGGCCCGTCCGCGTGTGCGGAGGGGTTCCGTCCACCCATACCCGCATCTTGTGCACCTTGCCTTCACATGGCTCTCACATGTTTCAATGTGCCCACACGGGGGGCCGCTGATCGACGCGTGCCGCCAAAAGAGCCTGTGGGGGGACAAGTTGAAGAAGTCTCAGCGGTTGAGACGGGTGACGGGCGCCGCGCTCGCGGTGGCCCTCGGCTCGACAGGGCTCGTCGCCGTCGGCACGCCCGCGGCGTACGCCGTCACGCCGTCGGACGAGGTGGCGAAGCTGCCCATCGCGTCGTTCGGGGCGATGGTGGTCGACGACGCGCACGAGCGCGTCTACGTGACCGACGGGCGCAGGAGCAGCGGCGAGAGCGCGGTCCTGGTCTACAACTTCCAGGGCCAGCGGGTGGGATCGCTCCCGACCGACCAGCCGGTGTCCGGCATGGCGCTCAGCGCGGACGGCGCGACGCTCCACGTGTCGCAGTCCCACCGCATGCTGACGTTCGACACGGCGACGCAGACCAGGAGCGGCGCCTCCTTCGTGCCCTACGACGTCACCTGCGGCCGCGACGTGGCCGTGGCGGGCGGCAAGACGTGGTTCACGGAGACGCCGTACAACGACCCGTACTGCGACCGGCCCGACAACATCGCCTCGCTGTACGGGGTCAGCGGCACCTCCCACGTCAACACCGGCTGGCAGAGCCAGGGGCGGCTGAAGCTGGCCGCCGGGCCCGGGGCGCCGGACCGGCTCGTGGTGGGGCAGGCGGCCGCGGGCGCCGACGCCAATCCGTTCCTGACCACGTACGACGCGAGCGGCGAGACCCTGGTGCGGGGCCCGCAGCGGCGCTTCGCCGACGCCGAGGGCAAGGGCGCGCTCGATCTGAAGGACATCGCCCAGAGCGCCGACGGCAAGCGGATCGCCGTCGCCGACGGGGCGTACGGCACGCGGCTGCTCGACGCCTCCGACCTGTCGGACGCGGCGGCCGCCTACCAGCCGCTGCCCGACGGCGCGAAGTCCACGGCGGTGGCGTTCAGCGGCGACGGCACGTACGTCGCCCGGGGCGCGGCCGCCTCCGGCAGCACGCCCGACCTGCTGATCCAGCCCGCCGACCCGGCGAACGGCACGACGCCGCTGGAGTTCGCCTTCGAAGGGGAGCTCGACGGCCTGCGGGTCGCGCCGCGCGGGCTCGGCTGGTCCAAGGACGGCACGCGGCTCTTCGCGGTGACCTCGAACGGCAACGGCGGTCTCTGGCTGCACGTCATCAAGCCGCCGGCCGCGCAGCACGACTCGCGCTTCACGGGCGCCCTCGGCACCACGCCCGCCAAGCCCGTCGTCGGTGAGCCGCTCGGCATCCGGGGCCGCCTCGAACTCGACGGGCCCGCGCCCGCCGAGCCCGTGAAGGTCACCGCGGTCCGCAAGGACGCCGACGGCACGCAGGAGGTGGCGGCCGCCAAGGTCGCGGCCGACGGCACCTTCACCGTGCTCGACGTGCCGGACCGCCTCGGCGAGGCGACGTACACGCTGCGCTTCCTCGGCGACGTCACGCACCGGCCCGCCGAGGACGTCACGGTCACCGTCGACGTGGCCAAGGCCCCGACGGCCGTCGAGCTGACCGCGCCCGCCGAGGCGACCCGCACGGGCGGCGTGGAGATCACCGGGAAGCTGACCGGGCAGGGCCGCGCGCTGCCGTCCGGCATCGGTCTGAAGGTGACCCGCACGGACCGGTTCGGCACGACGGGCGAGCTGACGTCGGCGTCGGTCGCGGCCGATGGCGCGTTCAGGGTCAGGGACCTGCCGAGCAAGCGGGGCAAGACGGTCTACGAGGTGAGCTACGCGGGCGACGCCCTGCACTCCGGCTCGTCGGCGCGGGCCACCGTGAAGATCACCGGCTAGGCGACGGGTACCCCCAGTCGTCGCCACCGCTGGTGGCGCCCGGTCCGCGGCCTCCCCGGCCGCGGACCGGGGCCGTTCAGGAGGCGCCGACCAGGCGCGTGGCGTCCGCGTGGGCGTCCATGCGCTCGGCGGCCAGGATCGCGGCCGCGGTGTCGGCGCGGGAGGCGGCCACCACCAGGGCGCGGCCCGCGAGGGCGTGGGCGCGCTGGTGCAGGGCGGCCAGGTGCGGCTCGTGGATGGCGGCGGCCACGGAGGAGCGCGGGGGCAGGGCGCCGCGCAGGCGGGCGACCTGGAGCGCCAACTGCTCGGCCGCCGCGTCCAGTTCGGCGGCGGGGGCGAGGGCGCGGAGCTCGTCGGTGACGGCGAGCAGCGCGGCCAGATGCCCGGCGAGCTGGATGTCCAGCTCCTCCTCGCGCGTGCGGTGCGGGAAGCTCGTGTCGTCGGCCATCGAGTGGACCGACTTGGTGCGGATCGGCTCGTACATGAGATGGCCTCCAAGCTGTCTTGTGGACATCCTAGCTTAGATTCATTCTAAAGTTGAGCAGGATCCGAAAGGCCGGTGATGGGGCGGTTCCGCCCGGCCGGACCCCCGAACGCCGGTGGGGCCGGTCGCCCGTAGGCGTCCGGCCCCCTCTGCTGTTCCCGCGCGGCGCGGCATCCGCTGTTCCCGCGCGGCGCGGGCGTCACGGCTGGCTGTAGCCGTCCAGGAAGTTCCCGATCCGGGTGACGGCCTCGGCCAGGTCCGTCGCGGTCGGCAGCGTCACCACGCGGAAGTGGTCCGGCTCCGGCCAGTTGAAGCCCGTGCCGTGCACGACCATGATCTTCTCGGACCGCAGCAGGTCGAGGACCATCTGCCGGTCGTCCTTGATCTTGAAGACCTTCGGGTCGAGGCGCGGGAAGAGGTAGAGCGACCCCTTCGGCTTCACGCAGCTCACGCCGGGGATCTGCGTCAGCAGGTCGTACGCCGTGTCGCGCTGCTCCAGGAGGCGGCCGCCCGGCAGCACGAGGTCGTTGATCGTCTGGCGTCCGCCGAGCGCCGCGACGACGCCGTGCTGGCCCGGCATGTTCGCGCACAGGCGCATGTTCGCGAGGATCGTCAGGCCCTCGATGTACGAGGAGGCGTGCGCCTTCGGGCCCGAGATCGACATCCAGCCGACGCGGTAGCCCGCCACGCGGTACGCCTTCGACATGCCGTTGAAGGTGAGGGTCAGCAGGTCGGGGGCGATCGCGGCGGTCGGCGTGTGCGTCACGCCGTCGTAGAGGATCTTGTCGTAGATCTCGTCCGAGCAGACCAGGAGGTTGTGGCGGCGCGCGATGTCGGTCAGGCCGCGCAGCATCGCCTCGTCGTAGACGGCGCCGGTCGGGTTGTTCGGATTGATGATCACGATCGCCTTGGTGCGGTCGGTGATCTTGCGCTCGATGTCGGCGAGGTCCGGCATCCAGTCGGCCTGCTCGTCGCAGCGGTAGTGCACCGCGGTGCCGCCGGACAGGGACACGGCGGCGGTCCACAGGGGGTAGTCGGGCGCCGGTACGAGGACCTCGTCGCCGTCGTCGAGCAGGCCCTGCATGGCCATCACGATGAGCTCGGAGACGCCGTTGCCGATGAAGACGTGCTCGACGTCGGTCTCGATGCCCAGGGTCTGGTTGTGCATGACGACCGCGCGGCGGGCCGCGAGGAGGCCCTTCGCGTCGCCGTAGCCGTGCGCGTCGCCGACGTTGCGGAGGATGTCCTCCAGGATCTCGGGCGGGCACTCGAAGCCGAAGGCGGCCGGATTGCCGGTGTTCAGCTTGAGGATGCGGTGGCCCGCCGCCTCCAGCCGCATCGCCTCCTCGAGCACCGGGCCCCGGATCTCGTAACAGACGTTGGCGAGCTTCGTCGACTGGATGACCTGCATGTCCGCGAGCTTAAGGCCGCGCATCGCGGGCCGCCTCGTGTTTTCGGACACAAGGGGGGTGTACCGCCCATACCGCCGGGGCAGGTCGTGCTGGTGGGACGGTCCTTCCGCGCCGGTGGCGCGGCCACTCGTACGGGTGGCGCGTCCGCCCGGCCGGGCCGCGGGTGTTCTCTCAGCGGTCAGTTGTGTCCGTTCGCGGTCTTGTCCTGAGGCCCGGGGGCCTCAACAATGCGCATGACAAAACCGAAGCAACTTCGGTCACTTAGTCATCAAGAGGGGACCCCCACATGAAAAAGCCTCTCGTCGGTGCGTGCTTCGCCGTTCTCCTGCTCGGAGCCACGGCGGCGCCCGCGACGGCCGTCAGCAGTGAACGGCCCGCCCAGGCCGACACCAAGCCGGCGGCCAAGCCGGCCAAGCCCAAGGCGAAGGCCGTCACCTTCGCCGGGACGGTGGCGCTGAGCAACTGCTCCGGCTCCGTCGTCCGCGTGCCCGACTCGCAGCCGGGCGACCCGGCGCTCGTCCTGTCCAACGGCCACTGCCTGGAGAGCGGCTTCCCCGCGCCGGGCGAGGTCGTCCTGGACAAGCCGTCCTCGCGCAGCTTCACGCTGCTCGACGCCTCGGGCGGCAACCTCGGGACGGTCAAGGCCAGCAAGGTCGCGTACGGCACGATGACCGACACGGACATGTCGCTGTATCAGCTCACCAGCACCTACAGCGACATCGAGAGCAAGTACGGGATCAAGGCGCTGGAGCTCAACACCGCGCGTCCCGAGCAGGGGCGGGCGATCACCGTCGCGTCCGGCTACTGGAAGAAGCTGTACAAGTGCAGCATCGACGGCTTCGCCTACCGTCTGAAGGAGGGGAACTGGACCTGGAAGGACTCGGTCCGCTACACCCC
>NZ_LIRJ01000164.1:0-208 GCF_001419745.1 Streptomyces silaceus | reverse complement strand
CGGCGAGGAGTGCACGGACAACAACCCGTGCGAGGTCGACGAGAACGGCAAGGTCACCGTCCGCGAGGGCATCAACTACGCGCAGCAGACCTACGGTCTCGTGCCGTGCGTCGCCCCCGGCAACAAGATCGACCTGAGCCGCGAGGGCTGCACGCTGCCGAAGCCGGCGGGCATGAAGTAGCCGAAGAGCGCGCGGCGGTCGGTGCCG
>NZ_LIRJ01000163.1 GCF_001419745.1 Streptomyces silaceus | reverse complement strand
CAGCGCCGCCGCCTCCTTCGACAGCTGCACCGCCGTCACCAGGCTCAGGCCCGGCTCCGCCTGGCGCAGGGCCTTGACCGCGTGCACGGAGTCGGCGGGGCCCGTGTGGCCCGCCGCGGCCAGCTGCCGCAGGGCCCAGCGGCCGCGGACCTCGGCGTCCGGGACGGCCGCCGTCCGCGTGACGATCTCCAGCGCGCGCTCCAGGCCGGGGCGCTGCGCGGCGTCGGCCTCCGCGAGCGCCTCGCGCAGTTCGTCCGCGACCGCGTCCGTGTCGCGCAGGGTGATCACCATCAGTTCCCGCTTGCTGCCGAACATCTCTCGTCCTTCTCCCCGCTCGTTCCTGCCGGTTCGCGTCTGACCTGTTGCTGCTGTGCTCATGAATGTAGTACTTCTTATACATGAGCGAGCAAGTGCACAACAGGTTGGCGATGGTGCGCGCCGAACGAAAGGTGTCACGCCAGAGCCTGGCCGAGGCAGTGGGGGCCCACTACCAGACCATCGGCTACATCGAGCGGGGGCAGTACAACCCGAGCCTCGACCTCGCGCTGAAGATCGCGAAGTACTTCGAGCTGCCGGTCGAGGCGCTGTTCTCCCTCGAACCGTTTCGCCCGCTCACGGACCAGGTCTACGGGAGGAACCAGTGATGGACGGCAACAGCGGACAGCGGCCGATGACCGGCTACGACCGGCGGATGTACGCGATCATGAACCGCCGCGAGGGCGCTCCGCTGTACGCCACCGGGCCCCGCCGCCGCGCCGTGGTCGTCGCGCACATGGTCCTGACCGCGCTCGGCATCGCGTGCTGGCTCTACTCCGTGTTCGGGGACCAGCGCTGGGCGACGTACGGGATGCTCGGCATCCTGCTGCCCTGGTGCCTCGCGACCGGCGTGATCAACGGTGCCACCCGCGGCCTGCTCGAACTGCGTGCCCGCGCCCTCGACGAGCGGCAGCGCGCCGAGAAGAACCGCGTGCAGGCCCGCGCCCAGCACCTCATGATGTGGCTGCTCTTCGCTGTGACCGTCGCCGTCGGCGCCGGTGGGCTCATGGGCCTGGAGGCCGAGGGGCTGGTCTTCCCCGTCCTGTTCAGCGTGTTCGTCGTGCACTGGCTGATGCCGCTGTGGCTGGCGGGGCTGCAGGCCCAGGACGAGCCGGAGTGCGACGACGAGCCCGTCGGCGCCGTCTGACCCGGCCGTCCGCGGCCGCACTCACACCTTCTGCAACTGCTCCTGCAGCTTCGACACGTCCACCGACTCGTCCGCCGACGGCGTCTTCGTCGGGACCGGCTTGTCGTAGTCCGAGAAGGTCGTCGTCGTGTGGTCGCCGTCGCCCTTCTCCACCGCCTTGACCAGGTAGGGCCTGCCCTCCGCGGCGACGTACAGCGTCGTCTCCCTGCCGTCCTCCGTGCCGGTCAGGGGGACGACGCGGGTGCCGTCGACCGTCGTCGGCTCGCCCTTCTTCAGCGTCTTCGCGTCGTCGGAGTCGTCCTCGATGCCCCGCTGGATCTCGCCGAGGTCGCAGACCCCGGCGACCTCCTTGAGCATCGCGTCCTTCGTGCTGCCGTGGATGTAGCGGTTCTTGAAGATCTCGGCCGCCGCCTCGCCGTCACCGCCGGGGACCTGCGTCTTCCAGAAGGTCTCGTCCGGCTTCATCCAGACCTTGTCACCGCGTTTGACCAGCTCCAGCGACGCGCCGTCCGCCATTTTCATGCTGCCGGTGCAGTTGCCGTCCTGGTCGAGGGTCAGGTCCATGGACGCCGGGTCGTCGGCGTCCGGATCCGAGTCCTCCGTGGCGTCCGCGGAGGCGTCCGAGCCCGTCTCCCGCATCGAGATGTGCACCGACTTCGCGTCGAGCAGCTCCCGCTTCGCCCTGTCGGAGATCTGCTGCGCGCTCATGTCCTCGACGCCGTTGCCCCCGCCGCCGTCGCCTCCGGTGCCGGTGGTGCTCTCGGCACTGCTCGTGCCGCTCGCCTTGTCCTTTCCGCCGTCGTCCGACGAACATGAGGAGAGCGCGAGCACGGCCGCCGCACAGCAGACCGCGCTCCCCGTGACCCTCTTGCGGGGCATACCACTCATCACGTCACCTCCGGTGACAGACCATGTGTCGAGCGTACGTTTTGCCCCGAGTGCCCGCACGCGCAGTGACACAGCGCACTTTCGGCCATCGAACGCGCATGCTTTCTCCACCTCAGGGCAGGTGCACCCGGCTACCGCGAGTGACAGGCGGGGCGAATGACAGGAACGGAAGGCAAACGGGACGTGTCCGCACAACAGACCATCCATGTGGGCGGAGAGTGGCTGAGCGCCGCCTCCGGCGCCACCCGCGAGATCCTCGACCCGGCGGACGCCAAGCCGTTCGCCGTGATCGCCGAGGGCTCCACGGAAGACGCGGACGCCGCCATCGCAGCAGCCCGCAAGGCCTTCGACGAGGGCCCCTGGCCGAGCACGCCGGTCGCCGAGCGCGCCGCGCTCCTGCGCCGCGTCGCCGACCTGCTCGTGCGTGACCGCGAGGAGATCGGGCTCCTGGAGAGCCGCGACGCGGGCAAGACCCTCGAAGAGGGCCGTGTCGACGTGGACTGCGTCGCCGACGCCTTCCGCTACTTCGCCGACCTCGTGATCGGCGAGGGCGCGGGCCGCGTCGTCGACGCCGGCTCCGACGACATCCACAGCGTCGTCGTGCACGAGCCCGTCGGCGTCTGCACGATGATCACGCCCTGGAACTACCCGCTGCTCCAGGCCAGTTGGAAGATCGCCCCGGCGCTCGCGGCGGGCAACACCTTCGTCATCAAGCCGAGTGAGGTCACTCCGCTGACGACGGTCGCGCTCATCGAACTGCTCGTCGAGGCGGGCCTGCCCGCCGGTGTCGCGAACATCGTGACCGGCCCCGGCCACACCGTCGGCGCCCGGCTCTCCGACCACCCCGACGTCGACCTGGTCTCCTTCACCGGCGGCCTCGTCTCCGGCACCAAGGTCGCCCAGGCCGCCGCCCTCGGCGTGAAGAAGGTCGCCCTGGAGCTCGGCGGCAAGAACCCCAACGTCGTCTTCGCCGACGCCTGCGCCACCGAGGAGGGCTTCGACACCGCCGTCGACCAGGCGCTGAACGCCGCCTTCATCCACAGCGGACAGGTCTGCTCCGCCGGTGGCCGCCTCATCATCGAGGAGTCGGTGCGCGAGCGCTTCGTGGCCGAACTCGCCCGCCGCGCCCAGAAGATCAAGCTCGGCCGCGGCACCGAAGAGGGTGTCGAGTGCGGCCCGCTGGTCTCGCGGCAGCAGCGCGAGAAGACCGAGATGTACGTCGCCTCCGCCCTGGAGGAAGGTGCGGTCCTGCGCTGTGGCGGCAAGCGCCCCGAGCCGAGCGAAGTCCGCCCCGCCGAGGGCTACTTCTACGAGCCGACCGTGCTCGACCAGTGCCACCGCGGCATGAAGGTCGTCCGCGAGGAGGTCTTCGGACCCGTCCTGACCGTCGAGACCTTCACCACCGAGGACGAGGCCGTCGCCCTCGCCAACGACACCGAGTACGGTCTCGCGGGCGCCGTGTGGACCACCGACTCCGGCCTCGCGCGCCGCATGGCCCGCCGGATGCGCCACGGCACCATCTGGATCAACGACTTCCACCCCTACCTCCCGCAGGCGGAGTGGGGCGGCTTCGGCAAGAGCGGCGTCGGGCGCGAGCTCGGCCCGGCCGGCCTCGCCGAGTACCGCGAGTCCAAGCACATCTACCAGAACCTGGCGCCCGCGCCGGTCCGCTGGTTCGCGGGCTAGCACCCGGCCGCGTACGGAAGTTCGAGCACCGCCCCCAGGCACCCCCCGCTCATTACGCGCAAGCACCTTGGCACGACCTCGCAGGAAGAGGAGCACCACGCATGTCTGACCAGACCGAGTTCGACTACGTCATCGTCGGTGGCGGCACCGCAGGATCGGTGATCGCGTCCCGTCTCACCGAGAACCCGGACGTGACCGTCGCCGTCATCGAGGGCGGCCCGAGCGACATCGACCGTGAGGACGTCCTGACGCTGCGCAAGTGGCTCGGTCTGCTGGGGGGTGACCTCGACTACGGCTACACCACCACCGAGCAGCCGCGCGGCAACTCGCACATCCTGCACAGCCGCGCCAAGGTGCTCGGCGGCTGCTCGTCGCACAACACCCTGATCTCCTTCAAGCCGCTGCCGTCCGACTGGGACGAGTGGGAAGAGGCGGGCGCGACCGGCTGGGGCGCCAAGGCCATGGACCCCTTCTTCGGCAAGCTGCGCAACAACATCGTGCGCGTCGCCAAGAAGGACCAGAACCAGATCGCCACCGACTGGGTCGAGGCCACCAAGACCGCGCTCGGTGTGCCCGAGGTCGTCGGCTTCAACGACAAGCCCTTCGAGGAGGGCGTCGGCTTCTTCGACCTCTCGTACCACCCGGAGAACAACAAGCGCTCCTCCGCGTCCGTCGCCTACCTCCACCCCCACATGGAGGCCGGTGACCGCCCCAACCTCCACCTGTTCCTGGAGACCTGGGCCACCAGGCTGGAGCTGGACGGCACGACCGCGCGCGGCGTCCACATCCGCACCAAGGACGGCGTGGAGAAGCTGTTCACCGCCCGCCGCGAGGTGCTCGTCTGCGCCGGCGCCGTCGACACGCCGCGCCTGCTGATGCACTCCGGCATCGGCCCGAAGAAGGACCTCGAAGCCCTCGGCATCCCGGTCGTGCACGACCTGCCGGGCGTCGGCGAGAACCTCATCGACCACCCCGAGTCGGTCATCGTCTGGGAGACCGACGGACCGATCCCCGGCAACTCCGCGATGGACTCGGACGCCGGTCTGTTCGTGAAGCGGGACCCGGCCCACAAGGGCCCGGACCTGATGTTCCACTTCTACCAGATCCCGTTCACGGACAACCCGGAGCGCCTCGGCTACGAGCGCCCCGAGCACGGCGTCTCGATGACCCCGAACATCCCCAAGTCCCGCGCCCGCGGCCGCCTCTACCTGACGTCGGCGGACCCGGAGGTCAAGCCCGCGCTCGACTTCAGGTACTTCGAGGACGAGGGCGACTACGACGGGCGGACGCTCGTCGACGGCATCAAGCTCGCGCGGAAGGTCGCGCAGGCCGAGCCGTTCAAGAAGTGGCTCAAGCGCGAGGTCTTCCCCGGCCCCGAGGTCACCGACGACGCCGAGATCAGCGAGCTGGTGCGCAAGGCCGCGCACACCGTCTACCACCCGGCCGGTACCTGCCGAATGGGTGCTTCCACTGATGAACTCGCCGTGGTCGACCCGGAGTTGAAGATCCGGGGCCTGAACGGAATCCGTATCGCGGACGCATCCGTCTTCCCGACGATGCCCGCCGTGAACCCGATGATCGGAGTGCTCATGGTCGGGGAGAAATGTGCCGAGATGCTGGGTGGTGACGGCCGATGAGCGAGGCCACCGTGACGACCGCCACGGACACCGACGACAGCGCGGCGGGACGCCCCGTCTTCGCCGTCGAGAACCTCTGGAAGGTCTTCGGACCCCGGGGTGAGCGCATACCCGAGGACACCTCGCTGCACGGCCTGAGCCCGGCCGAACTGCGCGAGCGGACCGGCTGCACGGCCGCCGTGCGCGATGTGTCCTTCGAGGTCAACAAGGGTGAGGTCTTCGTCGTCATGGGCCTGTCGGGCTCCGGCAAGTCCACCCTCGTACGCTGCCTGACCCGGCTCATCGAGCCCACCTCCGGCACCCTCGCCATCGACGGCGAGGACGTCCTCGCCATGGACAAGGCCCGCCTGCGCGAACTGCGCCGGCACCGCGCCGCCATGGTCTTCCAGCACTTCGGCCTGCTGCCGCACCGCTCGGTCCTCGACAACGTCGCGTACGGCCTGGAGATCCAGGGCGTCGGCAAGGCCGAGCGCCGCGCCAAGGCCCTCGACGTGGTCAAGAAGGTCGGCCTCGAAGGTCTTGAGCAGCGCAGGCCCGGACAGCTCTCCGGCGGTCAGCAGCAGCGCGTGGGCCTGGCCCGCGCCCTCGCCGTGGACCCCGAAGTCCTGCTGTTCGACGAGCCGTTCAGCGCGCTCGACCCGCTGATCCGCCGCGACATGCAGGAAGAGGTCGTCCGCCTCCACCGTGAGGAGGGCCGCACGATGGTCTTCATCACCCACGACCTCGGCGAGGCCCTCAAGCTCGGCGACCGCATCGCCCTGATGCGCGACGGCCGCGTCGTCCAGCTCGGCACCCCCGAGGAGATCGTCGGCTCCCCGGCCGACGACTACGTCCGCGACTTCGTCCGCGACGTGGCCCGCGCCGACGTGATGACCGTGCGCAGCGCGATGCGTCCCGCCGACGCCGACGAGGAGACCCGCGGCGCGGCCCTCGCGCCCGACGCCAAGGTCGCCGAGGCCATCGAGGCCGTCGCGCGCACCGGCTTCCCGGTGCGCGTGATGGACGGCAAGCGGTGCCTGGGCGTGGTGGACCACGCCGGGCTGCTCGCCGTCGTCGCGGGCGCAGGGAACCCCGGCAAGGGCGAGGTGGTCGCCTGATGGCCACCGCCACCGCATCATCGAGTCCCGTACGAGATACGGGAATCGGCGCGCTCCTGCGTCACCGTGCCGTCGGCAAGCTCCTGCTGCTCGCCCTCGCCGCGGCGGTGCTCGTGCCGATCGCCAATGCCAAGTGGGCCTCCGGCGCCTGGCCGGACGCCCTCACCGTCGACCTGTCCGAGCCGCTGGCCAAGACCACCGACTGGATCATCGACAACCGTGACAGCCACTGGCTGTTCACCTACTTCTTCGGGCACGTCAGCAACGCCATCGTCCTGTCGGTGCGCGGCGTCTACCTGGTGCTGCTCGCGGGCGGCTGGGCCGGTGTCATCGCCGGTGCCGCCCTGATCGCCTGGCGGGTCGCCGGCGTGCGGCTCGCGGTCCTCACGGCCGCCGCGTTCGGCCTGTGCGGACTGCTCGGCATGTGGGTGCCGACCATGCAGACGCTCGCCCTGATGGTCGTCGCCGTCCTCGCCTCCGTCGTGCTCGGCGCGCTCATGGGGCTCGCGGCCGGTCTCAACGACCGGGTCTTCCGCCTGCTGCGTCCCGTGCTCGACACCATGCAGGTGCTCCCGGCCTTCTCGTATCTGCTGCCCGCCGGCCTGATCTTCGGCGTCGGCGTCCCCGCCGCGGTCCTCGCGACGGTCATCTACGCCGCCCCGCCCATGGCCCGCCTCACCGCGCTCGGCCTGCGCGGCGCCGACGGCGGCGTGATGGAGGCCGTGACCTCGCTGGGCACCACCGCCCGCCAGCGTCTCGTCTCCGCGCGCCTCCCGCTGGCCCGCAAGGAACTCCTCCTCGGCCTCAACCAGACGATCATGATGGCGCTCTCGATGGCCGTGATCGCCTCGATGATCGGCGGCGCCGGCCTCGGCGACCGCGTCTACCAGGCGCTCGGCTCCGTCGACGTCGGCGCGGCCCTCGCCGCGGGCATCCCGATCGTGCTGCTCGCCGTGGTCCTCGACCGGGTCACGGGCGCCGCCGGTGAGCGCATGGGCGCGAACCCGGTGGACCGCCAGACGCAGGGCGCCGCCTACTGGTGGGTGACCGGCGGGCGCGGCTCGATCCTGGCCGCCGTCGTGACCGCCGTCGTCGCGGTCGTCTTCCGCTACGCCGACCGTCTGGACTGGCCCGAGGGCTGGACGGTGAACATCGTCGAGCCGGTCAACACCGCCAAGGACTGGATGGTCGACCACATCTACACGGGCGTGCCCGTCGTCGGCGGCACCGCCGACTGGTCCGCGCACTTCACCACCTGGGTCCTCGACCCGGTCCGCGACGGGCTGCAGTGGATGCCCTGGTGGTCCCTGCTGCTCCTCGTCGCGGCCCTCGCCTGGCTGATCGGCACCTGGCAGACCGCGCTCACCGCCGTCGTCGCGATGGCGGGGATCGGTGTGCTCGGCGTGTGGGACAAGTCCCTCGACACGCTCTCCCAGGTCCTCGCCGCGGTCGCCGTCACCATGGTCATCGGTTTCGCGGTCGGCATCGCGACGGCCCGCAGCGCGCGGTTCGAACGGCTCCTCCGTCCCGTCCTGGACATCTTCCAGACGATGCCGCAGTTCGTGTACCTGATCCCGGTCGTGGCCCTGTTCGGCATCGGCCGTGCCCCGGCGGTCGCCGCGGCCATCGTGTACGCGCTGCCCGCCGTCATCCGCATCACCACGCAGGGCCTGCGGCAGGTCGACCCCGCCGCGATGGAGTCCTCGAAGTCCCTCGGCGCGACCAACTGGCAGCAGCTGCGCCAGGTCCAGCTCCCGCTGGCCCGCCCGGCGCTGCTGCTCGCCGTCAACCAGGCGGTCGTCCTCGTCCTCGCCGTCGTCGTCATCGGCGGCCTGGTCGGCGGTGGCGCGCTCGGCTACGACGTCCTGTACGGCATCGCGCAGGGCGACCTGGCCTCCGGCCTGGTCGGCGGCGCCGCCATCGTCTGCCTCGGCCTGATGCTGGACCGGGTCACGCAGCCGACGGAACGCCGCGCGAAGAAGGGGGCGTGACATGCGAGTACGTGACAGGGGAGTACGTGGCGTGCGCGGACGTGGCATGCGTGTGCGTGGCGCGCGCGGACGCAAGCGCGCACTGAGCGCCGTCGTCGCTGCCGGTGCCCTGCTCGCGCTGAGCGGGTGCGGCAAGGCCGACATGACCAAGCAGGCGTCCCCGTACGCGAACGCGGCGGGTGCCAAGACCGTGACGCTCTCCGTGCAGTCCTGGGTGGGCGCGCAGGCGGACGTCGCCGTCGCCGAGTACCTGCTCACCAAGGAGCTCGGCTACCGGGTCGACAAGGTCCAGATCGACGAGGTCCCCGCCTGGGACGCCCTCAGCCAGGGCCGCGTCGACGCGATCATGGAGGACTGGGGCCACCCCGAGCAGGAACAGCGCTACATCGAGGACAAGAAGACGATCGTCCGCGGCGGCGACGTCGGCGTGACCGGGCACATCGGCTGGTATGTCCCGACGTACTTCGCCAAGAAGCACCCGGACGTCACCGACTGGAAGAACCTCAACAAGTACGCGGACCAGTTCCGTACGGCGGAGAGCGGCGGCCAGGGCCAGCTGATGGACGGCTCCCCGTCGTACGTCACGAACGACAAGGCCCTCGTGAAGAACCTCGACCTGGACTACAAGGTCGTCTTCGCGGGCTCCGAGGCGGCGCAGATCACGCAGATCGAGCAGTTCGCCAAGCAGAAGAAGCCGTTCCTGACGTACTGGTACAAGCCGCAGTGGCTCTTCGAGAAGGTGCCGATGACGGAGGTGAAGCTGCCCGAGTACAAGGAGGGCTGCGACGCCGACCCCGCCAAGATCAAGTGCGCCTACCCGCACACGCCGCTCCAGAAGTACTTCAACGCGGACTTCGCGAAGAACGGCGGCGAGGCCGCGGAGTTCCTGAAGAACTTCAAGTGGTCGGAGGAGGACCAGAACGAGGTCTCCCTCCTGATCGCCGACAAGAAGCTGTCGCCGCAGGACGCGGCGAAGGAGTGGATCGAGAAGAACCCGTCGAAGTGGAAGGCGTGGCTTCCTCAGTAGGGCTGGTGCCCTGAGGAGCGCTGGTCTCCGTTGTGGGCAGGCGTTCCGAACGGCGGAACGGGTGGGCACGACCACCGGTGCCGGGTGCCGAGAAAGTGGGCACCCGGCATCTCCGCGTCTACGTCAGCTCATCAAGGATGCCCCGCAAAGCCGACATGCTTCTGCGCAGCAGCCCCGGCCCGAAAGTGACCCGAGTAGCCCCGAGTTCCCCCAACTCCCCGGGGGAGGGCCCGTCCCCCTGGGCCAGCACATTCAGGGGCCCCTCGATCCCTGCCCGCAACGCGGGAATCAAGGAGACGGGCGCAAGGATCGGATACACGCAGTCGACGCCCGCCGAGCGGTAGAGCCGCGCCCGCTCAAGGGCGGAATCCACCTCGACGGCCCCCCGGAGAAACGTGTCGACACGCGCGTTGATGACGAGCCGCTCCCCCGCGGCCTCCCGCACCTCCGCGAGCCACTCGGCCTGCTCCCGCGCGTCCCGAAGTATCCCCGTCGACCCCTTGCCCCCGTACGAGTCCTCCAGATTGCACCCGACGGCACCGGCGTCGAGGATCCGGTCCACCAGCTCCTTCGCCCCGAGCCCGTACCCCGTCTCCGCGTCCATGGTCACCGGCACGGACACCGCCCGGGTGATCCGGGCGACCGCCGCGAACATCTCCTTGGGCGGCACCTGCCCGTCCTCGTACCCGAGCGAGAGCGCGATCCCCGCGCTGGGCGTGGCCAGCGCGGGACTGCCCGCCTCCTCGAACACCCGGGCGCTCGCGGCGTCCCAGGGACCCGGCAGGATCAGCGGATCGCCGGGAGCCCGGTCGAGATGCAGGGCGCGCAGCGTGTCCGCGGCGCTCACCACGCGGGCCCGCCCGGCTCGATGCGGCGGCTCACCATCAGCCGGTTCCAGCTGTTGATGACGGCGATCAGGCCGATGAGATGGGCCAGTTCGTCCTCGCCGAAGTGCTTGGCGGCCGACGCGTGGACCTCGTCAGGGACGAAGCCCTCCGTCAGGACCGTGACCGCCTCGGTCAGCGCCAGCGCCGCCCGCTCGCGCTCGGTGAACAACTCCCCGGCTTCCTCCCAGGCGTTGAGCAGCGCGATCCGCTTGGGGCTCTCGCCCTTCTCCAGGGCGATGTCGACGTGCATGTCGAGACAGAACGCGCACGCGTTGATCTGCGAGGCCCGGATCATCACCAGCTCGGCGAGGACGGGATCGCCGAGCCCCCGCTTGGCGGCGGCGCTCAGCGTGCCCATGGCCGCGGCGACACCCTGGTCCAAGTGCGTGGTGCGCGGGCTCACTTGAGGTCTCCCGGCGTGTAGTGGCCGGGGACCTGGCGGGTGGAGACGCCGAACCGGTTCCACGCGTTGATGACGGTGATCGCGGCGATGAGCTGGGTGAGCTCCGCCTCCTCGAAGTGCCGGGCCGCCTTCTCGTAGACCTCGTCCGGCACGAAGCCGTCGGTCAGGACGGTGATCGCCTCGGTCAGCTCGATCGCGGCGATCTCCTTGGCCGTGTAGAAGTGCTGCGACTCCTCCCAGGCGCTGAGCTGGATGATCCGCTCGACGCTCTCGCCGGCCGCGAGCGCGTCCTTGGTGTGCATGTCGAGGCAGAGCGCGCAGTGGTTGATCTGCGAGGCGCGGATCTTGACGAGCTCGAAGATCACCGGGTCGAGACCCTTACGGGCGGCGGTGTCGAGCTTGATCATGGCCTTGAAGACCTCGGGGGCGTGCTTGGCCCAGGCGAGGCGGGGGGTGTGCTCGTGGACGTACTCCTTGGGATTTCCGGCGGTGCCGGTGGTGCCGGCGTTTCTGGTGGTGCTGGTTCCGGTGGTCTCGTTCGTCGTCATGGCAATGACCCTACGGTCGTGGTAGCCCACGGGTATGGTCCATTTCCATGGGAGATTCTTGGGCCACTCTGGGCGTCGACCTCCACCTGGAAACGGGGGGTGGCGGCGCGCGCACCGGCGTCCGCAGAGGGCTGACGGACGCCCTGCGCGCGGCGGTGCGCGGCGGCCGGCTCGCTCCCGGCACCCGCCTGCCGTCGTCCCGCAGCCTCGCCGTCGACCTCGGCATCGCGCGGAACACGGTCGCCGACGCGTACGCCGACCTGGTCGCCGAGGGCTGGCTCACCGCGCGCCAGGGCTCGGGCACACGCGTGGCCGAGCGGGTCTCGCCCGCCGACGCGAAGCCGGGGGGCCGGGGGAGCGCGGTCGTGACACCGGTGCGCACCGCGCCGGTCCGCAGGCGGGCCGGGGCGCCGACGCACGACCTGAAGCCCGGCAGCCCCGACCTGTCCTCCTTCCCGCGCGCGGAGTGGCTCAAGGCGGCCCGCCGGGCGGTCGCCGCGGCCCCCAACGACGCGTTCGGGTACGCGGGTCCGCGCGGCCGTGTCGAACTGCGCGAGGCCCTGGCCGGGTATCTCGCGCGGGCCCGCGGCGTGTACGCCGAGCCCGACCGCATCGTCATCACCGCCGGATTCGTGCAGGCGCTGTCCCTGCTCGGCCGGGTGCTGCGCCGGCGCGGGCTGCGGGACATGACCGTGGAGTCGTACGGACTGGACATCCACTGGGACCTCCTGCACCGCGAGGGCCTGCGGACGGCGCCCCTCGACTTCGACGAACTGGGCACGGTGACCGAGGGGTTGGGCCGTGGGGTCGGTGGCGGTGGCGGTGCGCGCGGCGCGTCGAAGGCCGTGCTGCTCACCCCGGCCCACCAGTTCCCGGTGGGCGTGCCGCTCCACCCCGACCGGCGCGCGGCGGCCGTCGACTGGGCGCGGCGCGAGGGCGGGCTGATCCTGGAGGACGACTACGACGGCGAGTTCCG
>NZ_LIRJ01000162.1 GCF_001419745.1 Streptomyces silaceus | reverse complement strand
GGCCGGCGGAGCCGGGGCGAGCGGGGGGTTCGCGGGGTCTATGCCGATGGACGGGGCGACGAACTCCAGCTCGCGCAGGAGCGCCTGCGAGGAGCCCAGCGGGCCGCCGCCGGCGAGCAGCTCGTCGTTCGAGAGCGGGGCGGGGAAGTCCACGGGGACGTACGCGCCCGCGTGGTCGTAGTGCCAGACCAGGTGGGACTGCTGGGCCGTGGCGTCGAACATCTCCAGGAGCTGTTCGTAGTCACCGCCCAGCTCGTCGACCGGCGTGACCTCCAGGCCGCAGATCCGCAGGAGGTAGGCGCGGCGCAGGAAGTGCAGCGCGTCGTAGTCGAAGCCCGCGACGGGGGCCACGTCGCCGGAGAGTCCCGGCATGTAGGCGAAGACGGGAACGGAGGGGAGCCCTGCCTCGTGCAGCGCCTTGTCGTAGGCGGCGAGCTCCTCCGCGAACGGATTGTCGGCGCTGTGGCACAGCACGTCGACGAGCGGGACCAGCCACAGGTCGCAGGCCAAGAAGCACTCCTAGGGTCGGGTCGGACAGTGGACGGAGCGGGTGTTCGTAGCTGTGCGTTGCCCGGCGTGCTGGCAGCGTAGTCGTGCCTCAGGTCCTCTGACTGCCCCGGTGCAGGTCCCATATCCATACGCCGCCCACCCACTTTCCGCGACGGCCGACCAGCTCGTCCACGGTCTCGCGCAGTTCCGTCTCGTTCGGCTGCGGGGCGAGGACCAGGACGCCGGCCTTCCAGAACTCCAGGTCCTGGCGGGCGGCGAGGCGCCAGGCGGGCGTGATCTTCGGGACGCGGCCCACGGAACGGACGTCGCGCAGCAGGTTGGACGTGTTGCGGGGCGAGGGGCCGTAGATGCCGACGCGGTCCGGGCCCCAGGGGCCGTTGAAGTAGCCGCCGGGGATGCGGAAGCCCAGTCCCGCGGTGGTCTGCCAGTGCAGGCCCTCCGCGTTGGCGGGGTCGGGCACCGGGATCGGGACGAGCGTCTCGCCCTCGCCGAGATACTTCCGCCAGGTGCCGTCGGCGATGAAGGGCGGCACGTCGACCCGGTCCACGGTCTTCAGCGGCGCGGGCACGATCGGCAGCAGCGCGAGGGCGACGGCGGCCGGGCCGCCGTACCGGAGCGCGCGCTGCGGGGCGCTCAGCAGACCGGCGAGCGCCAGCGCGACCAGCATGCCGAGCGCCGGGGCGCACACCATCGCGACGCGCGACTCGATCACGGACTCGAAGAGCGGGCGGTCGGAGAGCAGCGCCCAGGGGCCCGGCAGGACGACGTCCGTCAGCGGGATGCGGAACTTCGGGCCGAGCGAGAGCAGCGCCGCCCCGACCACGGTGACGGCCAGCGCCTTGACGACGGCGCGCTCCCACAGGCGTACGACGATCGCGAAGGCCAGGGCGACGAGCGGCCAGCCGAAGAAGGCGTTCTGCTCGGTGGGGTTCATCGCGAGGGCGTCCGCGGTCTCCTTGGCGCCCGCGAGGGAGCGCTCCGCGAAGGAGATCAGGGCGAGCGGGCTGTTGCCCGCGTTGTCGCCGTGCAGGACGCTCTTGTAGCTCTGCGGGCCGAAGAACTGCCAGTAGAGCGGGAAGGCGACCAGCGGGACGGCGACCGCGAGGGCGATGCCGGTGCCGCGCGCGAGCGGCCGCCAGGCCTCCCTGGCCACGTCGGGGCGCACGGCCGCGTACGCGAGGGCGAAGACCAGCATGCCGAGCGCGGCGAGCAGCAGCGGCTCCTCGCCCAGGAAGACCTGGTACGTCACGCAGAGGCCGAGGACGACGCCGTCGCGTACGACGCGGGTGCCCGCGCAGAGCCGCAGCGCCCGCTCGATGATCACCGGGATCATGAACAGGACGACGAAGTTCGGGTGCGCGTTGGCGTGGCTGATCATCGGCGGCGCGAAGGCCGCGAGGGCCGCACCGACGGCGGCGGCGCCCCGGTGCGGGACGAGCCGGCGGCGGATCAGCCGGTACCAGGCGACGGCGGTGAGGGCGATGCCCCCGGTCATCGCCACGTTCAGGGCGACCGCGGGGCCCAGGAGCCAGGTCACGGGGGCGAGCGGGACGGAGAGGCCGAGCATGACCGTGTTGGCCATGAGGTTCACGCCGTCGGGCACGTTCTGGAGGGTGGTGAACAAAGGGTTCTGCAGGTGGCGGACGTTGTCCGCCGTCACCGCGAAGAACCACTCCCACTGGTTCTGGTCCTGCATCGAGTCCGGGATGTAGCGGTGGGCGGGTGCCACCCAGCGGCCCGCGTAGAGCATCACGGAGAAGGCGAGGAAGAGGAGCGCGACCAGGACGTCCGCGCGCCGGACCGAGCGGGCCTTGAGGGCGGTCAGCTCGGCGAGGACCTTCACGTAGTCCAGCGGCCGGACCTTCGATCCCTCCTGGTGGGACCAGCGGACGGGGACCTCGGCGACGGACCAGCCCGCCCGGCGGAAGTACTGCAGTATCTCGACGTCGGTGCCCCAGCCGCGCAGCCGGGCCGCGGCGAAGGCCTCACGGGCACGGTCACCGTCGAAGAGCTTGAACCCGCACTGGGTGTCGCGCACTCCGGGGACGGCGACCGAGCGTATGAGGAAGTTGCCGGTGCGGCCGAGGAGCTCGCGCAGGCGGTGCTGGTGCCGGTCGATGGTCGCGCCGGGCCGGGCGCGCGAGCCGATCGCGGCCTCGTGCCCGTCGCCGAGCGCCTTGTCGAGGAGTTCGAGCTCCTCGATGGGCGTGGCGAGGTCGGCGTCGGTGATCAGGACGCGGCGGCCGTAGGAGGCGAGGACGCCCAGGCGCAGGGCGTGGCCCTTGCCGCGGTTGCGGTCGCCGCTGACCAGGTGGATGCGGGGGTCGGCGGCGGACGCCTCGGCGGCGATCTCCGCGGTGCGGTCGGTGGAGCCGTCGTCGACGACGATCAGCTCCCACTCGCCCTGGTCGGTCGCCTCCAGGTGCTCCCGTATCGCGGCCAGGGTGGGGCCGAGGCGCCGTTCCTCGTTGTACGCGGGGACGACGACGGACAGGTCCATGCTCATGCCGCGGCCAGCCGCTCGATGAGGGACAGGGAGTGCGCGTTGTACTCCACGACGATCGCGTGGGCGGCGCACGGGTCGCGGCGCACCAGGGCGTCGACGAGTTCCGTGTGCCGGGACCACAGGACGCCGCGCAGGTCGCCGCCGCCCTGCTCGCTCCAGCGGCGCAGGTGGGTGACGGCGCAGACCCAGGACTTCACGCGCAGGCGGTGCAGGAAGTCGGAGAGGTAGGGGTTGCCGAAGAGGGCGCTGAGCTCGCGCCAGAAGCGGAGGTCGTAGCCGATCAGGACGGTGAGGTCGCCGGCGCAGGCGGCGCGGGCCGCCTCTTCGCCGCGGCGGCGCACGGAGAGCAGGGCGTCGGCCATGTCGCCGCGGTCGGTGCCGTTCTCCGCGAGGTCGCGGAAGATGCCGTCCGCGATGAGGCCGCGGGCCTCCAGCATGCCGCGGTAGTCGTCCAGGGTGTGCTCGTGGACGCGGAAGCCGCGGTGCTGGTCGGCGTCCAGGAGGCCCTGGGCGGTGAGGTTCACCAGGGCCTCGCGGACGGGGGTCGCGGAGACGCCGTACTGCTCGGCGATCTCCTTGACCGTGAACTCCTGGCCCGGCTCCAGTCTGCCCGCGAGCACCTCGTCTCGGAGGGCGTCGGCGATCTGCTGGCGCAGAGTGCTGCGGATGACGGCGGGGCCGTCGGTGCCGGGCATCTTTTTCCCCCGCGGAGTCTGGCGTGGTCGCCTTGCGTGCGTGGTCGTCTTGCTTATGAGCACGTCAGACTACGTGGTCCGGGTTCCCCGGGGCCGGGGCCTTCTTGATCGGCACCCGGCACCGGGGGGTGCGGCGCGGCGTCCCGCGCCGGGTATCCCGTGCGTTGCTCACGCCACGTACGCGTGCGCTGCTTGCGCCGTGTACGCGTACGTGGCCTACGCCGAGTACGCGTGCGCTGCCCGCACCACGTACGCGGGCGCCGTTACGCCGTGTACTCGTCCGCCACCGTCAGCGCGGCGTCCAGCGCCGACAGGCCCTCCTTCGCCTCCGCCTCCGTGATGGTGCAGGGCGGGACGACGTGGGTGCGGTTCATGTTGATGAAGGGCCACAGGCCGTTCTTCTTGGCCGCCGCGCCGAACGCCGCCATGGGCGCGTTCGCCTCGCCCGTCGCGTTGTACGGCACCAGCGGCTCGCGTGTCTCGCGGTTCCTGACCAGCTCCAGGGCCCAGAACATGCCGACGCCGCGCACCTCGCCCACCGACGGGTGGCGCTCGGCCAGCGCGCGCAGGCCCGGCTCGATGACCTGGGCGCCGAGGTTCGCCGCGTGGTCGACGACGCCCTCCTCCGCCATGACGTTGATCGTGGCGACGGCGGCGGCGCAGGCCAGCGGGTGGCCGGAGTAGGTGAGCCCGCCCGGGTAGGGCCGCTTGGCGAAGGTCTCCGCGATCTTCCCGGAGATGGCGACGCCGCCCAGCGGGACGTAACCGGAGTTCACGCCCTTGGCGAAGGTCATCAGGTCCGGCGTGACGTCGAAGAGGTCCGCGGCGAACCACTCGCCGGTGCGGCCGAAGCCCGCCATGACCTCGTCGAGGACGAAGACGATGCCGTACTTGTCGCACAGCTCGCGCACGCCCGCGAGGTAGCCGGGCGGCGGGACCATGATGCCCGCGGTGCCGGGCACGGTCTCCAGGATGATCGCGGCGACCGTCTGCGGGCCCTCGAAGACGATGGTGTCCTCGAGGTGCTGGAGGGCGCGCTCGCACTCCTGCTGCTCGGTCTCGGCGTAGAAGCGGGAGCGGTACAGGAACGGCGCCCAGAAGCGGACGACGCCCGCCGTGCCGTTGTCGGAGGCCCAGCGGCGCGGGTCACCGGTGAGGTTGATGGCCTGCTGGGTGCCGCCGTGGTAGCCGCGGTAGGCGGAGAGCACCTTGGGGCGGCCCGTGTGCAGACGGGCCATCCGGACGGCGTGCTCGACGGCGTCGGCGCCGGCGTTCGTGAAGAAGATCTTGTCCAGGTCGCCGGGGGTCCGCTCGGCGATGAGGCGTGCGGCCTCGGAGCGGGCCTCGACGGCGAAGGCGGGCGCGAACGTCGTCATCGTCGCGGCCTGTTCCTGGATCGCGGCGACGACCTTCGGGTGCTGGTACCCGATGTTGGTGTAGACGAGGCCGCTGGTGAAGTCGAGGTAGCGGTTCCCGTCGTAGTCCCAGAAGTACGAGCCCTCGGCCCCGGCGATGGCCGGCGGGTCGATGAGCTCCTGTGCGGACCAGGAGTGGAAGACGTGTGCGCGGTCCGCGGCCTTCACGGCGGCGCCGACCTGAGGATTCGGCTGAGGGGTCATGGGCCGAGCGTAAGTGTCCGCGAAGTGGACACGACATGGGCGCCTTGTCTGACGTGCGGAGCGGAACCCGACAGAGTGTCGTGCGGCAGGGCGGAGCGGTGTGCCCTACGCGGGCCGCGGTGGCCGACACCCTGCACGCTCCCCCGGCCCCGCACGGGTCCCTCAGTCGTCGTCCGTGTCCGGCACGACCTTCGCCCGCGGTCCGTCGTCGGTGCACCGGATCTCGTACGGCAGGTCGTCCTGCTCGTCGTCGTCCCCGGGCTCGGCCTCCAGGCGGGCCACGGCGGCGGGGCCGCGCTCCACGTCGTCGTCGATGTGGAACCCGTCGGCGGGGCTCCAGGAGACGAGGAAGACGGTGCCGTCGGGGCGGCACTCCACGGTGGCGGCGCCGCCCGTGAAGCGGACGGTGGAGCGCTCGGGGGTGGGCGTGGCGG
>NZ_LIRJ01000161.1 GCF_001419745.1 Streptomyces silaceus | reverse complement strand
CGGCGGCCCGGCTCCTCGCCGCCGACAAGCCGCTGCCGCTCGCCGCCGCCCTGACCCTGCTCGCCTTCGTCCCCCTCCTCGCCTCGGGCGCCAGCGCCCTGGTCCTGCGCCCCCGCCCCGCCAAGTCCACCGGCACGGAGCCGGGCACCGACCGGACCGGGGAGCCGGAGGCCCCCGCCCCGGCGCCGAGCGGACTCCCCTGGGGCGTCGCGCTGCTCGCGGCGGGCCTCGCCGTCGAGACGTACGCGAGCCGCTCCGGCGGCGGGATCGGGAGCGGCGGCTTCCCCATGCCGGGCGGCGCCGACGGCAGCCCGGCGGGCGTGCTCGCGGGCTGGGCGCTGACCGCGCTCGGGCTGGTCTTCGCGGGCCCCGGCCTCACCCACCTCTGCGGCCGGATCCTCCAGGCGGTCCGGCCCGGCGCGGTGCGGCTGCTCGCGGGACGCGTCCTCCAGGAGGAGGCGCGCCGCATCGGACGGCCGCTCGGCGTGCTGTGCGCGGTGGCGTCCGGCGCCTACGCCTCGGTCGTGCTGTACGCGGGGCCGAGCCCCGCCGTCGGCCCGCTCACCGCGCTCGGCGCGCTGCTCGTCGCGGGCTGCGCGGTCCTGACCCTGGCCACCGCCGCGATCGAGGCCCGGCAGTCCCGCTCGGACACCACGGCCGCGCTACTGCGGCTCGGCGCCCCGGCGACGATGCTGCGCGGCACGGCGGCGCTCCGCGCGGGCGCGCTCGCCGCCGTGTTCGGGCCGCTGACCTGGCTCGTCGCGGAGCTCGCCGCGCTGCCGCTGGTGCGTTGAACGACGGCGGAGAACGCGTGGGAAAAAAAGTTCGCCACCGGCGATGAGTTCCGCGTCGAACGGCTGTCTACCCCCTCGTAAGGCACACGCGAGGCACACGCACTCACCGGGAGAGACGCTCATGTACCAGCAGATGATCTTCGTGAACCTGGCCGTCGACGACGTCGCCGCGTCGAAGAGGTTCTTCACGGAGCTCGGCTACACGCTCAACCCGCAGTTCTCGACCGACGACTGCGCGTGCGTGGTCATCAGCGAGACCATCATCGCGATGATGCTGAGCAAGCAGCGGTACGCGGACTTCACGCAGAAGGAGATCGCGGACTCCACGAAGACCAGCGAGACGCTGCTGTGTCTGAGCGCCGAGAGCCGCGAGAAGGTCGACGAGCTGGTCGACAAGGCCGTCGCCGCGGGCGGCACGGCCGGCAAGGTCCAGGACTACGGCACGATGTACGGCCGCGCCTACGACGACCTGGACGGCCACACCTGGGAGATCATGTGGATGGACGCCTCCGAGGTCCAGGGCTGACCGAGCCCTCTCCCCGAGCGCTGCTTAGCATGGGCGGATGCAGCCGACACCCGACAGCGCATCCGCCCCGCACCGCACGGCCGACCCGCAACTCCCGGGCGAGGACCGCGAGATCGAGACCCTCGCCGAGTTCGACGAGGTCTCGGGGCGCGGTGGTCTCGCCGGATGCCGCGTCCAGGCCGTCGACCTGACGGAGCGCACCTCCGCGCTGCTCGCCGCCGACGTCGCGGGCGCCGTCTTCCTCGGCTGCCCGATGGACGAGGACGCGGCGGCACGCGTCCGCGCGTCGGGGGCACTGGTCTTCCCGCCGGTCCCCGGCCTGCCGTTCAACCCGTACCGCGGCCTGCTGTACACCCCCGACGACCTGTTCGCCGGGCTCGCCGACGGCGGCTACGACGCGACGCCGGACGCCCACGCGTACGACTGGTTCCAGCGCACCACCGCCGACGGCGACGTCTTCTCGTCGATGCTCCGTGCCATTCACGACGACTCCATCTCCGACGCGCTCGACGAACTCCTCGTCGGGGCGCGGGTGGTGGGCGTCATGGGCGGCCACGCGATGGCCCGCGGCACGGAGGCGTACGCGGGCGCCGCCCGGCTCGGCCGTGAGCTGTCCCGCGCGGGCTTCACCGTCGCCACGGGCGGCGGCCCCGGCGCGATGGAGGCCGCGAACCTCGGCGCGTACGCCTCGGTCCTCGCCGACGACATGCTGGACGAGGCGCTCGAACTCCTCGCCAAGGCGCCGTCGTTCACCCCGTCGGTCACCGAGTGGGCGCGCGCGGCCTTCGCGGTGCGCGAGCGCTGGCCCGCCGGCGGCGCGTCGGTGGGCATCCCCACCTGGTTCTACGGCCACGAGCCGCCGAACCCCTTCGCCGCCCACCTGGCCAAGTACTTCGCCAACGCCACCCGCGAGGACGGCCTGCTGGCCCGTTCGAACGCGGGCGTCGTCTTCCTGCCGGGCGCCGCGGGCACGGTCCAGGAGGTCTTCGACAACACGACCCCCAACTACTACGAGTCGCGCGGCGAGCCCCGCCCGATGGTCCTCGTCGACCGCGCCCACTGGACGGAGCACCTCCCGGTGTGGCCCCTCCTCCAGGCACTGGCCCGCGACCGCGCGATGGAGTCGCGGATCGCCCTGGTGGACCGGGTGGAGGACGCACCGGACGCGCTGCGGGACCTCGGCGCGGGCGACCCGAAGAGCTGAGACCGCCGCGGCGATCCGGTCGGGCCCCGGGCACGGTCACCCGAAGGACGCGCGCTCCAGCCAGAAGTCGAGCAGCTCGCGCTCGCCCAGGACCTCCACGCGCCCGCTGTCCAGCGGGCGCCTCCGATAGAAGGCGAGCAGCACCTCGGTGAGCGGACCGCGCAGCGCGACGTCCGCCTTCGCGTGCCCGCGCCGCCAGGTGAAGCCGTCCTCGCCGAACTCGATGAGCCACTCGGCGTCCAGGCCGGGCGGGGCGTCGGTGGCGTGCAGATGGATGCCGCGCCCCGCGCCCTTGAGCTCGGCCGCGCTGTCGTCGGGGTCGGTGCGCTGGGCGAGCGCCACGAGATCGAGCCACTCGTCGATCGCGTCGGCCGCGACCTCCGGATCGATCTCGTACGCGACACCGGCGGCGATGGCCGCGTCGGCGCGGTGGACCGCCAGCTCGTGCGTCATGCGCCGCGCCCAGAACCCGGCGCTCGGGTCGTCCGACCACGACCACACCTTCGCGTCGGCGCCCGCCGCGCGGAACGTCCGCTCGCCGAGCTCGGCGGTGCGGGCCAGCCAGGCGTCGAGCGCGGCCGGGTCGTCGCCCTCCGGGCCCCCTGCCTCGGGGATGTCCTCCTCCGGGATGTCCCGCTCGGCGCGCGTCGCCACCAGGTGCTCGCTCCACCGCACCGCGCCGCCCATGTGCCGCACGAGCTGCGCCAACGTCCAGTCGGGGCAGGTCGGCACGGTGACCGAGAGGTCCGCGCCGGCCAGCGCGGACCTCAGGAGGTCCATCTGCACGGTCACTTCGGCGCAGTAGCGGTCATGGTTCAGTCTCGTCATGCCCGCACCCTAGGTCGCCGAGCACACCGGCGGCACCCGCGTTTTCGCGACCGCGCACGGCTCAGCCCCGCACAACCGCGTCCTGCTCAGCCACGCCCGGCTCAGCCGAGCACCACCACGTCGGCCGCGTCGAAGCCGACCCCCACGGTCTCCCCCACCTCCGGCGCCTGCCGCAGCGCGCACGCCGCCTCCAGGCGCGGGCCCTCCGCGGGCTGCAGATGCACGGCGACGTGCGTGCCGCGGAACGTCCGCGCCGTCACCACGCACGGCAGCCCCTCGTCGGCGGCCACCAGCCGCACCCCGGCCGGCCGCACCAGCACCTTGTGCCGCCCGGCCGGCGATCCCTCCGGCACCGGCACCTTGCCCCACGCCGTGTCGGCGACCTCGCCCGTCACCGTCGCCGCGACGACGTTGTCGAAGCCGAGGAAGCGCGCCACGAACTCGTCCGCGGGGTGCTGCCACACCTCAAGCGGCGTACCGGACTGGGCGATCCGCCCGTCCCGCATGACGACGACCCGGTCGGCGAGCGCGAACGCCTCGCCCTGGTCGTGCGTGACGGCGAGCACGGTCGTGCCCAACTCGTCGAAGAGTTCACGGAGTTCGACGACGAGCCGATCCCGCAGCGACCGGTCGAGCTGTCCGAGCGGCTCGTCCAGCATCAACAGCCGGGGCCGGGGCGCGAGGGCCCGCGCGAGCGCGACGCGCTGCTGCTCGCCGCCGGAGAGCGCCGCCACCGCGCGTCGCTGCGCCTTCGGCAGGCCGACGAGCTCCAGCAACTCCGCGACGCGGTCGGCCTGTTCGCCCCGCGAGGCGCCGTGCATGCGCAGACCGAAGGCGACGTTGCCCGCAACGTCGCGCTGCGGGAAGAGCTGGTGGTCCTGGAACATCAGGCCGACGCCCCGCTTGTGCGCGGGCACCCCGCGCTGGTCGCGCCCGCCGAGCAGGACCCGGCCCGCGTCGAGCCCCTGCAGCCCGGCCACCGCGCGCAGCAGCGTCGACTTGCCGCTGCCGCTCGGCCCGAGCACACAGACGATCTCGTGCTCGGCGACGTCGAGGTCGACGGCGTCGAGCGCGGCCCGTGCCCCGAACCGTACCGTCGCGTCCCGCAGGCTCAGCAGCGCGTCCGTCATCAGAACTCCCCCGTGGTCCGGTCGGTCCGAATGCGTTCCAGGAGCAGCAGGGACACCGCGCACACCACCATGAGGATCGTCGAAAGGGCCATCGCCTGGCCGTAGTTGAGGTCACCGGCCCGGCCAAGCAGGCGTGCCACGGCGACCGGCAGCGTCGGGTTGTCGGGCCGCGCGATGAAGACGGTCGCGCCGAACTCGCCGAGCGAGACGGCGAAGGCGAACCCGGCGGCGATCAGGAGCGCCCGCCGCACCATCGGCAGGTCGACCTCCCGCCAGGCCCGCAGTGGCGAGGCCCCGAGCACGGCCGCGGCCTCGCGCAGCCGTCCGTCCACCGCGCGCAGGACGGGCAGCATGGTGCGTACGACGAACGGCACGCCGACCAGCGCCTGGGCGAGCGGCACCAGGATCCAGGTGGACCGCAGGTCCAGCGGCGGCTTGTCCAGCGTGATCAGGAACCCGAAGCCGACCGTCACCGCGGAGACCCCGAGCGGCAGCATGAGCAGCGCGTCGAAGCCGCGGACGAGCCGCCCGGCCCTGCGGGTCAGGGCGGCGGCCGCGAGTCCGCCGATGACGACGGCGATGGCGGTGGCCACGACCGCGTACTGGAGGGAGTTCCAGACCGCCTCGATCGGCGGCACGAGGAAGGCGCCGCCGTCCGCCGAGGTCAGCTCCTCGTAGTACGCGAACCCGAAGCCGTCGGGGCCGTCGAACGACCGCTGGACGAGCACGCCGAGCGGCAGCAGGATCAGCACGGCGACCGTCGCCATGACCAGGCCGAGCAGCGTCCACTGCCCCGCCCCGCGCGGGCGCCGCGCGACGGCCGCCGCGTCGACGAGCTTCAGCGCGCTCTCGCGACGGCGCACCGTCCACGCGTGGATCGCCAGGATCAGCCCGACCGCGGCGAACTGCACGATCGTCAGGACGGCGGCCGTGGGCAGGTCCAGGAGCTGGGCGGTCTGCCGGTAGATCTCCACTTCGAGCGTCGAGTACGCGGGTCCGCCGAGGATCTGCACGACGCCGAAGGAGGTGAAGGTGAAGAGGAAGACCATCAGCGCGGCGGCGGCGACGGCGGGCCCGAGCGCGGGCAGCGTCACCGTCCGCCAGGCCCTGAGGCGCGAGGCGCCGAGCATCCGCGCGGCCTCCTCCTGCCGCGGGTCGAGCTGCGACCAGAGCCCGCCGACGGTCCGTACGACGACCGCGTAGTTGAAGAAGACGTGCGCGAGCAGGATCGCCCACACCGTGGTGTCCAGGCGCACGCCCCACAGCTCGTCGAAGAGCCCGCCCCGCCCGATGAGCGCGAGGAAGGCCGTCCCGACGACGACCGTCGGCAGCACGAACGGCACGGTGACCACGGCCCGCAGCACCTGCTTGCCGGGAAAGTCGAAGCGCGCGAAGACGTACGCGCCGGGGAGCGCGATCAGCAGCGTCAGGCCGGTCGACGCGAGCGCCTGCCAGGTGGTGAACCACAGCACGTGCCGGATGTCGGACTGGCCGAGCACGTCCGTGATCCGGCCGAACTGCCAGACGCCGTCGACGTGCAGGCCGCGCGCCACGATCGCCGTGACCGGATAGGCGAAGAAGAGCGCGAAGAACGCGACGGGCACGGCCATCAGGCCGAGCCGCGCCGCGCTCCCGCGAGAGCGCCCCTTCACGGGGCGCTCCTTCACTTCAGTACGAGCGAGGTCCACGACTTGATCCACGCCTCGCGGTTGTCCGCGATCTTCTTCGGGGCCATGGTCTCGGGCTTGTCGACCGTCACCCCGTGCTCGGTGAACAGCTCGGGCAGCTCGGTGCCCTCACGCACGGGGTTCACGAACATGTTCAGCGGCATGTCCTCCTGGAACTCCTTGCCCGCGAGGAAGTCGAGGAGCGCCTTGCCGCCCTTGGTGTTCTTGGCGTTGCTGAGCAGGCCCGCGTACTCGACCTGGCGGAAGCAGGTGCCGGTGGCGACGCCGGTCGGCGCCTCCTTGGGCTGCGGCTTGGCGTAGAGGACCTCGACGGGCGGCGAGGAGGCGTAGGAGACGACGAGCGGGCGGTCGCCCTTGGCCTTCTTGCCGCCGGCGGACCCGGAGAACTCCTCGTTGTAGGCCTGCTCCCAGCCGTCGACGACCTTGACGCCGTTGGCCTTGAGCTTCGTCCAGTAGTCCTGCCAGCCCTTGTCGCCGTACTTGGCGGCGGTGCCGAGCAGGAAGCCGAGGCCGGGCGACGAGGTCGAGGCGTTCTCGGTCACGAGCAGGTTCTTGTACCGCGGCTCGGCCAGGTCCTCGAAGGACTTCGGCGGCGCCAGCTTCTTGTCCGCGAAGTACTTCTTGTCGTAGTTGACGCAGATGTCACCGCTGTCGACGGGCGTGACCCGGTGCTTGTCCTGGTCGACCCGGTACTGCGCCCCGATCTTGTCCGAGCCCTTGGCCTCGTACGACTGGAAGAGACCGTTGTCGAGCGCGCGCGAGAGCAGGGTGTTGTCGACGCCGAAGAAGACGTCGCCCTGCGGGTTGTCCTTGGAGAGGATCGCCTTGTTCACGGCGGCCCCCGCGTCCCCGTCCTTGAGGACCTTGACCTGGTAGCCGGACCGCTTCTCGAAGTCCTTCAGCACGTCCTTGGAGACGTTGAAGGAGTCGTGGCTGACGAGCGTGACGCTCTTGGAGTCGGCGTCCCCCGACCCGCCGCCGGAGCCGCCGCACGCAGAGACGGCGACGAGTCCGATGCCCACCGCGACCGCGGTGAGCGTGACCTTCTTGGTGGTGCTCACTGACTTTCCTCCTGGGTGACCAGGAGAAGACGCGGCCCTGCCCGCGGGCCGGAAAGCCTGCGGGCAGGGCGCAACAGCTTGAGTGATCGCCGAACTTCCTACCCGGAATGACCCGGGCGAGGTTCAGAGGGTCTGCGGCCCACCTGTCCAAGGTGCCGCACTCTCAGCGCTGTGGCGCTCCCCTGTCGGAATATGCAGATGTGTGTACGAGCCGTACGCCCGCCAGCGTACCTCTCGGCTACCGCTCGCTCGCGGCCAGCTGGCCACAGGCTCCGTCGATCTCCTGGCCCCGGGTGTCCCGGATGGTGACCGGCACGCCGTGGGCGGCGATGGCCTCCACGAACGCCTTCTCGTCCTCGGGCCGCGAAGCCGTCCACTTCGAGCCCGGCGTCGGGTTCAGCGGGATGAGGTTCACGTGCACGGGCTTGCCCCTGAGCAGCCGGCCGAGCCGGTCACCGCGCCACGCCTGGTCGTTGATGTCCCTGATCAGCGCGTACTCGATGGAGAGGCGACGCCCCGACTTCGCGGCGTACTCCCACCCGGCGTCCAGCACCTCGCGCACCTTCCAGCGCGTGTTGACCGGCACGAGGGTGTCGCGCAGCTCGTCGTCCGGCGCGTGCAGCGAGATCGCGAGGCGGCACTTGAAGCCCTCGTCGGCGAACCGGTGGATCGCCGGGACGAGCCCGACCGTCGAGACCGTGATTCCCCGCTGCGAGAGGCCGAGACCGTCCGGCTCCGGGTCGGTCAGCGCACGGATGGCGCCGACGACGCGCTTGTAGTTGGCGAGCGGCTCGCCCATGCCCATGAAGACGATGTTGGAGAGCCGCGCGGGCCCGCCGGGGATCTCGCCGTCCCGGAGCGCCCGCATGCCGTCCACGATCTGGTGCACGATCTCGCCGGTCGAGAGATTCCGGTCGAGCCCGGCCTGGCCCGTGGCACAGAACGGACAGTTCATGCCGCAGCCCGCCTGGGAGCTGATGCACATGGTGACCCGGTCCGGGTACCGCATGAGGACCGACTCGACGAGCGTCCCGTCGAAGAGACGCCAGAGCGTCTTGCGGGTGGTGTCGTCGTCACAGCTGATGTGCCGCACCACGGACATCAGGTCGGGCAGCAACGCGTCACGGAGCTTCTCGCGCGCACCGGCGGGGATGTCGGTCCACTCCGCCGGGTCGTGGGCGTACCGCGCGAAGTAGTGCTGCGAGAGCTGCTTGGCGCGGAACGGCTTCTCGCCGATGGCGGCGACGGCTTCCTTCCGCTCGGCGGGCGTGAGGTCGGCGAGGTGCCGCGGCGGCTTCTTGGCTCCGCGGGGCGCGACAAAGGTAAGTTCTCCGGGCTTAGGCATGGCACTACCAGTGTCGCAGATGCCCGCGCATGCCTCTCGCGCTCGGAGAGGCGGCCGCTCGGGCGCTCTGCCCGCGGCGGGACAGCGCCCTTCCCACGGCGGGACAGGGCCCTACGGCGACGAGCCCCTCCCCCGTGAGGGGAAGGGGCTCGTACGCATGTGACGTCCGGGGAAGCGGAGGCTCAGCCCAAGCCCACGAAGACCACCAGCAGCAGCCAGACCACCGGGGCCGTCGGGAGCAGGGAGTCGAGGCGGTCCATGATGCCGCCGTGGCCCGGCAGCAGCGTGCCCATGTCCTTGATGCCGAGGTCCCGCTTGATCATCGACTCGCCGAGGTCACCGAGCGTGGCGCTCGCCGCGACCGCGAGGCCGATCAGGAGGCCCTGCCACCACGTGCCGCCGTCGATCAGGAACTGCATGCACAGCGCGCCCGCGGCCATCGCGAAGGTGACCGCGCCGACCAGGCCCTCGCGGGTCTTGCCGGGGCTGATGCGCGGCGCCAGCTTGTGCTTGCCGAAGCGCCAGCCGATCGCATACGCGCCGGTGTCGCTGACCACGGTCAGGAGCAGGAAGGTCAGCACCCGCTGCGGACCGTCGTCCGCGGTGAGCATCAGCGCCACGAACGTCGCGAGGAAGGGGACGTAGAAGGCCGCGAAGACCCCCGCCGTGACGTCCTTGAGGTAGCCCTCGGGAGGCTCGGTCATGCGCCAGACGAGCACCGCGAGCGCGGTGAGCGCCATCGCGACCCAGGCGCCCTCGGCCCCGCGGACATAGCCGGCGACGACCATCGCCGCGCCGCCCACCGCCAGCGGCACCAGCGGCGCCTTGATCTCCTTGCGCTCCTCGAGCCGGGAGGTGAGCTCCCAGAGACCGACCACGACGGCGACCGCTATGACGCCGACGAAGACGGCCTTCACGATGAACAGCGACGCGATGATCACCGCGCCGAGTCCCACACCGACTCCTATGGCCGCCCCGAGGTCGCGGCCCGCGCTCTTCTTCTGCGGTGCTGCCGGGGCGGGCTGTGGTGCGCTGGGCATGGGCTCCTGCGGAGGCTCGTCACGGAACAGGGGGCCGCCCATCCGAGTGGCCCCCCGGTCGTCGTCCTGGTCTCCGCCGTTCACGGGTACGTCGGGCACGATGGGCATGGGCTGCGTCTCAGACGGAAACAGCGCGTCCTGCGCATCGTACGCGGGACCTGGCGGGGTCGCCCCCTGACCGGGCCCCTGGTCGGGCGGCCCCCAATACCCGGCTCTGGGCGGCGCCCCCCAGGAAGAGTCGTTCACGGATCGGTTTCCTGATTCCTCGGACTTCGATCAGCCTCGATCAGACCTCGATCAGACTTCGAGCAGCTCGGCTTCCTTGTGCTTGAGCAGCTCGTCCACCTGGGCGACGTACTTCGCGGTGGTGTCGTCGAGCTCCTTCTCGGCGCGACGACCCTCGTCCTCGCCGACGTCGCCGTCCTTGATCGCCTTGTCGAAGGCCTCCTTGGCCTTGCGGCGGATCGACCGGATCGAGATCTTGGAGTCCTCGGCCTTGGTCTTGGCGACCTTGATGTACTCCTTGCGGCGGTCCTGGGTGAGCTCGGGGAAGGTCACCCGGATGATGTTGCCGTCGTTGCTCGGGTTGACGCCGAGGTCGGAGTCGCGGATCGCCTGCTCGATGTTGCGCAGCGCGCTCTTGTCGAACGGGGTCACCACGGCCATCCGCGGCTCGGGCACCGAGAACGAGGCCAGCTGGTTGATCGGCGTCAGCGCGCCGTAGTAGTCCGCCACGATCTTGTTGAACATCGCCGGGTGCGCACGCCCGGTGCGGATCGCGGCGAAGTCCTCCTTGGCGACCACGACGGCCTTCTCCATCTTCTCCTCGGCCTCGAGGAGGGTCTCTTCGATCACCACTTGCTCCTGCGTGTCTTGAGTGGCCCGGCTAGCACGGGGCGGCCGGCTGCGTCGCGTCTCTTTCCTGCACGGTGTCCGACCGGCAGGGCTTTGTCCATCCCTCTCAAGTGACGTCTCGCGTGCGTCCCTTGAGACTGACCCAGGTCGCGCGGGTCAGGCCCGGTTTCCCTGGTCGCCCACGAGAGTGCCGATCTTCTCACCCTTGACGGCCCGAGCGATATTGCCTTCGGAGAGCAGCTCGAAGACGAGGATGGGCAGCTTGTTGTCCCGGCACAGCGTGATCGCGGTCATGTCGGCGACCTTGAGGTCGCGGGTGATGACCTCGCCGTAGCCGAGGGAGTCGAACTTCACCGCGTCGGGGTTGGTCTTCGGGTCGGAGTCGTAGACGCCGTCCACGCCGTTCTTGCCCATGAGCAGCGCCTCGGCGTCGATCTCCAGGGCACGCTGCGCGGCGGTGGTGTCGGTGGAGAAGTACGGCATGCCCATGCCCGCACCGAAGATGACCACACGGCCCTTCTCCAGGTGGCGCACGGCGCGCAGCGGGATGTACGGCTCCGCGACCTGCCCCATGGTGATGGCGGTCTGGACGCGGCAGTCGATGCCTTCCTTCTCCAGGAAGTCCTGCAGCGCGAGACAGTTCATGACCGTGCCGAGCATGCCCATGTAGTCGGAGCGGGCCCGGTCCATGCCGCGCTGCTGGAGCTCGGCGCCGCGGAAGAAGTTGCCGCCGCCGATGACGACGGCGATCTGGGCGCCGTCGCGGACGACGGCCGCGATCTCGCGGGCGATGGCGTGCACCACGTCGGGATCGACACCGAGGCCGCCCCCACCGGCGAACGCCTCGCCGGAGAGCTTCAGCAGGAAGCGTCCGGGAACTTTGCCGTCGTCGCTCTTCGAGTCGGCCTTGGTGGTCATGTGGTTCTCGCTTCTCTTACTTGGCACACATACGAAGAAGGCCACTGCCGGTGGGGTGTCGTTCGCAACCCATGCTCGGCAATGGCCTCCTCGTCAGATCCTGCGGTCGTACGTCGCGCACGAGTGCTCGGTGCGCGGGCGACCGCCTTCGACCCTAGCGGGGTCTACCGTCGATCGCGGTACGGACTCAGATGCCGACCTTGATGCGCGAGAAGCGCTTCAGGGTGACACCGGCCTCGGCGAGAACCTTCTCGACCGACTTCTTGTTGTCCAGCGCGTACGGCTGGCCGAGGAGCGTGGCCTCCTTGAAGAAGCCGTTGACGCGACCCTCGACGATCTTCGGCAGGGCGGCCTCGGGCTTGCCCTCGGCGCGGGTGGTCTCCTCGGCGACGCGGCGCTCGGACTCGACGACCTCGGCCGGCACGTCCTCCTTGGAGAGGTACTTCGGCGCGAAGGCGGCGATGTGCTGCGCGACACCCTTGGCGAGGTCGGCGTCGGCCTTGTCCAGCTCGACGAGGACACCGATCTGCGGGGGCAGGTCGGGCATCGTGCGGTGCATGTACGCGGTGACGTAGGCGCCGGAGAACTGCGCGAAGCGGTCCAGGACGATCTTCTCGCCGAGGTTGGCGTTGGCCTCGTCGACGTACGCCTGGACGGTCTTGCCGGCCTCGATCTCGGACGCGAGCAGCGCCTCGAGGTCGGCCGGGGAGGTCTTGGCGACGTGGGCGGCGAGGTTGTTCGCCACGGCCTGGAACTTCTCGCCCTTGGCGACGAAGTCCGTCTCGCACTTCAGCTCGACGATGACGCCGGAGGTGTTGTCGTCGGCGATGAGGGAGACCACGGCGCCGTTCTCGGCGGAGCGGCCCTCGCGCTTGGCGACGCCCTTCTGGCCCTTGATGCGGAGCGCCTCGACGGCCTTGTCGACGTTGCCCTCGGCCTCGTCGAGCGCCTTCTTGCAGTCCATCATGCCGGCGCCCGTGAGCTCACGGAGCTTCTTGACGTCAGCGGCGGTGTAGTTCGCCATGATCGAAATTTCTCTCTCGAAGTCTGAAAGATCTACGAAGGTCTACGGGTGAACGGCGGGGGCCGATCGGGCCCCCGCCGTCAACCACCGAACCCGTGAGGGTCAGGCCTGCTCGGCGTCCGCGGCCGGGGCCTCGGCGGCCGGAGCCTCGGCAGCGGCCTCGGCCGGCTTGTCCTCGGCCTTGGCCTCGTCGGCCTTGGGGGCCTCGTCGGCCTTCTTCTCGCCCTCGAGCAGGTCGCGCTCCCACTCGGCCAGCGGCTCGCCCTGGGCCTTCTCGCCCGGCTTCGAGTCACCGGTGGCAACGCCGGAACGGGCGATGAGGCCCTCGGCGACGGCGTCGGCGATCACGCGGGTGAGCAGCGTGACGGAGCGGATCGCGTCGTCGTTGCCCGGGATCTTGTAGTCGACCTCGTCGGGGTCGCAGTTGGTGTCGAGGATCGCGACGACCGGAATGTTGAGCTTCCGGGCCTCACCAACGGCGATGTGCTCCTTCTTGGTGTCCACGATCCAGACGGCGCTGGGCACCTTCTGCATCTCGCGGATACCGCCGAGGGTCTTCTCCAGCTTGGCCTTCTCGCGCGAGAGCACGAGAAGCTCCTTCTTGGTCAGACCGGACGCGGCGACGTCCTCGAAGTCGATCTGCTCGAGCTCCTTGAGGCGCTGCAGACGCTTGTAGACGGTCGAGAAGTTGGTGAGCATGCCGCCCAGCCAGCGCTGGTTGACGTAGGGCATGCCGACGCGGGTCGCCTGCTCGGCGATCGCCTCCTGCGCCTGCTTCTTCGTACCGACGAACATGACCGTGCCGCCGTGGGCGACGGTCTCCTTGACGAACTCGTAGGCGCGGTCGATGTACGACAGCGACTGGAGCAGGTCGATGATGTAGATGCCGTTGCGCTCGGTGAAGATGAAGCGCTTCATCTTCGGGTTCCAGCGACGGGTCTGGTGACCGAAGTGGACGCCGCTCTCCAGCAGCTCCCGCATCGTGACGACGGCCATGGCCGTTCTCCTTGAGATTCTCGGTTGTGCCGCGTGTGCCGGACGGCACTCGCGCCTGACGCCCGCTGTGCGCCTTGCCACGAGGGACCGAGGGGCGCTGACACCGGCTTGTTTCCTGACCTGGTGTCGGGGCGTGCGAAGTCGACCCGGTGACCCGGATCGCCAAAAGAAGTGTACGGGACCCGCGAGGTACCGGGTGACGCCACCGTCGACCAGCAGGTGACGGGGCCGGCCCCGCTTCCCTGGCCCCACCCGCCACGAAAGGGTGACAGCGCTGTCCACAACCGGCCGGTAGTCCCCAGATCCGGTCCATGATCCCCGCGGATCCGCGGGGCGCGGGACGGTTCTGCCATGCGCCTGGAACTGCTGCTGCCGCCGCTGGCGGCCCTGCTCGCGACCGTTCTGCCCCCGCCCGCGCCCGCCGCGGGGACGGCCACGACCTGGCCGCTGGGCACCCGCCCTCAGGTCGTACGGACCTGGGATCCGCCCGCGACCCCGTACGGCGCGGGCCACCGCGGCGTCGACCTCGCCGCCCCGCCCGGCACACCAGTGCGAGCGGTGGCCCCGGGTCGTATCGCCTTCGCGGGCCGGGTGGCGGGCAGGGGCGTGCTCTCACTGGAACTGGCGGACACGGGCACCCCACCCCTGCGCACCACGTACGAGCCGGTACGGGCGACGGTCGAGAAGGGCGACCGGGTCGAGGCGGGCGACGAGGTGGGCGTCCTGGAGCTCCCGGCTGCCCACTGCCGCACCACGAGCTGCCTCCACTGGGGCCTGCTCAGAGGAAAGACCTACCTGAACCCGCTGACCCTGCTCCCGCCGTGGCTGCTGCGCGGGCGCCCCTCACGCCTGCTGCCGATGACCGGGGCGTCGCCGGGCCTCAGCCCCGCACACCCCGCAGAGCCATGGCGACCGCCGCCTCCGTGATGGCGGAAGGATCCTCCGCGGCCCCCAGCTCGATGCGCCGCACCGCCGCGTCCACGACGCCCTGGAGCAGCATGGCCGCGAGCCGGGGCTGCTCGTGCCCCAGCGCCACCAGCGCCTCGACGATCATCGCGATGAGCCCCCCGTGCGCCGCACGGATCTTCTCGCGCGCCCCGGCGTCGAGCTCACTCGCGGAGATGGCGACCACGGCGCGGTGCCGCCGGTCCCCCACCAGCGCCAGCTGCTGCCGGACATACGCCTCGACCTTGTCCTCGGGGGTCTGTGCCCCCTCCATCGCCGCCGCGACCTCCGCCGCCCAGACGGGAAAGTCGACCTCGCACAGCTCTTCCACCACGGCGGCCCGTGACCGGAAGTACTCGTAGACGGAGGACCGGGCCAGCCCGGTGCGCTCGGCGAGAGCGGGGAAGGTCAGTGCCTCCGTACCCCCCTCGGACAGCAGGGACCGGGCGGCGTCCAGCAGGGCGCCGCGCTGCATCGACCGGTGCTCGGCCACTGAGGCCGCTCGAATCCTTGGCACACTTCCACTCTACGGACGGGACGCCCCGCGCGGGAGTCGCTCCCGTCCTCCCGCCCGCCCGGCAGGGACGGTCTTCCGGCCGCTGGGCAGGGACGATTCAGCTCGATCAGCGCCCGAAACTCGCCAGCTTCGCCCGCAGCTGGAGCACCGACTTCGTGTGGATCTGGCTCACCCGGCTCTCGGTCACGCCGAGCACGTTGCCGATCTCGGCGAGCGTCAGCCCCTCGTAGTAGTAGAGCGTCACGACGGTCTTCTCGCGCTCCGGCAGCGTGTTGATCGCCCGCGCGAGCAGCCTGCGGAGCTCGCGGTCCTCCGCGACCTCCACGGGGTTGTCGGCCGCGTGGTCCTCCAGCGTGTCCATGAGGCTCAGCCGGTCGCCGCCGTCGCCGCCCGCGTGCAGCAGCTCTTCGAGCGCCACCACGTTTGCCAGCGACAACTGGCTGAAAACCGCGTGCAGTTCCTCCAGCGCGATCCCCATCTCGGCGGCGACCTCGCTCTCGGTCGGCGTCCGCCGCAGCTGCGCCTCCAGGGTGGCGTAGGCCCGCTCGACGTTGCGCGCCTTCTGCCGCACCGACCTCGGGATCCAGTCGAGCGCCCGCAGTTCGTCGATCATCGCCCCGCGGATACGGGTGATCGCGTAGGTCTCGAACTTGATGGACCGCTCGATGTCGAACTTCTCGATCGCGTCGATCAGCCCGAAGACCCCGGAGGAGACGAAATCGGCCTGCTCGACATTGGGCGGCAGCCCCACGCTCACCCGGCCCGCGACGTACTTCACCAGCGGCGAGTAGTGCAGGATCAACTGCTCCCTGAGCCGCTCGTCCCCCGTCTCCTTGTACGACCGCCACAACTCGTCCAGCGACGAGGGGGCGGGAGGCCGCTCCCGCTCGCCGCTACGGGCGGCGGGTGGAACCGCCGCCCGGTCGGACCCTGAGGTGTGCTGGGGCATTCGTCGCCTTGAGCCGTTCTGCCGTGAACTGGTGAGGTCGCGTGGGTCGGTGAGGTCGCGCGGGCCCGTGGAGTCGCCGGGCTCGCCCGTGCCTGTGCGGTGGGGAGCGTGCGTGGAGTGAATGGGGTCGTCCGTCTGGTTGCCTGTCCGCGTCGGAATCCTTGTGAGCGTAGCGTGACTGAAGTGTCGCAGTGTGCGAAGACTATGGGATCGTGCGTGCGCAGATACGTTCCGCTGGGTGCCCCAAGGAGACGATTACGTAGCGCAGCGTGACGGGCTTGGAGTATCAACTGCACGATTTCCCATGGTCGTCGGGGGTCATCCGTCCGGCGGAACACGCTCGGTCACGATTCACCTCCACCGGCGAACACGGACAGAATCGCCTGGCGTGTCAACTGCCAGCCGTCGCCGTGTCGTTCGACGAACCCCAACGACTGAAGCTCGTACAGGCGCCCTACCGCGTCGTCCGCGCTCGTCCCCGCCCCCACCGCCACGTCCCGCGCCGTCGCACGCCCCCGCGCGGGCAGCGCCGCCAGCACCCGCGCCGCCCCGGGGGCGAGCAGATCGCGCGGCACGACGGGCCCCCGCCGCGCCGGGGCCAGCTCACCCATGTCCCCGACCAGCTCGACGACTTCCGCCGCATCCGTGACGAGGACACCGTCACCCCGCAGCAGTTCGTGCACCCCGGCGGAGAGCCCGCTGGTCGCGGGCCCCGGCACCCCCATGGCGAAGCGCCCCAGGTCCTGGGCGCTGCGCGCCGTGGCCAGCGCCCCGCTGCGATAGGCGGCCTCGACCACCACCGTCCCCCGCGTCAACGCGGCGATCACCCTGTTCCGCAGAATGAACCGGCTCGGCGTCGGATGGTCCCCCGGCGGCAACTCGCCGACCACGAGCCCCTGTTCCGCGATCCGCCCGATCAACTCCGCGTGCCCGCGCGGATAGGGTCGGTCCACCCCGCACGCCAGCACGGCCACGGTCGCGCCGCCGGCCCCGAGCGCCCCGCGGTGCGCGGCGCCGTCCACGCCGTACGCCCCTCCGGAGATCACGACCCAGCCGCGCTCCGCGAGCCCCGCGGCGAGGCCGGCCGCCATGCGCGCGCCGTACTCCGTGCAGGCCCGCGATCCGACGACGGCCACCGACCGCAGTGCCCATATCCGCAGGGACGGCCGCCCCCGCACCCAGAGCCCGACCGGACGCGCGTCCCCCAGGTCGTCCAGCGAGGCGGGCCACTCCGCGTCCCCCGGACACACGAACCGCCCGCCGACGTCCCGCGCCGCCTCCAGGTCCCGCTCGGGCCGCACCCGGGCGGCCCGCGCCCGCAGCCCCTCCCAGCGCCGCGCGGTCACCCCCGCGGGCCGCTCCTCGTCCGTCCCCAGCCGCCGCAGCACCTCGACGGCCCCGATCTCCCGCAGCCACCGCCCACCGGCCGCGTCCCCGGGCTCCAGTACCCGGGTCAGGGCGACCCGGGCGAGCCGCTCCTCCTCCGGCGACGGGACGACGGTCATGCCGGCGCTCCGATCACCATCGGCACCCCGCGCGAGATGCCCGTGCGCAATTGCAGCGCCAGCGCGACGTCCTGCGCGGTCGGCCGGTCATGGCCCGCCAGGTCGGCGACGGTCCAGGCCACCCTCAGCACCCGGTCGAGGCCACGGGCGGTCAGGAATCCCCGCTCCAGGTCGACTTCGGCGGCCTCCAGCGCGCCGGGAGCGGCGGGCCAGCGCATGCGCAGGGCATGGCCGGGCACCTCGCTGTTGGTCCGCCAGCCGGTGTCGGCCAGCCGGGCCGCCGCTCTCTCCCGCGCGGCCCGCACCCGGTCGGCGACGGTCCGCGTGGACTCGCCGCCGGTGGCGCACCCCGCCAGTTCGGAGCGGGTGACGGCCTCCACCTCGACCTTCAGGTCGACCCGGTCGAGCAGCGGGCCCGAGAGGCGGGCCTGATAGCGGCGGACGGCGGACGCCGGGCATTCGCAGCCGTCGCCCAGCATTGTATGGCGGCCGCAGGGGCAGGGGTTGGCGGCGAGCACCATCAGGAACCTCGCGGGCAGCCGCACCACGCCCGCGCTGCGCGCGATCACCACGTGCCCGGATTCGAGGGGCTGCCGCAAGGAGTCCAGGGTCTGGGTGCTGAACTCCGGCGCCTCGTCGAGGAAGAGCACCCCTCGGTGCGCCAACGAGACCGCGCCCGGCCGTGCGATCCCCTTGCCGCCGCCCACGAGCGACTGCATCGTCGCGGAGTGGTGGGGCGCGCAGTACGGCGCGACGTCCACCAGGGGTCTGCCCGCGGGCAGCATGCCCGCCACCGAGTGGACCGCCGTCACCTCCAGGGACTCCTCGCGTGTGAGCCGGGGCAGGATCGCCGGCAGCCGCTCCGCGAGCATCGTCTTCCCGGCGCCCGGCGGCCCCTGGAGGAAGAGGTGGTGGGCCCCCGCCGCGGCCACCTCGATGGCGGTCCTCGCCGCCCGCTGGCCGACGACGTCGGCGAGGTCCAGCGCGTGGGCGTCGTCCACGGCCCCGCCGAGCCCCGTGCCCGCGCCGGTCCCCGGCACGCACAGCCCGGCGAGCATCGGGTCCGGGCGCCCGGCCTCGGTCGGCTCCTCCTCCGGCACCGGCTCGTCGGTGAGGACCGCGATGAGCTGGCGCAGGCTGCGGACCCCGAGGACGGAGATCCCCGGCACCAGCGCGGCCTCGGCCGCCGTGCATTCGGGGACGACCACCTGTTCGTACCCCGCGTCCGCCGCCGCGAGGACCGCCGGCAGCACCCCTCGGACCGGTCGCACCCGGCCGTCGAGTCCCAGCTCGCCGATCATCACGATGTCGGCGAGCACCTTGGGATCGATCCGCTCGGACGCCCCGAGCACCGCGCTGGCGACGGCGAGATCAAAACCGCTGCCGCTCTTCGGCACCGACGCCGGGCTCAGCCCCACCGTGAGTTTCTTCTGGGGCCATTCCCCGCCCGAATTGACCACGGCGGCCCTGACCCGGTCACGGCTCTCGCTCAGGCTCTTGTCCGGCAGGCCGACCAGGGTGAACGCCGCCACCCCGGGCTCCAGATCGGCCTGCACCTCGACGACCACGCCCTCGACTCCGACGAGGGCCACGGAACACGTGCGCGCGAATCCCATCAGGCCACCCCGCGCGCATGCTCGACCACGGGCCCGCCCCGGCGCGGCAGCAGGACCCCGACCAGGTCGATGCGGACACCGCCCGGCGGTGGGCCGCCGCGCTCCTCGATCCAGCGCTCGGCCAGCCGCCGCAGCCGCTCCGCCTTGGTCCGGCCCACGGCCGCCATCGGATGCTCGAACAGCGCCGCCCCGACCAGGCCCGCCCTGCGCGTCTTGACCTCGCAGACGACGAGAACCTCGCCGTCCAGGGCCACGATGTCGATCTCTCCGGTCCGGCCCGCGCGCCAGTTGCGCTCCAGGACCGTCATTCCCGACGCGATCAGCCGCCGCGCAGCCAGGTCTTCGCCGTACCTGCCGAGTGCTTCCCGTGCGTTCATGTCGGCACCACCTCCGGCACCCACCGTCACGGATCAGCGCGCACCTGTTGGATCTTGGTGCACTACTCGTCGGTTGTGGATATCTCCGCCACCCCGACGAGTGAACTCAGCTGCCCGGCAGCTCCAGGTCGCTCTTGCTGAGCTCCTCGATGTTCACGTCCTTGAACGTGAGGACACGGACCTGCTTGACGAAGCGAGCGGGCCGGTACATGTCCCACACCCAGGCGTCCGCCATGGACACCTCGAAAAAGACCTCACCCTGAACCGAGTGCACCTGCATCTCGTAGTCGTTGGTGAGATAGAAGCGCCGTTCGGTCTCGATCACGTATTTGAACAGACCGACGACATCGCGGTACTCCCGGTAGAGCTTCAGCTCCATCTCGGTCTCGTACTTCTCGAGGTCCTCGGCGCTCATGGCATGTTCCCCTTCAGCCGTGCGTCCCCCTATTGTGCGTCAGCCTCGCGAGCCCCTACACGATTTCCGTGTCGAGGATCTCCGGCCGCTCCGGGGGCCCCTCGTCGAGCAGCTTGCGCAGCAGCTCGGCGAGTCTGGTCGGATACACCGTCTCATGAGCCCCGGTCAGTTCTCGGCACGTCCACCAACGCGATCCGGCGACGCTGCGCCGCTCGAGCTCCGTGAGGCCCTCGGCGGCGGTCGCCGTCTGCGACGTACGCGCCAGGAAGTACCACTCGTCCTGGTCCCAGCGCCGCCCGGCGAACGGGAAGGAGCAGACGCGCCGCCACAGGACGGGGCCGAGTTCGACCTCCGTGATGCCGGTCTCCTCGCGCAGCTCGCGCAGGGCCGCCTGCTCGTGCGTCTCGTCGCCCTCCAGGCCGCCGCCCGGCGTGAACCACCAGTCGTCCTTCGGATCCTCGGGCTCATGGCCGTGCAGCAGCAGAATGCGGTCGTCCGGGTCGAGGAGCACCACACGCGCGACCCGGCGCAGCGGACGCCCCGACTCCGACAGCGGGGCGGGCACCGTCTCCTCAGCCGACACCGGCGGCCGCCTCCCTCGTACGGTTCCCGGCGCGCCCGCGGCCCAGACGCCTCGCCACCGGCCCGTACGCGGCGCCGCCGAGCACCAGGACCATGCCGACCACGATCGCGGTGACGACCATGCGCAGCGGCCCCGGCTCGGAGATGCCGCCGGGCATGTCCGCGAAGCCGTCGGGCCGCTCCAGCATGCCGAACTTGCCCATCGGCCAGGCCACCGCGTCGACGCGCGCCTGCACGGCGCCGCGGGGCACCGAGCCGTGGTCGGCGTCGCCCAGGTGCACGCTGGAGTCCAGGGACCCGCTGCGCTCGTCGCCGAGCAGGAACAGTCGGCCCTTGGGCACCTTCGTGGTCGGGATGCCGGTGGCCGCGGCGCCCTTGCCCTCGGGGAGATACGGTTCTGCGACGTCCTTGCCGTTGACGGTCAGCTTGCCGTCCTCGCAGCAGGCGATCGTGTCGCCGCCCACGCCGACGACCCGCTTGACCATCGGCAGGTCGCCCCACGTCGCCTGCTTGAAGACGACGACGTCACCGCGGCGCACCTCGTCGCCGTCGATCCGCTGCGCGAGCACCCGGTCGCCCGAGCCGATCGTCGGCGTCATCGACCCGGTGGGCACGGTGTACGGCTGGTACAGGACGGCACCCCAGACGAAGCCGCCGAGGAAGAGCACACAGCCGAGGGCCACGGCGACACCCGACAGCACGCTGCCGAGCCGTCCGTGGCCCTCGTCCGTACGACGTGTCCTGCTCATCCCGGTGCTCCCCCGTCTCGGAGACGACCTCGCCGCCCGTGTACACGGGCGGCGGAAGATCGGCGATCTGGGACGGCACCCTACCCGGCGGTACTGCCGCCAGAAACCCTCGCGTCCCGAGCCGCGGCCACCGTGAGGCGGCGCCGGCGCCACAGCACGATCGGCACGGCACCCGCGAGACCGAGGACGCCCGGCGCCGCGCTGGAGAGCGCGTTGATGCCCGGCTGGTCGAAGGTGTCGGGCTTGGGCAGCGTCGCCCAGCGGGTGGGCGGCCAGGCGATCACGATGGCGCGGCCCACGACGTTGTCCACGGGGACGGCGCCGCCGCCGGGCTGGTTCTGGTGGTAGCGGGAGTCCAGCGAGTTCTGCCGGTGGTCACCCATGACCCAGATTTTGCCCTTGGGCACGGTCACCTTGAACTGGCCGCCCTGGTCGTCCACGCTGCACGGGGTGTTCCCGGCGAAGACGTACGGCTCGTTCAGCGCCTTGCCGTTGACCTTCACCGGTCCCGTGCCCTTGCACTCCACGGTGTCGCCGCCGACGCCGATCACGCGCTTGATGAGGTCCTTCTCGTCGGCGGACGGCATGAGGCCGATCCAGCCGAGGACGCGCTGCACCGCGTTCGGATCGGGCGTGGGCTCGCCGTCCAGCCAGTGGCCCGGGTCCTTGAAGACGACGACCTCGCCGCGCTCGGGCTCGGAGCCGAACCACGGCGTCAGCTTGTCCACGAGGACCCGGTCGCCCTGCTGCAGGGTGTTCTGCATCGAGTCCGAGGGGATCGAGAACGCCTGGACCAGGAACGTCTTGATCAGCAGTGCCAGGACGAGCGCGATGCCGATGAGGAGCGGAAGCTCCTTCCAGAAGGAGCGGGGCTTCTTGGGCTGCTTGGCGTCCTGCTCGCTCTTCGCGTCCTCGCCGTCCACCGCGTCACTCCCGGGCTGCACGCCGTCCGCGACGGACCCGGTGCCCGGCTCGTCGGATCGCTCCGGCCGCTCCTCGGGCCCTTCGTGTCCGGATCGTGCGCCGACCGCCAAATCCCCCACATCCACTCCTCAGTCCGTGCCGCCGCCTGCCCCAGATGCGATGCAGGCCCACCACTCCCATAACGAGCGGGAGTTCCGCAGGGGTCGGGAGTCGGATCAATCCGTATCGATCGCCGTGGGCCACCCTATGCGACGCTCCTGTGGCGGTGTCCGATCCAGCACGCGCGTCGGGAACCGACGCATACGTGTCCGGCTCCTCCAGTTTGCGCCAGTGCCCGAACGGCCAGGCGATGACGATCGCACGCCCCACCACCTGGTCCTCGGAGACGGTGCCGCTGAACTTCTCGGTGCGATGGAAACGTGAGTCCGCCGAGTCGCTGCGGTGGTCGCCCATCACGAAGATGCGCCCCTTGGGGACCTTCACCTCGAACTCGAACGCGGAGGGCTTGTCGCCCGGATTGATGTACGGCTCGTCGAGAGGTACGCCGTTGACGGTGACCTTGTCGTTCTTGTCACAGCACTTGACCGTGTCGCCGCCGACACCGATCACGCGCTTGATCAGGTCCCGTTCGTTGTCGGACGGCAGCAGACCGATCTGGGTCAGGCCTTCCTTGACCTGCTTGACGACCACGGGGTCGTCCTTCTTCTTGCCCTGCTCTTCCTCGAGCCAGTTGCCGGGGTCCTTGAAGACGACGACGTCGCCGCGCTCCGGTTTCGACCCGAACCAGGGGGTGAGCTTGTCGACCAGGACCCGGTCGCCGATCCGGATCGTCTGCTCCATGGAGCCCGAGGGGATCACGAAGGCCTGCACCAGGAAGGTCTTCAGGACGAGGGCTATCAGGAGCGCCACACCTATGAGGAGGGGTATCTCCTTGATCGCCGAGCGCCGCCTGCGCCGCTTGACCTTCTTCGCGAGCTTGCGCCGCTCCGCGCGGCCGGGCCGCGCGGGGGCGTCGGTCGGCCGGGATCCGGTGGGCAGCCCGGTGTCCGCGCGGTGCCCCGCGGCACGCGTCCGCCCCCGGTTACCCATGGGCGCCGCCTGGTGCCGGCACGCGCGCGTAGCTGTCGGGGCGCTTCAGGGACGACCAGTGGCCGACCGGCCAGGCGATCCAGTCGGCCCTGCCGATGACCTCGTCGACGGGGATCATGCCGCCACCGGGCTGACCGAGATGGTCACGGGAGTCGCTGGAGTCGCTGCGGTGGTCGCCGAGGAGGAAGAGGCTGCCTTCGGGGACGACGACGTCGAAGGGCACCTGTGAGGGGGCGTCCCCTTCGTACAGATACGGCTCGTCGACGGGCTCGCCGTTCACCTTGATCCTCCCCCGCTTGTCGCAGCAGACCACCCGGTCTCCCCCTGTGCCCACGACCCGCTTGATGTAGTCGGCATCTCCGAAGTAGCCGCTGCCGTCGAAGACGACCGCGTCACCTCGCTGCGGCTCGGAACCGAAACGGTACGCCAACTTGTTGACGAGTACCCGGTCCCCGACGCGGAACGCGGGCTCCATGGAGCCGCTCGGGATCTGGAAGGGCTGCATCACGAAGGTGCTGACCGCGAGCAGGAGCCCCATGCACAGCAGGAACGTGAGCGTGAGTCTGCCCCCGGGCAGCCAGTCGACGACGGACGCAAAAACGGAACGCGACCGTTCCTCCGTCTCCTCGGATGCTCCGTCGACGTCGGGGACGTCTTCGGCAGCGGAGGGTCGGGAGGAGCGGTCGCGCTCCGTGTGCTGTGCTTCGGTGTCCATCGGGGCCAGATGTTATCCGGCCCCGTCGCGGACCCGTGCGCGAGATCAGTTCTCGCGCTTCTCCTTGATCTTCGCGGCCTTGCCGCGCAGGTCACGGAGGTAGTACAGCTTCGCGCGACGCACGTCACCGCGGGTGACGAGCTCGATCTTCTCGACGATCGGGGTGTGCACCGGGAAGGTGCGCTCGACGCCGACGGAGAAGGAGACCTTGCGGACCGTGAAGGTCTCGCGCACGCCGGCACCCTGGCGACGGATGACTACGCCCTTGAACTGCTGCACACGGGAGCGGTTGCCCTCGATGACGCGGACGTGGACGTTGACGGTGTCGCCCGGGCGGAAGGCCGGGATGTCGCTGCGCAGCGAC
>NZ_LIRJ01000160.1 GCF_001419745.1 Streptomyces silaceus | reverse complement strand
CCGCGACCGCACCGCCCCACGCTCGTCCTCGTGGGCCACGGCATGGTCGGCCAGCGCTTCCTGGAGGCCGCCGCCGAGCACGGGCTCACCGCGAGCCACCGCCTGGTCGTCCTGTGCGAGGAGCCGCGCCCCGCCTACGACCGGGTCCAGCTCACCTCGTACTTCTCGGGCCGCACCCCCGACGAACTCTCCCTCACCGACCGGGAGTTCCTCGACCGGCACGGCATCGAGCTGTACGTCGGCGAGCCCGCCGAGCACATCGACCGCGCGGCCAGGACGGTCACCGCGCGCTCCGGACGGACCTTCGGCTACGACACGCTCGTCCTGGCCACCGGTTCGTACCCGTTCGTACCGCCGGTGCCCGGCAAGGACGCCACGGGCTGTTTCGTCTACCGCACCATCGAGGACCTGCTGGCCATCGAGGAGTACGCGAAGACGCACGCCACGACCGGCGCCGTCGTGGGCGGCGGACTGCTCGGCCTGGAGGCGGCGGGCGCGCTGCGCGGGCTCGGACTCGCCACGCACATCGTGGAGTTCGCGCCGCGCCTGATGCCGGTGCAGGTCGACGAGGGCGGCGGCGCGGCCCTGCTGCGCACCCTCACCGGCATGGGCCTGACCGTGCACACGGGCACCGGCACGCAGGAGATCCGCACGGACGAGGACGGCGCCGTGCGGGCCATGAAGCTGTCCGACGGCGGTGAACTGGCCACGGACATGGTGGTGTTCTCGGCGGGCGTGCGCCCCCGCGACCAGCTCGGCCGCGCCATGGGCCTCGCGGTCGGCGAGCGCGGCGGCGTCACCGTCGACGAGCGGTGCCGCACCAGCGACCCGGACGTGTACGCGATCGGCGAGTGCGCGCAGGCCGCGGACGGCCGTGTGTACGGGCTCGTCGCGCCGGGCTACGAGATGGCGGAGACCGCGGCGGCCACGATCGCCGCCCGCGAGGCGTCCTTCACCGGCGCCGACCTGTCCACCAAGCTGAAGCTCCTCGGCGTGGACGTGGCGTCCTTCGGCGACGCGCACGGCACGGCGGAGGGCTGCCTCGACGTCGTCTACGCCGACTCGCGCTCGGGGACGTACAAGAAGCTGGTGATCGGCGCGGACGGCACGCTGCTCGGCGGGATCCTCGTCGGCGACGCGGAGGCGTACGGCACACTGCGCCCGCTCACCGGCTCCGTGCCGCCCCTCGCGCCCGAGCAGCTGGTCCTGCCGGCCGGCGCGGGCGGCCCGGTGGCGCTCGGCCCCTCGGCGCTGCCCGACTCGGCCGTCATCTGCTCCTGCCACAACGTCACCAAGGGCACGATCCGCGGCGCCGTCACCGAGCACCGCTGCACGACGGTGCCCGAGGTCAAGAAGTGCACCAAGGCCGGTACGGGCTGCGGCAGTTGCGTGAAGGTGCTCGGGCAGCTCGTCGACGAGGAGCTCACGGCGTCCGGCGTCGAGGTCGACAAGGGCCTGTGCGGCTGCTTCGGCCAGAGCCGCCAGGAGCTGTACGAGATCGTGCGCGCCCTGCGCGTCACGTCCTTCCGCGCGCTCCTCGACGCGCACGGCCGCGAGGGCGCGCGCGGCGGCGAGGGCTGCGAGGTCTGCAAGCCGGCGGTCGGCTCGGTCATCGCCTCGCTGGCCCCGACGATCGGCGCGGACGGCTACGTCCTGGACGGGGAGCAGGCGGCGCTGCAGGACACCAACGACCACTTCCTCGCCAACCTCCAGAAGAACGGCTCCTATTCGGTGGTGCCGCGCATCCCCGGCGGCGAGATCACCCCCGAGAAGCTCATCGTCATCGGCGAGGTGGCACGGGACTTCGGGCTCTACACGAAGATCACCGGCGGCCAGCGCATCGACCTGTTCGGCGCGCGTGTCGAACAACTCCCCATGATCTGGACGCGGTTGGTGGACGCGGGCTTCGAGTCGGGGCACGCCTACGGCAAGGCGCTGCGCACGGTGAAGTCCTGCGTCGGGCAGACGTGGTGCCGCTACGGCGTGCAGGACAGCGTGCGCATGGCGATCGGCCTGGAGCTGCGCTACCGCGGCCTGCGGGCGCCCCACAAGCTGAAGTCGGCGGTCTCGGGCTGTGCGCGCGAGTGCGCGGAGGCCCAGTCCAAGGACTTCGGCGTGATCGCCACGTCCAACGGCTGGAACCTCTACGTGGGCGGCAACGGCGGCGCGACCCCGCGCCACGCGGACCTGCTCGCGCAGGACCTGGACGACGCCGGACTGGTCCGCCTGATCGACCGGTTCCTGATGTTCTACATCCGCACCGCCGACCGCCTGGAGCGCACGGCGGCGTGGCTGGAGCGGATCGAGGGCGGCCTCGACCACGTGCGGGACGTCGTCGTCCACGACTCGCTGGGCATCTGCGCCGAGCTGGAGGCGCTGATGGCCGACCACGTCACGCACTACCGCGACGAGTGGGCCGAGACCCTCGACGACCCCGAACGCCTCGCCCGCTTCGTGTCGTTCGTGAACGCGCCGGGCGTACCGGACCCCACGGTCGGCTTCGTCCCCGAGCGGGACCAGATCAAGCCGGACCTGCCCCTGCTCACCCTCGGCCCCCGGCCCCTGGAAGGAGCCTCCCGATGAACGTCCAACTCCTCGTGGCGGACGACTGGTTCGCGGTCTGCGCGCGTGCGCGGCTGACGCCGGGGCGGGGCCTCGCGGCCCTGCTGCCCGACGGCCGGCAGGCAGCGCTCTTCCTCGACCGCGAGGGCCGCGCGTACGCCATCGACAACCGCGACCCGTTCACCGGCGCGGCGGTGCTCTCGCGGGGCCTGCTCGGCTCGGCGGACGGGCGGCCGTTCGTCGCCTCGCCGCTCCTGAAGCAGCGGTTCGATCTGGAGACGGGGCGATGCCTGGACGACGAGGAGGTGTCGGTGGCGGTCCATCCGGTCCGGATCGCGTGACCGGTGCCGCCCGCCACCTTCCCCTTGACCGATCGTTCCAGAATTTGCTTGACCGGTCGTTCCAGAAAGCTCTAGAGTCCTCTTCGTGGCCAGGACCAAGGAATTCGATCCGGACGCCGCACTGCAGTCGGCCCTGGAGCTGTTCTGGCGGCGCGGCTACGAGGCGACGTCCATGGCGGACCTCGTCGAGGCGCTCGGCATCGGGCGCGCCAGCATCTACGCGACCTTCGGCAACAAGCACGAGCTGTACCTGAAGGCGCTGGAGCGGTACGGGGAGCTGCAGAAGCCGTTGCTGCTCTCCGAGCTGGCACAGCCGGGCCCCGCGCTGCCCGCCGTCCGCGCGGTGGTCCGCCGCTTCGGCGCCGAGGCCACGGCGGACGAGCACCGCCTGCCCGGCTGTTTCGTCACCAACACGGCGACGGAGCTGGCCCCGCACGACGCGGCGGCCGCGCGCAGCGTCGAGCGCAGCTGGGACGCCATCGAGACCCTGCTGCACTCCGCACTGGTGCGCGCCCAGGCCCAGGGCGAGCTGCCCGAGGACCGCGATCCGCTGACGCTCGCGCGCATGCTGCTCGTCCTGATGCAGGGCCTGCGCGTGGTCGGCAAGGCGAGCGGTGAGCCGGCGCGGATCCGGGACGCGGTGGAGCAGGCCCTGACCCTGCTGGACTGACACCCGGAGACCGCCCCCTTCCTGCCACACCCCTCTTCACACCACTTCGCCCACCCCTTTCCACACCTCCTTC
>NZ_LIRJ01000016.1 GCF_001419745.1 Streptomyces silaceus | reverse complement strand
TCGGGCCGGCCGCCCCCGCCGTTCGTCGGGTCGGGGTCGGCCGTCGCGCCCGGCCCGCCGCCGTCGCCCCCGCTCCGCGAAGGACCGGGCCTGCCGCCCTCGTCGGGCGACACCGACGCGTCGGCGCTGTCCGTCGCGCCGGGCGACGGCGTCACGCCGGACGAAGCGGACGGATCGGCGGGATTCGCCGTGCGGTGGGGCGTGTCCACCTTGCTGGCCGGTCTGTCGTCCTTGGGGCCCGGCATCGGCAGCCAGGGCGCGCTGGAGTTGCCGGAGAGCAGGGTGCCGACGATGACCACCGCGTAGACCGCGCAGACGAGGCCGACGACCGTGCCGATCCTGCGGTATCTGCGGCCGCGGCGGCCCGTCTCGTCGACGAAGACCGGTCCGTCGGCCGCGCCCTCCTGGCCGGCTTCGGCGGGCAGGTCCGCCAACTGCCGCCCCACACCGTCGATCTGAACGGTGACCTCGTTCGGATCATGGGTATGGCCTGGTAGGGCATCTTCTCGCCAAGTTTCCATGCGTACGCACAACCCCCCACATCACTGAACGGGCGCGCGCACGACCTCCGGGCACTTGCCGTCCGGACCGGGCCCCCACCCGACCCGAGCGCTCCCCCTATCACACTGCGCCCAGGCCATGAATGTAGCGCACCGCAGTGACAGGTGTAGTTCTCAGTCAGTTCTGACTCATCATGATGAGTGCATCTGTGGCCGGAACCCATCCGTTCGGGGGTTTTCGGAGCCATCCTTCCTCGGCGGCGAGTTCCGCGGCCGCCTCCCGCAAAGCGGCAACACCCGGATGAATCAGGCCCTTTCGCCATACCAGCGACACGGGAGACAAGGGGACCGGATCGACCAGCGGCCGCAGCTCGGCGCCGGGCATGGCCGGAAAGTCCACGACTACGAGGGCTGGATTCCGCTTCTTCGCCATGATCCTGCCGAACTCCTCGGGCCCCACGGCGAGCGGCGCGGGCGGTGCGACCTCGATGCCGCGCCCCTCGAAGAGCCGGTGCGCGAGGTCGGTCCACTCCAGGGTCCGCGGGTTGCCCGCGCCCGCGTACACGGACTCCCCCGCGAGCGCGTCCAGCGGCACCGCGTCGAGTTCGGTGAGCGGATGGTCCACGGGCAGCAGGACCGCCATGGGCTCGTACCGCACGGGCTGCTGCGCGAGCCGGGCCCGCACCGCCGGGTCGAGTCCCGCGTACCGTCCGAAGGACACGTCGAGCCGCCCGGCGACCATCTCGGCGGCGGCGCCGGTGAGCCCGCTCTCGAAGCGGGCCATCAGCTCGCAGTCCGGGACGAGCTCGCGGGCCCGCTCCAGGACGCGCCCGCAGGCGAGCCCCGGGCTGTTCAGGTCGACGAGCAGCGGTCGCGCGCCGCCCGTGAACGCGGCGACCAGGTCGTCCTGCGCCTCCAGGACGCGGCGCGCGTACGGGACGAGCCGCTCGCCGTCGGCGGTGAGCGCGACCTGCCGCGTCGTACGCGAGAACAGCTCGGTGCCCAACTCCCGCTCCAGGCGCCGCACATCGCGGCTCAGCGCCTGCTGGGCCACGTACGTCCGGGCGGCGGCGCGGGTGAAGTGCAGCTCCTCGGCGACGGCGAGGAACCCGCGCAGCAGGCGGGGGTCCACGTCGCGGGGCGGCCCCTGCGGCACGGTCGGTGGCGGCGCCGGCCGCGGCTTCGGAGGCGTCGGCGGATTCGGGACCGTCAGCGGCCCCTGCGGCCTCGGAGGCGTCGGCGGCCGCGTCATCGCGGGAACCTGCGTCGTATCACCGCAGGAACTTACAACGACGGCGCGTGAATGGCCCCGCGGAAGGTGTTGGACCCCGTCGATCACCCGCGGCGAGGCTGAGGGCCATGCCCCGCGACAGCCCCCGGACCACCACGCCCCGCCCACCGCGACCGAACCGGCCACCACGTCCGGACCGACCACGGCGACCGGCCCGCCCGAACCGGCCGACCCGCAACCCCTACGCCCGCCTCTTCGCGCTACCCGGCGCCATCGCCTTCACCGCGGGCAACCTCGTCGCCCGGCTCCCCATGGGCATGTTCAGCGTCAGCGCCGTCATCATGATCTCCTGCGCCCGCGGTTCGTACGCCCTGGCCGGCGCCGTCACCGCGACCGGCCTCGCGGCGACCGCCGTCGTGGCGCCCTGGACGGCACGGCTCGTCGACCGGCACGGACAGGCGCGCGTCGCCGTCCCCGCCACCGCGATCGCCGCGCTCGGCTCGCTCTCGCTGCTGCTGTGCGTACGCTTCGGGGCGCCCGACTGGACGCTCTTCGCGTCGTACGCCGCCACCGCCACGACCCCGAACACGGGCGGCATGTCCCGGGCCCGCTGGGCGCACCTCCTGAGGGACGACCGGGAGGCCCTGCACACCGCCAACTCCTTCGAACAGGCCGCCGACGAGCTCTGCTTCATGCTCGGCCCGGTCCTCGCCGCGTTCCTCTGCGGCGCGCTCTTCCCCCAGGCGGGGACGTTGATCGGGGTCGTCCTGCTGCTGACCGGCGTGCTCGTCTTCGCCGCCCAGCGCGCGACGGAACCGCCGCCCCAGGGACGTACGGACGCGTCCTCCGAAGCGTCATCGCCCCTCCGCGCGCGCGGGATGCCCGCTCTGCTGGTCGCCTTCCTCGCCACCGGTGCCGTCTTCGGTTCCCTGGAGGTCGTCACGATCGCCTTCGCGGACGCGCGCGGTCACAAGGCGGCGGCGGGCGTGATCCTCGCCCTGCAGGCCGCGGGCTCCTGCGCGGCGGGCCTCGTCTACGGAGCGGTGAGGCCGCGTGGGCCGCTCGTGCGCCGGCACCTCCTGTGCGTCGCCGCGATGGCCGCGCTGATGACGCTCCCGCTGCTCGCGGTGACGGTCACGGGCTCGCTGATCGCCCTCTCCGGAGCGCTGCTGATCGCGGGAATGGCGACGGCGCCGACCATGGTGACCGGGATGACGCTCGTACAGCACCGCACCCCCGAGGGGCGGTTGAACGAGGGCATGACCCTCGCCGTGACCGGCCTCCTCGGGGGCATCGCGTGCGGCGCGGCGGGCGGCGGCTGGGCCGTGGAGCACCTGGGGCCCGGCGCGGGCTACGGGGTGCCCGTGGCCGCCGCCTGCGCGGCGCTGCTGCTCAGCAGCGCACAGGCTTGCGCCACGAGCACTCCAGCTCGCCGCCGTCCCCGTCGGCCCCGCGCGTCGAACGGGGCCTGACCGGCACGGCCTTGTCCGCGGTCGAGGACGCGAGCGTCACCACGATGGCGTCCTCCAGCGCCTTCACGGAGGCGGGCATGTAGTTGTTGAGGATGATGCTGAAGACCAGCTCGCGTCCGTCCTTGTCCTTGACGTAGCCGGAGAGCGCGGACGCCCCCGTCAGCGTCCCCGTCTTGGCATGGACGTTGAGGGCCGCCGGGGTCCCGCACATCCGGGTGCGCAGCGTGCCGCCCGCGAACTTGCCGGGGGCGCAGGCGACCGGCAGGGACGCGTACCAGTCGGCGAACCACGGCTCGCCCTTCACCGAGCGCAGCAGCTTGATGTACTGCTCGGCGGCGACGTTGTCCTTGCGCGAGAGCCCGGAGCCGTCCACCTGGCGGATCTTGCCCGGGTCGACGTCCGCGGTCTTCAGGTAGCCGCCGATCGCGGCGATGCCGTCGTCCCAACTGCCGGGTCGTCCTGTCGCCTTGTACCCCATGGCCTTGGTCAGGGACTCGGCGTGCATGTTGTTGGACAGCTTCATGAAGGGGACCATGAGCTCCTTGAGCGGCATGGAGTCGTGCGAGGCGAGCTGCCGGGCGCCCTTGGGGGTGGCGACGCCGGTCCTGGTCGGCCCGCTCACCTTCACGCCGTGCGCGGCGAGCGCGTCCCGGAAGACGGCGGCGGCGTATCCGGTGGGCTCCCAGACGGTGGCCCACTCCTTGGTGGTGTCCCCGCCGACCGGGACGGTGCCGCTGACCGTGATGGTGTTCTTGCCGTGCTGCCGCTCGACGGTGATGGCATCGGTGCCGCCCTCGGCGACGGTGGTGGCGCGCAGGTCGATGTCCACGTAGTCGGTCTTCGGCGTCACGGTGACGCGCGGCTTGTCCCCGGCCTTCGCGCCGGGCGCGACCTCGACGATCACGGTCCCGGTGTCGTAGTCCGTGTCGGGCGCGACGCTCAGGGCGCTGATCTGCGCGGCGTAGTACGCGGACTCGTCGTCGCCGCTCCAGTAGTCACCGATGCGCTTGGCGTCGAACCGGGTGTCGTCGGCGACGAGCCGCCCGGACACCTTCCGTACGCCCGAGTCGGCGATCTTGGCCGCGAGTTGGTCGTAGTCCTTCGCGAGCGTCGTGGGATCGCCCGTGCCGCGCAGGTACAGGTCTCCCCGGAGCACGGACCCCTGCCGCTTGCCGTCGGAGAGGACGTCGGTGGTGAACCGGTGGTCGGGGCCGAGGAGTTCCATGGCCGCGGCCGAGGTGAGCAGCTTGGTGTTGGAGGCGGGCATGAGGCGTCCGCTGGACCGGTGCTGGTAGAGGACGTCACCGGAGGCCGCGTCGGCGACGACCACGCTGGCGACGCCGCCCTCCATGCGCGGGTCGCCCAGGACGGCGTCGATGGCCTCGGGCAGCCCGGACCGGTCGGAGTCGGCCCCGGCAGGTGCGCCGACGAGGAGCCCGCCGGCCGTCAGGCCGAGCACGGCGGGCCAGATCCAGTGACGCAGACGACGGACGGTGCCGCGCGGCTGACGCGGACGACGGGCACGGCCACGCGACACGAGCCGCGCGGACTGCGGAGAGCTCACGGGTCTACTCATGACCCCGCAGCATCCCCGAC
>NZ_LIRJ01000159.1:7980-12778 GCF_001419745.1 Streptomyces silaceus | reverse complement strand
GCACGTCGTCGACGACGACGGCCCCCGAGGCGATGACGGCGCCGTGCCCGATCCGTACGCCCGGCATGACCGTCGAACGGTAGCCGAACCAGACGTCGTTGCCGACGACGGTGTCACCGCGCCCCGGCAACCCGCTGATCAGGTCGAAGTGCTCGCTCCACGACCCGCCCATGATCGGGAAGGGGAACGTCGAGGGCCCGTCCATCCGGTGGTTGGCGCCGTTCATGATGAACCGCACGCCCTCGCCGAGCGCGCAGTACTTCCCGATGACCAGCCGCTCGGGACCGTAGTGGTAGAGCACGTTGCGGGTCTCGAAGGCGGTCGGGTCGTCGGGATCGTCATAGTAGGAGAAGTCACCGACCTCGATCAGCGGCGAGGTCACGAGCGGCTTGAGCAGCACCACGCGCGACTGGCCGGGCATGGGGTGCAGCACGTTCGGGTCGGCGGGGACGTGCTGCGGGTCGGTGGGCGTGTGCTGCGGGTCGGTGGGCGTGTGCTGCGGGTCGGTGGGCGTGTGTTCGGAAGGCATTCGTCCATGATCCCCGTCAGCCGAAGAGGACCAACTCCTTTTCCGTGGCGCCCGCGAGCTCGTACCGCGTCCCCGCGACCGACCGCCCCGCGCAGAGCCGGATCAGGGTCGGCGCGTCGCCGATGTAGCGGGCCGGGGGCCTGCGCCCGTCGGTGGCGCCGAGGATCAGCGGCTCGTCACGGCCGTCGACGTCCGCGTGCACGGCGAGGCCCGGCGCCGCGGCGCCGAACCGCGACCTGCTGTGCGCCGCGAGCAGCACGAGCGCGTCCGCGAGGCCGTCGCCGCCGTACGCGCCCGGCTCCCCCCACGCCTCGCGCACGTCGCCGGCGTGCACCCACTCCCCCAGCGCCACGCCGTCCAGGAGCCCCTTGGCCCCGGCCATCACGGGCCCGGCCTCGGTCATGCCGCGTTCCAGCTCGTCCACGACACGGGAGTGGGACCAGTCGGCGCGTTCGGCGATGTCGCGCTCATTGCTCTCGGGCGAGTACACGCCCTCCTCGAAGCGGCTCTCCACGACCCGCGTCAGCGCGGAGCCGCAGTGCGCGAGCACATGCCGCACGGTCCAGCCGGGACAGCAGGTGCGGATCGCGTACGCGTCGTCGGGCGCGGCCCTCAACAGCGGGATGAGCAGGTCGCGTTCGGTGAGCAGAAGGCGTCCGGCGCGCTCGGGTTCGTAGGCTTCCTCAGTGGTCGTCGTCATGGCCGCAGCCAATCGTCCGGACCGGGTACATGGCAACGGACGGGCCGGATGTTTCCGGCCCGTCCGTGGGACACACGGTCCGTCAGGCGTCCACCTTCTCCTCCGCAGGGACCCCCGCCTCCCTCCGCATCACCAGCAGGGTGACCGCACCGGCGACACCCGCGATGGCGGCGGCGCCCGCGAACGCCGAGCCGAAGCCGTCCGTCAGGGCCGGCAGGTTCCCCGGTTCGCCCGCGCCCCGCGACATGGCGAGGGCGGTCAGCGCGGCGAGGCCGAGCGCCGAGCCGACCTGGTAGGTGGTGTTGACGATGCCGGAGGCGAGTCCCGCCTGCTCCTGCGGGGCGCCGGACATGGCGGCCATCATCGCCGGGATGTACGCGAGGGACATGCCGAGCGCGGCGACCAGCGAGGCGGGCAGCACGTCGATCACGAACGAGCCGGTCGGGCCGAGCCGCGACAGCCACACCAGGCCGAGCGCGAGGACGAGCAGCCCGCCGCCGATGAGGTTCCTGGCCCCGAAGCGGCCGAGGAGCCGGGCGGTGACGGCGGTCATGAAGACCATCAGCAGACCGGTCATGGGCAGCAGGGCCGCGCCGCTCTCGAACGCCCCGTACCCCATGACCTGCTGGAGGTAGAGGTTGAGGAAGTACCACATGGGGATCCAGGCGGCGCCGAGCAGCGCCATCGCGAGGTTGGCGGAGCCGAGCCGCGGCACGCGCCACACGCCGAGCGGCATCAACGGCTCGCGGACGGCCTTCTGCACGACGAGGAAGAGGGCCAACAGGGCACCGGCGCCCGCGAGTTGGAGGACGGTCGCGGGCGAGCCCCATCCGGCGCCCGGACGACCGCGAAGACGGCGAGCGCGAGACCGGCGGTGACGGCGGCGGCGCCGAGCAGGTCGACCGAGCCGCGCCGGCCCTCGACGGCGGGCAGGAGGCGGGTCGCAGCGAGGGTGGCGAGACCGATCGGCACGTAGATGACGAAGATCCACGGCCAGCTCAGCCACTCGGTGAAGACACCGCCGAGGAAGACGCCGGCCGTGCCGCCCGCGGGGGCCGCGGCGCCGTAGAGGGCCATGGCCTTGCCGAGCTCCTTCGGGTCGTGGCCGAAGAGCATCATCAGCAGGGTCATGGCGGCGGGCGCGATGAGCGCGCCGCCGACGCCCTGCACGGCGCGTCCGACGATCTCGACGGTCGCGGTCTGCGCGGCGGCGGCGAGGACGGAGCCGACGACGAGCACGGCCCAGCCGGAGACGAAGACCTTCCGCGCGCCCAGCAGGTCGGAGAGCCGCCCGCCGAGGAGCAGGAGCCCGCCGAAGGCGATGACGTAGGCGTTGAAGACCCACTGCAGCTCGCTCTGCGAGAAGCCCAGGTCCTGCTGCATCTCGGGGAGCGCGACCCCGATGATCGAGGTGTCCATGATGACCATGAACTGTGCGGCGGCGAGCACGAAGAGCGCCCACCAGCGTCTGGGATCGGCGGTGTGCATGACGGTTCCCCTCCCGGTCCGGGAATGACCACTCAATACCCCTAGGGGGTATCTGACGCCGGGGACGTTAACATACCCCTGGGGGGTATTCAATGGTGCGATGGCTAGGGTGGGGCACATGGCCGACGACAAGGACCTCCACGCCCGCTGGGCCACCGCCCTGCTCCGCGCGAGCCAGGGCAGCCCCGACCCCGCCCCCTACGCGGACCGCCTCCTGGCCCGCTGGGCCGAGCCGCAGCGGCGGTACCACACCACCGCGCACCTGACGGCGGTCCTGGACCACGTCGACGTCCTCGCCGAGCACGCCGAGGACGTCGAACTCGTCCGCCTGGCCGCGTGGTTCCACGACGCGGTGTACGCGCCGGACCGCTCGGAGAACGAGGAGCGCTCGGCCCGCCTCGCCGAACGCGCGCTGGCCGAGGCCGGGCTGCCCGAGGAGTCCGTCGCCGAGGTCGCCCGCCTGGTCCGCCTCACCGTCACCCACGACCCCGCCGAGGACGACCGCAACGGCGAGGCCCTGTGCGACGCCGACCTGGCGATCCTGGCGGCGGCCCCGGACGCGTACGCCGCCTACGCGGCCGCGGTACGGGAGGAGTACGGGTTCGTGCCCGACGAGGCGTTCCGCGCGGGGCGGGCCGGGGTGCTGCGCCAACTCCTCGCGCTGCCACGCCTGTTCAGGACCCCGCACGGAGCGGCCCACTGGGAGGGCCCGGCGCGCGAGAACCTGGCGACGGAGCTGGCGCTGCTCGACGCCTGACCGGACCCTGTCCCGCCCCCTCTCCAGGCACCGTAAAACCAGCGGACGGTGCCCCACCGCTCCCGTACTCTCTCGGCATGCTTCTCATGGGCGGGGACCGGATCGACGAGGCCGTGGCGCACGCGGCGAAGGTGCTGCGCGCGGTCGCGGACCGCGACTGGAACGTCAAGGCGGGCGGGCTGGACTGGAGCTGTCTGAAGACGGCGGAGCACATCGCGGGGGACTTCGTGTTCTACGCGGGCCAGCTGACGGGCCGGGCGGCCGACACCTACGTCCCCTTCGAGATCGCGCTCGACGAGGGCACGGGCCCCGAGGGCGCGATCGAGGTGATCGAGGCGACCGGCGGCATGCTGGCGGCCGTCGTCCGCACGACGCCGCGGGGCGTACGGGCGTACCACCCCTATCCCTCCGGTGCCGCCGACGCGACGGGGTTCGCGGCGATGGGGGTGGCGGAGGTGCTGCTCCACACGCACGACATCGCGCGGGCGCTGGGGGCCGACGCCGAGCCGCCCGCGGACCTCTGCGAGGCCGTCCTCTCCCACCTCTTCCCCCATGTGCCGCCGACGCCGGCGGGCGGGACGCCCTGGACGACGCTGCTGTGGGCCACGGGGCGCGGCACCCTTCCCGGGCGCGCGGCCCTCGTCCCCTGGCGCTGGCACAATCCGCTCTCCCTGCCGGCCGGGCCGGTCGTCCTGCGCGAGGTGACGCCCGCGGCGGCGATGGACCTCGCGGCGGGTGGCACGGGGGGGTCTCACCTGGATCGACGGCGGTCCCTTCGACGGGACGCGGCGGGCCGCGGGCATGGTGACGAAGGCGTACTTCGCGGGGGTGCACCGGCCCATGTGGGGGCTGTACGCGGTGGTGCGGGCGGCCGACGAGACGGCGGTCGGGGGCATGGGGTTCCACGGGCCGCCGGACGAGAACGGCTGCGCCGAGGTCGGCTATGACCTCGCGGAGGCGGCGCGGGGGCGGGGGTACGCCACGGAGGCGCTGCGCTCGCTGTCGCGGTGGGCGCTGGGACGTCCCGAGGTGACGTCGCTCCTGGCGGTCATCGAGCCGACGAACACGGCTTCGCAGGGGGTGGTGACCCGGGCGGGGTACGTCCGGCTGCCGGACCGGGACGCGAACCACGCGTACGGCTTGCACCCCGCCTGACCCCTCCGGGGCGGGCGCCCACTTCCCCCCTCCCCAGCACCGGGCTTCCTGCCCGCCTGCACCGGCCTTGGCGCCACCTTCATCACCCCTCGGCACCGCACGCCTACCCCGCCTGCACCGGGGCTGGAGCCACACCCATCGCCTCTCAGCACCGGGGGCTGTGCCCACC
>NZ_LIRJ01000159.1:0-7915 GCF_001419745.1 Streptomyces silaceus | reverse complement strand
CACATACCCCCGCGGCCCCGCACCACCGACGAAGCACCCGCGCAGCACCGCCAAGGCGCAGACGCCCACGACCCCGCTTCCCTGAGGTTTCACCCTCTAGGCGCGGCAGGGACCCGAAACGGCAAACAATTTCCGGGCGGGTGCCGGGCGGACCTCAGCCGGCGTACCCACCCGGCGCGGGCCGCCCCTTCGGCCTCCGCAGCCCCGCCCCCGTAAGCCTCCGCACCAGTTCCTTGGACCCGATCTCCACGGCCCCCGCCCGCACCGCGTCCGCGTACCGTTCGGCCGGCACGTCGTAGTGATCACGCTCGAACGCGCGCGACGGGCAGCCGATGCCGGCGGCGAAGGCGTGGAGTTCGTCGTACGAGACGTCGCTGACCAGGTGCGACCACATGCGGCCGTGGCCCGGCCAGGTCGGCGGGTCTATATAGACGGTCATCTCAGGCCGCCCACCGGCGCCACGACCACGCCCGCCTTCGCGCACACCCAGTGCGGATCGGGGCCCAACTCCGGTTCCACGTCCAGCGCGTGCGGGTCGCCCGAGCCGCAGACGGGGCACAGCGGCCACCGCCCGTACCGTTCCAGGAGCGCGTCCTGGACGTCCTGGGCGACGAGTCCGGCGACGAACTCGATGCCTTCGGGCCACTGCTCGACCCACCAGCGCCGGTGCGTGACCGACGCCTCGACGAGCGAGACGACCTCGGCCTCGGCCACCTCGCGGGCGGCGAGGTCGGCGAGGACGAGTGCGCGAGCGGCGTGCAACGCCTGTTCCAGGGGGTCGATCGCGTCCATGCAGCCATTGTCACCCCACGCGCGCCACGGCCGGAGCCCGTGCCGGAGACCCCGCCGGAGCCCCCGCCTCCACCGGCGTCACGGCCGAAGGTCCCGCCCCGTCTCGGGACCAACGGGGTCTTGACCGAACGAGCGTTCCGAAAATATCTTTCAAGCGTGACCAATGATGTGAAGGAAATTTTCGCGGGTGCCACACCCCCCGCCCCCGCCGCTCTCGCGGCCAAGGTGCGGACCCTGGCGCCGTCGATGACCCGCTCCATGCAGCGGGTCGCCGAGGCCGTCGCCGGGGACCCCGCGGGATGCGCCGCCCTCACGGTCACCGGCCTCGCCGAGCTCACCGGCACCAGCGAGGCGACCGTCGTGCGCACCGCCCGCCTCCTCGGCTACCCGGGCTACCGCGACCTGCGGCTCGCGCTCGCCGGGCTCGCCGCCCAGCAGCAGTCGGGCCGCGCGCCCGCCGTCACCGCGGACATCGCCGTCGACGACCCCATCGCGGACGTCGTCGCCAAGCTCGCGTACGACGAGCAGCAGACCCTCGCCGACACCGCCGCCGGGCTCGACACCGTGCAGCTCGGCGCCGCCGTCGCCGCGCTCGCCACCGCACGGCGCGTGGAGATCTACGGCGTCGCCGCGTCCGGCCTGGTCGCCCAGGACCTGGCGCAGAAACTGCTCCGCATCGGCCACATCGCGCACGCGCACTCCGACCCGCACCTGGCCGTCACCAACGCCGTGACGCTGCGCGCCAAGGACGTGGCCATCGCGATCACGCACTCCGGGTCGACGGGCGACGTGATCGAACCCCTCCGCGTCGCCTTCGAGCACGGGGCGACCACGATCGCGATCACCGGGCGTCCCGGCGCGGCCGTCTCGCAGTACGCCGATCACATACTGACCACCTCCACCGCCCGCGAGAGCGAGCTGCGGCCCGCCGCGATGTCGTCCCGCACGAGTCAGCTCCTCGTCGTGGACTGCCTGTTCGTGGGCGTCGCCCAGCGCACGTACGAGACGGCGGCGCCCGCACTCGCCGCCTCCTACGAAGCGCTCGCGCACCGCCACAACCCCCGCGGCGGCTCCCGCTGAGCGCCCGGCACCCCTCCGCACCCTCCGTCCTCGTTCCGCCCACCCCCTCCGGACACGAAAGAGCCGCAGACGCCATGACCTCCACCACCGACGCCACCTCCTCCCGGCCCGGGGACTCCGACAACTACGGGGAACTCCGCGCCCAGCTGGCCACCCTCACCACCGAGGCGTTCCGTCCCGAGCTCTCCGAGATCGACCGGCTGCCCACCCTGGAGATCGCGCGGATCATGAACGGCGAGGACGCGTCCGTGCCCGCCGCCGTCGCCGAGCAGCTGCCCGCCATCGCCGCCGCCATCGACGGCACCGCCGAGCGCATGGCCCGCGGCGGCCGGCTGATCTACGCGGGCGCGGGCACGGCGGGCCGGCTCGGCGTGCTCGACGCCTCCGAGTGCCCGCCGACCTTCAACACCGACCCGAGCGAGGTCGTCGGCCTCATCGCGGGCGGCCCGAGCGCCATGGTCACCGCGGTCGAGGGCGCGGAGGACAGCAAGAAGCTGGCCGCCGAGGACCTGGACGCGCTGGAGCTGACCGAGGACGACGTGGTCGTCGGCATCTCGGCCTCCGGCCGCACCCCGTACGCGATCGGCGCCGTCGAGCACGCGAAGGAACGGTACGGCGCGCTGACCATCGGCCTGTCCTGCAACGCGGACAGCGCGCTCGCGGCCGCCGCCGAGCACGGCATCGAGGTCGTCGTGGGCCCCGAACTCCTCACCGGCTCCACCCGGTTGAAGGCGGGCACGGCCCAGAAGCTCGTCCTCAACATGCTGTCGACGATCACGATGATCCGCCTCGGCAAGACGTACGGAAACCTGATGGTGGACGTCCGCGCGTCGAACGAGAAGCTGCGGGCCCGCTCCCGCCGGATCGTCTCCCTCGCCACCGGCGCCGCCGACGAGGAGATCGAGACCGCCCTCGCCGCCACCGACGGGGAGGTGAAGAACGCCATCCTGACGATCCTCGGCGGAGTCGACGCCGCCACCGCCGCGGAGCTCCTCGCGGCCTCGTCCGGCCACCTCCGTACGGCCCTCGACGCCGCCCGCACCACCTGAACCAACCCCGCCCCACCGGGCACCGCACAGCAAGGCACCGCACCATGGCACCAGACAAGAACCGCGCCACCGCCGCCGCGATCCTCCCCCTCGTCGGCGGCGCCCAGAACGTCACGTCCGTGGCCCACTGCATGACCCGGCTCCGGCTCGGCCTCGCCGACCGTTCCCTGGTCCAGGACGAGGCACTGAAGGCCCTGCCCGCCGTGATGGGCGTGGTCGAGGACGACACCTACCAGATCGTGCTCGGTCCGGGCACGGTCGCCCGGGTCACGCCGGAGTTCGAGGCCATGGTGGCGGAGGGCCGCACCGAGGCGGCGCCCGCCGAACACACGCTCACCGCCGAGGAACTGGCGGCCCAGGGCACGGCGATCAAGGAGGCGAGGAAGCAGAAGAACGCGACCCCCTTCAAGCTCTTCCTGCGCCGCATCGCGAACATCTTCGTGCCGCTGATCCCGGCCCTGATCGGCTGCGGCATCATCGCGGGCATCAACGGCCTGCTGGTCAACCTGGAGTGGCTGCCGGCCATCACCCCGGCGCTCGCCGCCATCGCCTCCGGCTTCATGGCGCTGATCGCGGTGTTCGTCGGCTTCAACACGGCGAAGGAGTTCGGCGGTACGCCGATCCTGGGCGGCGCGGTCGCGGCGATCATCGTGTACGCGGGCGTAGCGAACATCACCGCCTTCGGCCAGAAGCTCTCGCCCGGCCAGGGCGGCGTCCTCGGCGCACTCGGAGCCGCGGTCCTGGCCACGTACATCGAGAAGTGGTGCAGGAATGGGGTCTCCCCTGGTCGAGCGAAGTCGAGAGCTTGGGGAAGGGTGCCGGAGGCCGTCGACGTACTGGTGACCCCCACCCTCACGGTCCTCATCTCCGGCCTCGTCACGATCTTCGGCCTGATGTTCCTCGCGGGCGAGATCTCCACCGGCATCGGCACGGCGGCCAACTGGCTCCTGGACAACACCGGCGCCTTCGCGGGCCTGGTCCTCGGCGGCCTCTTCCTGCCGCTGGTCATGCTGGGCCTGCACCAGGCCCTGATCCCCATCCACACCACGCTCATCGAGCAGCAGGGCTACACCGTCCTGCTGCCCATCCTCGCGATGGCGGGCGCGGGCCAGGTCGGCTGCGCGATCGCCGTCTTCAAGCGCCTCAAGCACAACAAGTCGATCCGTACGACGATCAAGTCGGCCCTCCCCGCGGGCTTCCTCGGCGTCGGCGAACCCCTCATCTACGGCGTCTCGCTCCCCCTCGGCCGCCCCTTCGTCACGGCGTGCGTGGGCGGCGCGGCGGGCGGCGCGTTCGTCGGCTTCTTCTCGATGATCGGCGACAAGGTCGGCTCCACGGCGATCGGCCCCTCCGGCTGGGCCCTCTTCCCCCTCCTCGACGGCAACAAGGGCCTCGGCCTCACGATCGCGATCTACGCGGGCGGCCTCCTGGTCGGCTACCTGGTCGGCTTCTTCGCCACGTACTTCTTCGGCTTCAGCAAGCAGATGCTGACGGACCTGAACACGGACACCGCCGAGGACGCCGCCGCGGCCCACACCGGGCCGGAGCCGGCCACCGTCGGCGAGCCCGCGAAGGCCCCGCGGCTCGACCCGGACACCGGCACCGCCCGTGTCGACGGCACCGAGATCACCGTACGGGCCGTGGAGCCCTAGCCCCGCACCGCCGCAGTCCCGCACCGCCGCAAGGGAGCCCGCATGAGCGTCGACCCGAACGCCCCCACCCAGGGCGGCTTCCCCGTCCCGCCGCGCGCGGGCGAGCAGCCCCGGCCGGGCGCCGCCCGCTACCTCGTGCCCGCGCTGGTCGCGGCGGCCGTCGCGGTCGGCCTCGGCGCGTACGGCAAGGTCCACGACCCCGAGGGCACCGCCTTCAACCTCGCGGGGTTCAGCAGCACGAGCGCGGTCAAGTCCTGGCTGGCCACGACGGCGTTCGGCTTCGCGCTGCTCCAGGTCGTCTCGGCGCTGATGCTGTACGGCAGGATCCCCGGCCCGTCCTGGTCGGCGGCGCTGCACCGCTGGTCGGGCCGGATCGCCTTCTTCGTCGCCGTCCCCGTGGCGGTGCACTGCCTCTACGCGCTCGGCTACCAGACGTACTCGACCCGCGTGATGTGGCACTCGCTGCTCGGCTGCTTCTTCTTCGGCGCGTTCAGCGCCAAGATGCTGCTGCTGCGCGCGGAACGGCTGCCCGGCTGGCTGCTCCCGGTGGTCGCGGGCCTGGTCTTCGTGGCACTCACGGTGATCTGGCTGACGTCGGCGCTGTGGTTCTTCCGTACGTTCGGGGTGACGACGTGAGCGGGGGCGGACGCGCGGCGCGGCGGACGGTCCTCGCGGCGGGCGCGGCGGGCGCGGCGGCGCTGGCGGCGGGGTGCAGCAAGTACGGCGACGAGGGGGCCGCGCCGCGGACCTCGGAACCGGCCTCCTCGGCGTCGGGGTCGGAGTCGGGGTCCGGGAGCTCCGCGTCCGCGGGCACGAAGCCGCCCGCGGGACCGGTCCTGGCGAAGACCTCCGACATCCCGGTGGGCGGCGGCAGGATCTTCAAGGACAGGAAGGTGGTCGTGACGCAGCCGGAGAGCGGCGAGTTCAAGGCCTTCTCCGCGGTCTGCACGCACGAGGGCTGCATCGTCTCGACGGTCTCGGACGGCACGATCAACTGCCCCTGCCACGGCAGCAGGTACCGGGTGGCCGACGCCTCGGTCGCCGGCGGCCCCGCGCCGCGTCCACTGCCACCGGAGAAGATCACGGTCACCGGAAAGTCGATCACCCTCGGCTGACCGCACCGGACCTCGCGCGCCACGGCCGACCGGCACCGGAAATTCGATCACCCCCGGCCGTCCGCGGCCCGTACGCTCGGCCCATGCGCCCCCAGGACCTGGCCCTCGTACGCGACCACACCGTCTACGCGTGTGTGATGGGCTCGCGCGCCTTCGGCCTGGCCACGGACGGCAGCGACACCGACCGCAGGGGCGTCTTCCTGGCCCCCACCCCGCTGTTCTGGCGCTTCGAGAAGCCGCCGACGCACCTGGACGGCCCGGCGGACGAGCAGTTCGGCTGGGAGCTGGAGCGCTTCTGCGAGCTCGCCCTGCGCGCCAACCCGAACATCCTGGAGTGCCTGCACTCCCCGCTCGTCACGCACCTCACGGACACCGGCCGCGAACTGCTCGCGCTGCGCGAGGCGTTCCTCTCGCGCCAGGCCCAGGACACCTTCGCCCGCTACGCGCTGGGCCAGCGCAAGAAGCTGGAGGCGGACGTCCGCACGCACGGCGCCCCGCGCTGGAAGCACGCGATGCACCTCCTGCGGCTGCTGATGTCCTGCCGGGACCTGCTGCGCACCGGCGCGCTGACGATCGACGTCGGCGACCAGCGCGAGCCGCTGCTCGCGGTCAAGCGCGGCGAGGTCTCCTGGCCCGAGGTCGAGTCCTGGATGAACCGCCTGGCGGCCGAGGCGGAGGAGGCGGCGCCGCGCAGCCCGCTCCCGGCCGGCCCCGACCGGGAGCGGGTCGCGGACTTCCTGTTCCGCGCGCGCCGCGCGTCAGCCCGCGCGTCCCTGGAGGCGCACCCGGACGACGAGGTCGTCCAGGGCGTCGTACGCGGAGTGGACACCCGGCAGCGCTGAGTCGGCCTGGGCCGCGTCGAGGAGGGCGTGCAGCCGCTCCACGTCGGCGGCCACGCGCGCGCGGTCCACGGCGGCGCCGCCGTGCTCGGCCTCGGCCTTGGCGGCGACGAGCTCCGGCAGGTAAGCGGGCGCCTCCGGCACCTCCCCCAGCAGCGTGGGCAGATGGGCGACCACGGTGCCGCTCCGCATCAGATGGATTCCGGTCAGCAGCACCCGGAAGGTGTAGAGCAGCGGCTTGAGCTCGCCGTTCTTCTCGAAGAGCCGCCACTGCGTCCTGGCGAACCCCCGGTAGTGGTGGGCGTGGTGGCTGGTGAGCACGGTCGGCGCCAGCGCGACGAGTTCGGCGTGGGCGTCGGTGGTGTGCGCCACCAGCGGGGAGAGCAGCTGCTCCAGGACGTAGCCGTTGTGCCGCAGCATCAGCCGGGCGAACTTGCGCAGGTCGTGCGTGACGAGGTCCATCTCGACCCCGTCGTCCCGCCACATCCGTGACCTGGTCTCGTCCGGCTCGCGCAGCCCCACCAGGTCGGCCACCGGCAGCAGGTGCACCCCGCGCAGGTCCACGTCCGAGTCACGGGACGGGAAGCCGTACAGGTGCGCCCCGGAGACCGTCGCGAAGAGCAGCGGGTCGGTCTGCTCGGCGACGACGGAGGCGAGGTCGACGTCCAGGTCGGGGCCAAGGTCCACAGTCATCCCTCAAGCGTCCCAGAGCGCCCCGAACGCGAGGAGCTCGCCCCGGTACTCGATCCGCTCCGTCCACGCGGCGGGCCACGCGTCCGCCCCGAGGTGGGCGCCCGCGAAGGCGCCGGCGAGGCAGGCGATCGAGTCCGAGTCGCCCGACGTGCAGGCGGCCCTGCGCAGCGCGGTGACCGGCTCGTCGACGAACTGCAGGAAGCACAGCAGCCCGGTGGCGAGCGCCTCCTCGGCGATCCAGCCCTCGCCGGTGGCCAGGCACGGGTCGGTCTCCGCGTTGGCGTGCTTCAGCGCGGCCTCCAGGCGTTCCAGGACGGCGAGGCACTCGTCCCAGCCGCGGGCGATGAAGTGCTCGGGGGACGGGTCCTGGGAGCGGGTCCACAGGTCGCCGAGCCAGGTCTCGCGGTAGCGGGTGCGGTTCTCCAGCGCGTACGAACGCAGCTGCCCGACCAGCCCCATCGGCTCCGCTCCCCGGGCCAGCAGCCGCACCGCGTACGCGGTCAGGTCGCCGGCGGCCAGTGCCGTGGGGTGGCCGTGGGTGAGCGCGGACTGGAGCTGCGCGGCGCCGGACCGTACCTCGTCGTCGAGGTGCGGCACGAGGCCGAGGGGCGCGACGCGCATGTTGGCGCCGCAGCCCTTGGAGTGCACCTGGCTGGCGTCCCGCCAGTCCCGCTCCTCGTCGGCGAGCAGCTCGC
>NZ_LIRJ01000158.1 GCF_001419745.1 Streptomyces silaceus | reverse complement strand
CCCCGCGCCCTCAGGCCTAGCGGCGCACCGGCGACTCCTTCCGCACGTCACGCCGGTCCAGCTTCTTGTCGTACGCGGCCAGCGGCTTGGCGGACGGCGAGGAGACGCCCGCCCACGCCTGGATCCGCCGCGTCGCCTTCGCCTTCTCGTCCGCCGTGAGCTGCGAGACGGTCGCGCCGTGGTTCGCGCCGGGCGCCGTGAAGACGTAGTTGTCGTGCTTGGCGCCCTGTGTCGGCCGGTACCGCTCGGCGCCGTACGGGTCGTACTCGCCGTACACGTACATCATCCGCTGCCCGTGGTGGCGCACCCACCGGTCCGCGTCCCGCATCACCCGGGGCTTGAACGTCATCGGGATCTCGCGCGGCACGAAGTTGCGCGGCGGCTGGTAGCCGTAGCGGCTCAGGCCGCCGAGCCACGGCTGGCTGATGTCGGGCGAGCCGAGTTCGGTGCCCGCCTGGTAGTAGTACGGCACGTAACCGGCGAGGCCCTGGTCGGTGTAGAAGGACCAGCCGACCACGTCGTCGACGTAGTCGTAGAGCGCCTGGTCGGACACGGTGGCCGCGTCCGGGATCCGGCCGCACGCGGTGGCGGCGGGCTGGTACTGCCAGAAGCCCCACACCAGGTCCATGACGACCGCCTCGAAGACCTTGTCGAGCGTGCCGACGGTCTTGAAGGTGTAGCCCTCCGCCTCGGCGACGGCCGCGAGCTTCGCCGACAGCGGCCCCCTGCGCGTCAGCGCCTCGCGCTGCACGGCCTGGATCCGGTCGCGGCACTCCTTGGTGCCGACGTTCGCGAAGAACTCGTCGTACGCCGAGTCCTCCTTGTCGTCGACGTCGTTGGGGGCGACGTAGGCGACGACGCCCGCCATGTCGCGCGGGTAGAAGCGCTCGTAGGCCGTCGCGGTCATGCCGCCCTTGGAGACGCCGGTGGCCAGCCACTTCTTGCCGTAGACCGACTTGAGGGCACGGTAGAGGCGGTGCTGGTCCGAGGCGCCCTGCCAGCTGTCGAGCTTGGACCAGTCGGCGGGCTCGGGGCGCGAGGGCGTGAAGTAGCGGTACTCCATGGAGACCTGGTTGCCGTCGACGATCTGCGTCGGCTCGCGGCGGCCGGGGTTGGTGGAGACGTTGTAGCCGCTCGTATAGAAGACCGTGGGACGGCTGGTGTCCTTGTGGAGCACGGTCAGACGCTGCTCGAAGGTGCCCTTGGACGGGTGGCGGTGGTCCACGGGCTGTGTGTAGTTCAGGACGAAGAAGCGGTAGCCGGGAGTGGGGTCCCCTTTGCTCGAACGTGGTCGAGAGCTTGGGGAAGGCTTCTCCTCGATCAGGCTCATGCCGGGTATGGCGAGCAGCCTGTCCTTGATGTCCGGTTCCGCGGCGGGCCTCGCGTCCGCGGTGGTGCCCGGTTCCGCGGCGGTGGCCGCGCCGGTCGTCGCTCCGGCCGCGCTCATCGTGCCTGTCAGCACCACGAGCGACAACAGCCATCTGAGCGCCTTGCTCATGCACCCTCCCCTGTCGACACAGCAGTGCCCCGGAACCTAACGGAGCAACTGGGTCCGCGACAGAGGGAGTTGAGCAGAACCGCGACGCGAGGAATGTCCCAGGAAGGAACGTCTCAGGAAGGTACGCCCCAGGAAGGAACGTCTCAGCAGAGGATCCAGCCCGAGCTGACCCCGCGCCCGCTGATCTCCGCCTTCACCCAGACGCAGCGGTGGCCCGCGTGGACCGTCACCGGACCCGCGCGGTGGGTGTAGCGGCCCTTGTCACGGGCGGGCCTGCTGCCGCGCGCCTGGACGCTGACCGACATGGGCTTGCGGGCGCCGGGCTTCTTGGCGACGGCCACGGCGCAGATGTAGCCGCGGCTCTTGAAGACGTCGACCTTGCCGGTGCTGAAGGGCAGCGAGCGCACCTTGCGGCCGGCGCACAGGCCCGTGACGGCCTCCGCCGAGGCGGTGCCGGGGCCCGCGAGGGCGAGCAGCACGGAGGCGGCGAGCACGGCGGTGCCGAGCGTCAGCCGCCGTCGTATCCGACCACTGCCGCGTCCACTGCCCACGATTGCCCCTCCCGCCACTCCGGCATCAGCGTACTGATGTACGGACGCAGCCCACAGCCCGTGCGGTTGCGGCCTCCCGCGCCTTTTTCCCGCCTTCTCACCGCCGTTCCTCCCGGGGCACCCGGCCCCGGGAGGAATCCCCCTCAGGCCGCCTCCACGGCCTCGCCCACGAAGGTCCGCCACAGCGCGGCGTACCGCCCGTCCAGCGCGAGCAGCTCCTCGTGCGTGCCGTCCTCCGCGACCCGCCCGTGGTCCATCACGACCACGCGGTCGGCGCGGGCCGCCGTGGTGAGGCGGTGCGCGACCACCAGCGTGGTGCGCCGGCCCGCGATGCGGTCGGTGGCCTGGTTGACCTGCGCCTCCGTGGCGAGGTCGAGCGCCGCGGTGGCCTCGTCGAGGAGCAGGATGTCGGGGGCGACGAGCTCGGCGCGGGCCAGCGCGATCAGCTGCCGCTGCCCGGCGGAGAGGTTGCGGCCCCGCTCGGTGACCTCGTGGAGGTAGCCGCCGTCCAGGGTGGCGATCATGTCGTGCGCGCCGACGGCGCGGGCCGCGGCCTCGACCTGGGCGTCGGTGGCGTCGGGCCGCCCGTAGGCGATCGCGTCGCGGACCGTGCCCGCGAAGAGGTACGCCTCCTGCGGCACGACGCCCAGGCGGTGGCGGTACGAGGTGAGGTCCAGGGAGCGCAGGTCCGTGCCGTCGACCGTGACGCGGCCGCCCGTGGGGTCGTAGAAGCGGGCGACGAGCTTGACGAGCGTCGACTTGCCCGCGCCGGTCTCGCCGACGAAGGCGACGGTCTGCCCGGCGGGGATCCGCAGGCGGATGCCGCTGAGCGCCTCCTCGGACGCGCCGTCGCCGGTGGCGCCGTACGCGAAGTCGACGTCCTCGAAGGCGATCTCGCCGCGCAGCGAGAGCACCTCCATCGGCTCGTCCGCGGCCTTCGTGGACGTCGGCTCCTGGAGCAGCTCCTGGATGCGGCCGAGCGAGACGGTGGCCTGCTGGTAGCCGTCGAAGACCTGCGAGAGCTGCTGCACGGGCGCGAAGAACAGGTCGATGTAGAGCAGGTACGCGACGAGCGCGCCGGTCGTCAGCGTGCCCGCCTCGACCCGGCCCGCGCCCACGATCAGCACGGCGACGACGGCGACCGAGGACAGGAGCTGCACGAACGGGAAGTACACCGAGATCAGCCACTGGCCGCGGATGCGGGCCTTGCGGTAGCTGTCGCTGTTCTGCGCGAACCGCTCGCCGCCCGCCCGCTCGCGCCGGAATGCCTGCACGATGCGCAGCCCGGCGACGGACTCCTGGAGGTCGGCGTTGACCACGGACACGCGCTCACGCGCCAGTTCGTACGCCTTCACGCTGGACTTGCGGAAGAAGTACGTGCCGACGATCAGCAGCGGCAGCGTCGCGAAGACGACGAGCGCCAGCTGCACGTCGATGACGAGCAGGGCGACCATGATGCCGAAGAAGGTGACCACGGAGACGAAGGCGGTGACGAGACCGGTCTGCAGGAACGTGGACAACGCGTCCACGTCCGTGGTCATCCGGGTCATGATCCGCCCGGTCAGCTCGCGTTCGTAGTAGTCGAGCCCGAGGCGCTGGAGCTGCGAGAAGATCTTCAGCCGCAGCGAGTAGAGGACCCGCTCGCCGGTGCGGCCGGTCATCCGCGTCTCGCCGGTCTGCGCCGCCCACTGGACGGCGACGGCGGCGAGGGCGAGCCCGGACGCGGCCCAGACGGCACCGAGCGCGAGTTCGCTGACGCCCTCGTCGATGCCGTGCCGGATCAGGACGGGGAGCAGCAGGCCCATGCCCGCGTCGACGGCGACGAGCAGCAGGCTCAGGAGCAGCGGAAGCCGGAATCCGGCGAGCAGCCGGCGCAGGCCGTACGACTCCTCGGGGGTGACCGCGCGGGCCTCGTCGATGTCGGGGGTGTCGGTCGCCGGGGGCAGCGCGTCGACCTGGGCGAGGAGTCCTGGCGTGGCCGGCATCCCGGAGAGCGCGGCGTCCTTGGGCTCGCGGTCGCCGGTCCACAGGGCGGGCGTGATGCCGCGCTCGGCGTCGAACTCGGCGTCCAGCTCGGCGCGTACGGAGGTGTCCTCGGGCCGGTCGGCGGGCAGCGCGTGGCCCGGCGAGACGCCGCCGAGCTCGTCCGGGTCGGTGAGCAGGCGCCGGTAGAGGGCGGAGCGCTCCTCCAGCTCCTCGTGGGTGCCGAGGTCGGCGAGGCGTCCTTCGTCGAGGACGGCGATGCGGTCGGCGAGGCCGAGGGTGGAGCGGCGGTGGGCGATGAGGAGCGTGGTGCGCCCGGCCATCACGCCCCGCAGCGCCTCGTGGATCTCGTGCTCGACGCGGGCGTCCACGGCGGAGGTGGCGTCGTCGAGGACGAGGAGGCGGGGGTCGGTGAGGATGGCGCGGGCGAGCGCGATGCGCTGGCGCTGGCCGCCGGAGAGGGTCAGGCCCTGCTCGCCGACCTTGGTGTCGTAGCCGTCGGGCAGCTCGGATATGAACCGGTCGGCCTGGGCGGCGCGCGCGGCGCTCTCGATCTGCTCCTGGGTCGCGCCGGGGTGGCCGTAGGCGATGTTGGCGCCGACGGTGTCGGAGAAGAGGAAGGAGTCCTCGGGCACGAGCCCTATGGCGGACCGCAGGGAGGCGAGACTCAGCTCGCGCACGTCGTGGCCGCCGATGAGGACGGCGCCGTGCGTCACGTCGTAGAAGCGGGGCATGAGCAGCGAGACGGTCGACTTGCCGCTGCCGGACGAGCCGACGACGGCGAGGGTCTCGCCGGGCCGGATCTCGAAGGAGAGCCCGTCGAGGACCGGCCGGTCCTCCTCGTACGCGAAGCTCACGTCGTCGAACTCGACGGTGGCGGGGGCGTCGGCGGGCAGCTCCTTGCGCCCGTCCGTCATGCTCGGCTCGGTGTCGATCAGTTCGAGGACGCGCTCGACGCCGGCGCGGGCCTGCTGGCCCACGGTGAGGACCATGGCGAGCATGCGCACGGGTCCGACGAGCTGGGCGAGGTAGGTGGAGAAGGCGACGAACGTGCCGAGCGTGATCTCGCCGCGCACGGCGAGCCAGCCGCCGAGGGCCAGCATGGCGACCTGGCCGAGCATGGGGACGGCCTGGAGGGCGGGGGTGTAGCGGGAGTTGAGGCGGATGGTCCGCAGCCGGCCCGCGAAGAGCCTGCGCCCGACCTCCCTGAGCTTCCCGGTCTCCTGCTCCTCCTGCCCGAAGCCCTTCACCACGCGTACGCCGCTGACGGCGCCGTCGACCACGCCGGCCACGGCGGCGGCCTGGGCCTGCGCGTACCAGGTGGCGGGGTGCAGCCGGGAGCGGGAGCGGCGGGCGATGAACCAGAGGGCGGGCGCGACGGCGAGGGCGACGAGGGTCAGCGGCAGCGAGAGCCACGCCATGATCACGAGGGAGATCACGAAGAGCAGGATGTTGCCGATGGTCATCGGCAGCATGAAGAGCAGGCCCTGGATCAGCTGGAGGTCGCTGGTGGCGCGCCCCACGACCTGGCCGGTGGACAGCTCGTCCTGCCGCCGTCCGTCGAGCCCCATGATCGTGCCGTACATCTCGGTCCGCAGGTCGTGCTGGACGTCGAGGGCGAGACGGCCGCCGTAATAGCGGCGGATGTAGGTGAGGACGTAGACCACGAGGGCCGCGCCCATGAGCGCGCCCGCCCAGGGGGCCATGGAGCGTGTGCCGCCCTGCCCGTCCTGGCCGATGACGTCGTCGATGATGACCTTGGTGATGAGCGGTACGAGGGCCATGACGGCCATGCCGCCGAGCGAGGAGCCGAGCGCGAGCACGACGTCCTTCGGATACCGCCACGCGTATCCGGTGAGCCTCCTGGCCCAGCCGGGTTCCTTCGCCCCGGCCCCGCCCCGTTGCTCCGTCACGTGCTGCCTCCCGTCGACCTGACCTGCCGAGAGGCCCAACACGGCGGGATGCGGATTTCATCCCGCCGCAACAATCCCCGTCGCGGCGGAGCGCCGCGACGGGTGGGGCCCGTCAGCTGCCGGGGACGGCCACGAACGCCTCCCGCGGCGAATCCGTGGGAGCGTAGCGCCGGGCCGCGGGGGCCCGGGGCGTCAGGTCCTTGTGGAGGGCGCGGGAGACGCGCTGGATGGTGTCGACGCCGTAGTTCATGGTGCCGTTGCCGTGGGTGAGCACGGAGATCGTGTAGTCGTGGCCGCCGCCCTTGAAGGCGCCGATGCTGTGCACCCGCCAGCCGTGGGTCGCCCGCTGCAGCCAGCCGTTCTTCACGTGGATCGAGACGCCGGACGGGGTGCCCGCGGGGGTGCCCCAGCGCTGCGCGGCGACGACCTTGCCCATCAGCTTCAGGAGGTAGGAGCGGGAGGCGTCGGTCAGGACGCCGTTCTTACCCGAAATCAGTGCGAGGAGCTTCTGCTCGTCGGTCACGTTGATCCGGGTGAGGCCCCAGTAGCCGCCCGATCCCGGCACGGTCCTGGTCATCTTGGCGGCCTTGAGGAAGCCGTTGATCTTACCCGTGCCGAGCTGGCGCCAGAGCGTGCTGGTCGCCGTGTTGTCGGACTTGGTGATCATGGCGGTGGCGAGGTTCTTCTCGCGGGAGGACAGGCTCCGGCCGCTCTTCTGGGCGTCCCACAGGAGCGTGGCGAGGACGGTCGCCTTGACGACGCTCGCCGAGTCGAACGCGGTGGTCCCGCGCAGGGTGCAGGTGGTGTTGGTGGTGCGGTCGTGGAGGCCGACCGCGACGGTGCCCTTGCGGTTCTTCAGCGCCGCGGTGATGTCCTTGGTGAGCTTGGCGGCCAGGCCCGCCTGCGCGGAGGTGCAGGTGACCTTCGGCGCGGCCGCGGCGACGGCGGGCGCGGCGGGCGCGACCGCGCCGAGCGGCAGGAGCACCCCGGCGGCGAGGCCCGCCGAGAGCACGCGGGCACGCCTGGATATACCGGATGTCCGGTGAGTCATGGAGCTTCCCCATCCCCTTGGGTCCGTACAAGACCCTCGGGGTCCGTACAGGCGCGCCCCCCGGCGCACCCGCCCCACATGACTCACCGGTACCGGTGAAAGGTTGTATGAACTTGTACGACGATCTCGCCGGATCGGGCCAGACGCCTCCTGGACCAGACCCGATGCGCCCGGGTCAGCCCAGGTGCGTCCGGGTCAGCCCAGATGCGTCGGCGCGAACATCTTCAGGAGCGCCGGGAGCACCACCACGGACGGGCCCGGCTCGGCGAGCGCCTTCGCGAGGTCGTCCCGGAGGGTCTCCGGGCTCGTCCGCACCCCCGGCACCCCGAAGGACTCCGCGAGCGCCACGAAGTCGGGGCGGGCCAGCTCCGTGGCCGTCGCCTCACCGAAGGCGTCGGACATGTACTCGCGCAGGATGCCGTAGCCGCCGTCGTCGACGATCAGCCAGGTCACCGGCAGGTCGTACTGCTTCGCCGTGGCCAGCTCGGCGATCGAGTACATCGCGCCGCCGTCGCCCGAGACCGCGAGGACCGGGTGCGAGGGGTCGGCGGCCGCCGCGCCAAGGGCCGCCGGGAAGCCGTAGCCGAGGCCGCCCGCGCCCTGGGCCGAGTGCATCGTGTTCGGACGGCGCGCGTCGAAGGCCGACCACGCCCAGTAGGCGAGGATCGTCATGTCCCAGAAGGACGGCGACGCGTCCGGCAGGGCCTCGCGCACGGCGGCGAGGACGCGCTGCTCCAGGGCGAGGTCCTGGCCGTCGATCCGCTCACGGACCTTGGCCAGCAGCGCCGCGACCCGCTCGGGCGCCGAGGGGTCCTCCCGCGGGGCGTCGATGGTCTCCAGGAGGGCGGACAGCGCGAGGCGCGCGTCCGCGTGGATGCCGAGCGCGGGGTGGTTGGACTCCAGCTTCCCGGCGTCCGCCTCGATCTGGATCACCCGGCCGCGCGGCGCGAACGTGTGGTAGTTCGACGACAGCTCGCCGAGGCCCGAGCCGACCACCAGCAGGACGTCCGCGTCCTCCAGGAAGTCGGTGGTGTGCCGGTCCTCAAGCCACGACTGGAGCGAGAGCGGGTGCTCCCAGGGGAAGGCGCCCTTGCCGCCGAAGGTCGTGACGACGGGCGCGTTCAGCAGCTCGGCGAGCGCGCGCAGCTTGCCGCTCGCGTCGGAGCGCACCACGCCGCCGCCCGCGATGATCGCCGGGCGCTCGGCGCGGGAGAGCAGGTCGGCGGCGACGGCGGTCAGCTCGGGGCGCGGCACGACGTCCTCGGGCGTCGCGTCCACCGCGGTGACCACCGGCAGCGTCGTCCCGGCGAGGAGCACGTCCTGCGGGATCTCCACCCAGACCGGGCCGTGCGGCGCGGTGAGGGCGGACTCCCAGGCGGCGGCGATCGCGGAGGGGATCTGCGAGGCCGTACGGACCGTGTGCACGGACTTGACCACGTCGCGGAACGAGGCCTGCTGGTCGCGCAGCTCGTGCAGATAGCCGTGCCGGCCGCCGCCGAGTCCGGCCACCGGGACCTGGCTGCCGATCGCGAGGACCGGGGAGGACCCGGCCGCCGCCTCCTGGAGCGCGGCGAGCGAGGTCAGCGCGCCCGGCCCGGTGGACAGGAGCAGCGGGGCGACCTCGCCGGTGACGCGGCCGTACGCGTCGGCGGCGAAGCCCGTGTTGTTCTCGACGCGGAAGCCGACGTACGAGAGCGAGGAGCGGCGCAGCGCGTCGAACATGCCGAGCGCGTGCTGTCCGGGCAGGCCGAAGACCGTGGTCGCGCCGAGGCCGGCGAGGGTCTCCATGACGAGGTCGCCGCCGTTGCGCCCCGGGGGCGGGTTCAGCGCGGCCTCGGTCTGGGCGGCGGTGGGGCGCAGGACGACGTCGTGGTCGTGGGTCACCGGGTGCCTCCCGCTTCGCGGGCCTCCGCGATCTGGCGGGACATGATCGTCGTCAGTTCGTACGCCGTGTGGGAGGCCGCCACCGCCGTGATCTCCGCGTGGTCGTACGCGGGGGCGACCTCGACGACGTCCGCCGAGACGAGGTTGCAGGAGGCGAGGCCCCGCAGGATCTCCAGGAGCTCGCGGGAGGTCATGCCGCCCGCCTCGGGGGTGCCGGTGCCCGGCGCGTGGGCCGGGTCGAGGCAGTCGATGTCGATGGAGATGTACAGCGGGCGGTCGCCGATGCGCTGGCGCAGCTGGTCGGCGACCTCGTCGGCGCCGCGGCGGTAGATGTCCGCCGAGGTGACGATGCCGAAGCCCATCTTCTCGTCGTCGGTGAGGTCCTTCTTGCCGTACAGCGGGCCACGGGTGCCCACATGCGAGAGCGCCTCGGTGTCGAGGATGCCCTCCTCGACGGCACGGCGGAACGGCGTGCCGTGGGTGTACTCGGCGCCGAAGTAGGTGTCCCAGGTGTCCAAGTGGGCGTCGAAGTGCAGGAGGGCGACCGGGCCGTGCTTCTTGGCGACCGAGCGCAGCAGCGGCAGGGCGATGGTGTGGTCGCCGCCGAGCGTCATCATGCGGGCGCCGGAGCCGAGCAGGTCGTCGGCGGCGGCCTCGATGGTCTCCACCGCCTCGTTGATGTTGAACGGGTTGGCGGCTATGTCACCGGCGTCCGCGACCTGGGCGAGCGCGAACGGCGAGGCGTCCTGCGCCGGGTTGTAGGGGCGCAGCAGGCGGGAGGCCTCACGGATGGCGTTGCCGCCGAAGCGGGCGCCGGGGCGGTAGGAGACGCCGGTGTCGAAGGGCACGCCGACCACGGCGACGTCCGTCGTGCCGCCGACCTCGTCCAGGCGGGGCAGGCGGGCGTACGTCGCCGGGCCCGCGTACCTCGGGATGCGGGAGGAGTCGACGGGGCCACGCGGGGTCGTCGGGGTCTCGGCGCTGCTCATGGTCGGTTTCCTCCAGTTGGTGCGGATGCTGCGATTCAAGTGTCGCGCGGCCCACTGACAGCGGGCCGCGCACGGGACTAGACGGCCACGGGGGCCTCCGGCTCGGCCTCCTCGGCGCCGCGCCCGGCCAGGCGCTCGCGCCAGGCGGCGAGCACGGCCGCGTCGGTGGGCTTCGTGGCGAGGGAGACGAGGACGTAGACGGCCAGCGAGGTCAACAGGCCGTAGTAGACGGGCTCGTTGGCGAGGATCCCGTACGCCCACATGAGTCCGACGACGGAGAGACCGCCGGCGGCGACGGCCGCGAGCGCGCCGGCCGCGGTGCCCCTGCGCCACAGCAGGCCGCCGAGGATCGGCACGAGCAGCCCGCCGACGAGCAGGTTGTACGCGACGGTCAGGGCCTGGACGACGTCGTTCAGGGCGATGGCGATGACGATCACGCCGACGCCCATGACGAGGATGAAGGCGCGGTTGCCCTTGACCTCGTCGTGCGGCTCGTCGCCCGCGTCGGCCTTCACGACGCCGCGCAGCCGCGACCAGATGTCGTTGTTGGCGACGGTGGCGCAGGCGATGAGCGCTCCGGAGGACGTGGACATCACGGCGGCGAGCGCGGCGGCGAGGACCAGGCCGCGCACGCCCATGGGCAGTTCGTCCTTGACGATGGTCGCGAAGGCCGCGTCGGCGCTCGGCAGCTTGGGGTACATGACCTTGGCGGCGGTGCCGATGACGGCGCCCGCGATCGCGTAGATGAGGCAGTACGTGCCGGCGACGGTGCCTCCGTAGCGGGCGACCTTGTCGCTGCGGGCGGTGAAGACGCGCTGCCAGATGTCCTGTCCGATGAGCATGCCGAACGTGTAGATCAGCACGTACGTGAAGATCGTCTCGCCGCCGATGCCCAGCGGGTCGAAATACTCGGTGGGCAGCTCGGCCTTCATCTCGCTGAAGCCGCCGGCCTTGACGACGGCGATGGGCAGCAGCAGGAGCAGCACGCCGATGGTCTTCACCACGAACTGCACCATGTCGGTGAGGGTGATGGACCACATGCCGCCGAGCGTGGAGTACGCGACGACGATCGAGCCGCCGAGGATGATCGCGACGGTGCGGTTCAGGTCGAAGAGGACGTCGAAGATCGTGGCGTAGGCGATGGTCGAGGTGACCGCGAGCATCAGCGTGTACGCCCACATGACCACTCCGGAGATGACGCCCGCGCGCCCTCCGTAGCGCAGGTCGAGCATCTCGGAGACGGTGTAGACCCTCAGGCGCGCGATGCGGGCCGAGAAGAAGACGCTCAGCGCGAGGAGTCCGAGGCCGATGGTGAAGACCATCCAGGCACCGGAGAGGCCGTACTGGTAGCCGAGGCCCACGCCGCCGATGGTGGAGGCGCCGCCGAGGACGATGGCGGCCATCGTCCCGGAGTACATCCAGGGCCCGAGGCGGCGGCCCGCGACCAGGAACTCGGCTTTGGACTTGGCGCGGCGCATGCCCCACCAGCCCATGGCCAGCATCCCGGCGAGATAGACGACGATCACTGTGTAGTCGACGGCCATTGGGGGGCCTCCTTCGCGCACCTCGGTGGCGTGTCGTGCAGATGGGGGTGAGGACCGGCCCTGGGGACAACCGCCCGTACCCATGGCCTCGTGGTCGGCACGACCTTAGGTGGCCGGAAAGCAACGCTGAAGTGTACGTTTCCTCCACTCTCCATGACCGAGATGGATGGAACATCCACCATGACCGATCCCTCGGGCCCCGGCACGCCGGCACCCCCGCCCTCGGCGGCCCCGGCGCCCCCGGTG
>NZ_LIRJ01000157.1 GCF_001419745.1 Streptomyces silaceus | reverse complement strand
CTCCAGCCCCTGTCCCCCACCCACCATCTGGAGCCTCCCCATGACGACACCCGCTGTCGCTTCACCGCGCCTGAGCGGTGCCGAACTCGTGCTGCGCGTTCTGCGCGAAGAAGGCGTCGACCACGTCTTCGGCAACCCCGGGACCACCGAACTCCCCCTGATCCAGCAGCTGGCGGACCAACACGACATCACCTACGTGCTCGCACTCCAGGAAGCCTCCGCGGTGGCCATGGCGGACGGCCATGCCCGCATCGCAGGCCGCCCGTCCTTCGTCAACCTGCACGCGGCCGCGGGCCTCGGCAACGGCATCGGCGCGTTGACCAACGCCGCGGCCGCCCGCGTACCCATGGTGGTCACCGCAGGGCAGCAGGACCTGCGCCACCTCATCCGCGACCCGGTACTGGCGGGCGACCTGACGGGAATGGCCACGCCCACCGTCAAGTGGGCCCACCAGGTCGGCACCCGTGAGGAACTCGGCGAGGTACTGAGCCACGCCTTCCGGGTCGCCCAGGCGCCACCGACAGGACCGGTGTTCGTCTCACTACCGATGAACCTGCTGGACGAAATCGGCCCGCCCCCGCCACGACGTACGGCCGTGCGTTACGCCGCCGCCGCACCCACGGACGGCCTCGCCAAGCTGCTGAACGAAACCCCGGCCGATGACATCGCGCTGGTCTACGGGGACGAACTGGCGCGCCACGCTCCCGCCGAGGGCCTGGCCCTCGCCGAGGCACTCGGCGCCCCGGTGTGGGGAGCGGGCTGGCCGGCCACCAACCCCTTCCCCACAGCACATGCGCTGTGGCGCGGCTATCTGCCCACTCACCTGCCGGGCATCCGCTCCACACTCGCCCCGTTCCAACTGGTACTCGTCGTGGGATCCCGGACCTTCCCGCTCTACTACCCCTACGCTCCAGGACCGCTGTTGGACGAGGACACACACGTCGTCCAGATCTCCGCAGATCCGACGGGCCCCGGCCTCGACACCCCGGTCGACCGCGCGCTGAACGGGCATCTGAGGCCCACGCTGCGCGAGTTGCTCGCGTCGCTGCCGACCTCGGAGGCTCCCCAGCGAATGACGGCTGCACCACCAACCAGTCACGAAGACAAGCCACTTGAGCTGGAGAGTCTCTCTGCGACTCTGGCCGCCGCACTTCCCGACGACGCCCTGGTCGTCGACGAGGCGCCACACGCGGCACGCAGCATCCGCGCCGCACTGCGCCTGGAGGAGGCGAACCGGTACCAGTGGGTGTCGGGCGGCCTCGGGTGGGCCATGCCCGCGGCCATCGGCGTCAGCCTGGCCCACCCGGGCGGACGGGTGCTGTGCACGGTTGGCGACGGCGCCACCATGTACAGCCCGCAATCCCTCTGGACCGCAGCTCACTTGGGCCTCCCGATCGGCTTCGTCATCGCCAACAACCGCGAGTACCGCGTCCTGAAGGACAACTGGCACCACCGGCAACCAGGAGTGAAACGCCTCCTCGGCATGGACCTGACCCAACCCATGGTCGACTTCGCCGCCCTGGGGCAGTCCATGGGGGTGCCCAGCCGAAGTGTCAGCACGAGTGTTGAACTCATGGCAGCCATGCGGGACGGGTACGGCACTGGAGGTCCGTTCCTCGTCGAGGCCGTCCTCGACGAGGGCTAGTGACGAAGGCCCCAGAGGAACCGTAAGTGGCTGGCGCAGTACCCGTATCCCGTCCAGCCCGCCATCGCCGAGCCTTTCACCGTCGGCCTGGACATGCCGCACGACACCGGTTCGGCCTGTGCCACTCGGGATAGCCAACCGCTTGGCGCAGCCGAGCTCACTACGACGCGTCAGGAAAGGCGGTTCCCTGAATTGCTTTGCATCCCGGCGATGACTGCGGTCACTGTTGCCAGGCATCTGCTCACAGACCTTGCTTGTCCCCGAGCCCCATACACACGGTCGGCACCATCATCTCTCCCGCCCAGAGCCCACGCGAACGAAAGGCGACCTTCCGATCACCAGCAGTAATCGGAATAGCTCGTCTAGGGGGTACGGGAAGGCCGGCGAGACCTCGGACCGGACTTCACTGCGCCGTCCAAAAGGGCTTCTCAGGGAAATAGTCGGCGCCACCGATCTCGCAGAAACGGCCGGTAAGCTGCGCGTTCCTGCGTGGAGCCCTCTGGAGTGACGCGACCCGGAACGCGCCTCGATGCACGACCCGGAAGACGACCTGGAGCGCGACTCGGAGCGCGCATCCTCAATCTGGTCGTCTATGGCGCACAGGCACATCGCTTACCACGGCGGGCCTTGTCACCTACCACCGCAGGCCCGGGGGCGGATGCCCACGTTGGGTATCCGCTCTGGTCGGTCAGTGGCGAGACTGGCGGCCCCGGTGCGGTCCGGGATCCTGCGGGTGGAGCGCCTGCTGATCGTCCCGGCGCACCGGGCGCACCGCGTCG